>NZ_CP114599.1:319000-638000 GCF_027286305.1 Phenylobacterium sp. NIBR 498073
GGCGCTCGACCAGGCCGGTGCTCTCCAGGTGCTTGAGGCGGCTCGAGAGCGTGGTGTTCGGCATGCCGGTCGAGGCCTGCAGCTCGTCGTACTTCGACAGGCCCAGCGCCAGGTCGCGCAGCAGCAGCACCGCCCAGCGGTCGCCGATCGCCTCGAGCGCGCCGGCGACGGAACAGGTCATGCCGGCGAAGGACTTGGCGCGCATTGGTTGGGCTCCTCAGTAACTCTTATTATTGGAGTTAATGGGCGCGGGGCCGGACGCAAGGGGAGCGGCGTTGAATTTCCCTCTCCCCGCTTTCGGGGACAGAGAACAGATACTCGTTCTTCTGGCGGGGAGGGGCCAAACGAAAAGCGGCGGCTGGATCGCTCCAGCCGCCGCTTGAATTCGGAGGTGTCCGAAAGCCTTAGGCTTCGGTGGTCTCGGTGTTGCGGGCGGTCTGGCGCTCGGCGATCCGGGCCGACTTACCGCGACGGTCGCGCAGGTAGTAGAGCTTGGCGCGACGGACGACGCCGCGACGCTTCACTTCGATGGATTCGATGTTCGGGGAGTGCAGCGGGAACACGCGTTCCACGCCTTCGCCGAAGGAGATCTTGCGGACGGTGAAGCTCTCGTTGATGCCGCCGCCCTGACGGCCGATGCAGACGCCTTCGTAGGCCTGCACGCGTTCACGATCGCCTTCCTTGATCTTCACGTTCACGCGCAGGGTGTCGCCGGCTTGGAAGTCCGGGATCGAGCGGGTGGCGATGAGGCGATCGGCCTCTTCTTTTTCGAGCTGCTGAATGATGTTCATGTCAGTCGTCCTTGTCCTACTGGGCTTTACTCGCCCTTTGCCTGTTGATTGGCGAGATGCGCCGCCCAGAGGTCCGGACGTCGTTCCCGCGTGGCCGCTTCGCGCTGGCTCCGCCGCCACTTGCCGATATCGGCGTGGTGACCGCTGAGCAGTACGGGCGGTATCTCAAGCCCCTCGAATTCCCGCGGTCTGGTGTACTGCGGGTGCTCCAGGAGCCCGTCCTCGAAACTCTCTTCACTCAAGCTTTCGGCCTGGCCGAGGACGCCGGGCACGAGCCTTACGCACGCTTCGATCGCCACCAGGGACGCCGCCTCGCCGCCGGCGAGGACCGCGTCTCCGACGCTGATCTCCTCGAACCCCCGGGCGTCGATCACCCGCTGGTCCACCCCTTCGAACCGACCGGCCAGGACGATCAGTCCCGGGCCCTTGGCCCACTCACTCACGCGCGCCTGGGTCAGGGGCCGACCCCGTGCGCTCATGTACAAAAGCGGCCGTCCCCGCCGATCCACGCTGTCCAGCGCGGCTGCGATGACGTCCGCCCGCATAACCTGTCCAGGACCGCCACCGGCAGGGGTGTCGTCGAGGAAGCCGCGCTTATCCTTGGAAAATTGGCGAATGTCCACCGTTTCCAGAGTCCACAGACCGTGCTCGCGCCAGGCCGTGCCGATCAGCGAGACGCCGAGCGGGCCGGGATAGGCCTCGGGAAACATGGTCAGGACGGTGGCGTCGAAGGACATGGGCGGCTTTTGGACCATTGGGCGTTGAAATTCCACTGACGTCCGGGCCGCATGCGTCCCAGCCTGATTGCGGAGGGCCGGCGCGTCCGCGCGCAAATCGAGATGGCGCTTAGGGGATCGGCCAACTTGCCGGAACGCCGCTATCGGCTTAAGCCGGTGCCTTTCGCAGTTGCAGCATTTTTAGAGATCCGATGGAAACGCCCGAAATCCTCACCGAGACCCTGGCCCTCGAACGTATCGAGGTGAACACCTTCCGCGGCGTTTCGCCCGAGGACGGACCGGGCCGGATCTTCGGCGGCCAGGTGATCGCCCAGTCGCTGCTGGCGGCCTATGAGACGGTCGAGGAGCGGATCTGCCACTCCCTGCACTGCTACTTCATCCGACCGGGCGACCCGCGGATCCCGATCCTGTTCGAGGTCGACCGCTCGCGCGACGGCGGCACCTTCACCACCCGCCGGGTGATCGCGGTGCAGAACGGCAAGCAGATCTTCAACCTCGCCGCCTCGTTCCAGGTCGCCGAAGACGGCTTCGAGCACCAGGCGCCGATGCCGGCCGTGCGTAGCGCGGGCGACATGGCGCAGGAGGCCGAGGCCCACAAGAGGGCCGTGCTGGACGGCATGAGCGAAGAGATGCGCCGGATGATGAACCGGCCGCGCCCGATCGAGATGGTCGGCCGCGACAACTACGGCTTCGGCCGCAAGCCCAAGCCGAGCGAGCCCAAGAGCGACACCTGGATGCGGGCGGTGGCCCCGATCGGCGACGACGCGCGCATGCACCAAGTGATCCTGGCCTACGCCTCGGACATGAATCTCTTGTCGACCGCGATGCGCCCGCACGGGGTGGCCTGGCAGACGCCGGGCCTGCAGTCGGCCAGCCTCGACCACGCGATGTGGTTCCACAAGGCTTCGAACTTCAACGACTGGCACCTCTACACCCAGGACAGCCCCAGCGCCTCGGGCGGCCGCGGCTTCGTGCGCGGCGCGATCTACGGCCAGGACGGGACGCTTGTCGCCTCGGTGGCCCAGGAAGGCCTGATGCGGATGAAGAAGTAGTCCCAAATGGCGGCGAGCTCGCGCTTGCCGCCTTTGTTTTCCGACTGTTAGGCTCGGCGCTTCCTCGGAGGGGGCGTGCGAGTGTTCGGACAGTTCCTCAGTGAGTTGAAGCGTCGAAACGTCATTCGTGTAGCTGCGCTCTATACGGTGACCGCCTGGGGGATTTTCCAGGTCGCCAAGACGATCTTCGAGACCCTCGATTTTCCCAAGTGGACCAGCCAGGCGGCCCTGGTGGTGCTCGCGCTCGGCCTGCCCATCACCGCGATCATCGCCTGGGCGTTCGAACGCGCGCCGGACGGAAGCATTCACCGCACGACCCTGCCCGAAGGCGAGGAGGCCCCGCCGAGGACGGGGCTGACCCGGATGGACGTCATGCTGCTGGGCGGCATGGGCCTGGTGCTCGGGGTGACCGCGGCCACGGTCAGCGGGGTGATGCGCGGCGGGCCGCTGCAGATGCTGGGCGGACCGCCAGACAAGTCGGTGGCGGTGCTGCCGTTCACGACCTTCAGCCGGGCGCAGGACGCCGAGTATTTCGCCGACGGCCTGACCGAGGAGGTGATCAACAGCCTGGCTCAGTCGCCGGAGCTGAAGGTCGCCGGCCGCACCTCCAGCTTCTATTTCAAGGGCAAGAACCAGGACCTGCGCGAGGTCGGCAAGAAGTTGGGCGTCGCGCACGTGGTCGAGGGCAGCGTGCGGCGCGAGGGCGATCGCCTGCGCGTCACCTGCCAGCTGGTCGCCTGCAAGGACGGCTTCCACCTGTGGTCGGAGACCTATGACCGCCAGATGATCGACGCCCTCGCCCTGCAGACCGAGATCGGCGAAGCGGTGGCCGAGGCGATGAAGGTCAAGCTGGCCCTGCGCGGCGCGCGGCCCGGCGGGGAGCCGCGGAACCCGGACGCCTACGCCCTGCAGCTCACCTCGATGGCGCAGCTGCGCCGCCAGGATCCGGAGTCGCTGAAGCAGGCGCGGACGGGGTTCGAAAAACTGATGGACCTGGAGCCGCGGAACGCCGCGGCCTTCGCCGGCTACGCCCAGGCGACGATGGTGCTGGCCCAGCAGGGCCTGTCGATGGACATAGGCGAGGCCGGCCGTGTCGCGCAGGGGGCGATCGACAAGGCGGTGCAGCTCGATCCGGAGTCGCCGGACGTCTGGATGGCCAAGGCGATGATCGCCCGCGTGCAGAGCATCCGGATCGGCGGTCCCCAGTACGAGAAGGCGTTCGACGAGGCCATCGCCCGCACCCTGAAGCTGGCCCCTAACAAGCCCGAGGCGCTGAGCGCCAAGGCCTCGCGGCTGAATGACCTGGGCCAGTCGGAGCAGGCGGTGGTGTTCGGGCGCAAGGCCCTGACCCTCGATCCGCTGAACCGCTCGACGATCATGACCTACGGCAAGGCGCTGATGAACATCGGCCAGCTGGACGAGTCCGAGCGCCAGTTCCATTCGGCCACCGAGCTCTACCCCGACTACGAACAGGCCAAGTACCAGCTGGCCATGGTGCTGACCGAGAAGGGCCGGTTCGATGAGGCCGAGCCGTGGCTGAAGGCGATCGCCGACGGCCAGGACCCATTCATCTCGCTCCAGACCTCATGGGTCTACATGAACCTCGGCCTGCGTGACGACGCCGATGCGGTGCTCCGGGCGATCAGCGAGTCGCCAGCCAAGGAGCTGGGAGAGATCACGATCCTCTGCAATCGCGGCGACTGGCCAGGCGCGCTGGCCATGGGCCGTTCGCTGATGGCCAAGGACGACGAGCCGTTCTGGCCGATGGTGGTGTTCCAAACCTCGGTGATGACCGGCAAGTACGCCGAGGGCGTCGCGGCGCTGAAGAAGCTGCGACCGGACATCTTCTCGCCGGAGCCGGCGGTGACCGGGCTGGACCTGGCCATGCCGACCGTGGCGGCGCATGCGCTGAACCGAACGGGCGACCGGGCGCAGGCCAAGCGGCTGCTGGACGAGGTGCTGAAGGTGACCGCGCCGACACCGGGGCAACGGCCGCCGAACGACTGGCTCGTCGCCCGGGCCAAGGTGTTCGCCGAGAAGGGCATGCGGGCCGAGGCGATCGCGGCGCTGGAGAGCGCCTATCAGAACGGCTGGCGCGGCATCTTCCTGTGGGACGAGAGCCTGTGGCTCGACCAGCAGCCGAACCTGGCGGCGCTGCGCGAAGATCCGGCGATCCAGGCGCTGATGGCCAAGGCGCGGGCCGACCTCGCGCGGCAGCGCGAGGCGGTGCTGGCCCAGCGGGCCTGACCGCCGCGGCTCAGGACGCCGGCTGCAGCGGGCGCGTGTAGGTGGCGAGGTCGAAGTAGTCGCGCCAGACCTTGATCTTGCCGTCCTGCATCTCGAATACGCCGCAGCATGGCAGGTCGACGGCGGTTTCCCCGACCATGGTGCGGTCCAGCCGCTCGGCGATCACCACGTCGCCGCGCGAGATCAGGTTGAGCACGTCCCACTGGGTCGACGTCCAGCCGCGCACGAACCCGGCGATGAAGGCGCGCAGGTTCTCGCGGCCTGTGACCGGCCGGGTGGGCATGTTGTAGTAGGTGCCGTCGTCGGTGAAGAAGCCGGTCAGCTCATCGGGGTCGAGCCGCGACCAGGCCGCGATAAAGTCGCGAATGGTCTGTTCGTTCTGGTCCATGGTCGCTCTCCCCGACTGGTTGTTTGGTGCAACCTAGCCTTTTGCTTGGGCGGAGCGCCAGGGTCAGTCTTCCTCGCGGCCTTCGTTCGGGTCGGCCTCAATGACCGGCGGCGGCTCGGCGATCAGCCTGCCCTCGGCGATGCGGACTTCCGGCACCGCCTCGCGCGTGAAGGGCAGCCACCAGCTGGCCCCGGCCTTCGGCTGAATCTCGAGCAGGTCGCCGGCGCCGAAGTCCTGGACGGTCTTGACCTTGCCCAGCAGCTCGCCGGCCGCGGTCTCGACAGCGAGGCCGATGAGGTCGGCGAGATAGAACTCGTCCTCGTCGGTCGGCGGCAGGCTTTCGCGGGAAATGTAGAGCTTGAGGCCGCGTAGGGCTTCAGCAGCGTTGCGGTCGTCCACGCCCTTGAGGCGGGCGACGATCCCGCCCTTGGTCGGGCGGGCCGAGGCGATGGTCAGGGCGGGCGAGCCGTCCTGACGCATCAAGGTCTTGTAGTTCGCCAGGGCCATGGGGTCGGCGGTGAAGGTGGTGACCTTCACCTCGCCGCGTACGCCATGGGCGGCGCCGACCTGGGCGACGAAAATCAGATTGTGCGTTTCGTCGCCCATGTCGGGTTCGAGTTAGCCTTCGGTTTGTTCCGGGGCGGCTTCTTCAGCGGCCGGAGCTTCGGCGGCCGGGGCTTCCTCAGCCGGAGCGGCTTCCGGTTCCGGAGCCGGCTGGGCGGCGGCTTCGGCAGCGGCGGCGGCGCGGTCGGCTTCGCGTTGAGCGCGCTCTTCAGCGCGTTCCTTGGCCTTGCGGCCCGGCTCGGCCTTGTTCGGGTTGTTGCCGGCTTGCCACTTCACCAGGCCTTCGTTGGCCAGGAAGCGGGCGACGCGGTCGGTCGGCTGGGCGCCCTTGGCGAGCCACGCCTGGATCGACTCGACCTTCAGGGTGACGCGCGCCGGGTCGTCCTTCTTGAGCATCGGGTTGTAGGCGCCGACCTTCTCGATGAAGCGGCCGTCACGCGGCGAGTGCGAGTCGGCGATGACGATGTTGTAGTAGGGGCGCTTCTTGGCGCCGCCACGGGCGAGACGAATCTTGAGCATGGGTTAGTCCTTTGTAAGCTCTAGGATTTCTTGAATGGGTTGAAGCCCGGCGGCAGATTGCCGAGGCCAGGAAGCTTCGGGCCGCCGGGAGCGCCGAGGCCGGGCAGACCGCCCCCTTGGCTCGCCAGCTTGCCGAGTTCTTCCAGTTGTTTGGGATCGGGGGCCGGCATCTTGCCGCCGCCCAGGGCCTTGAGACGGTCCATGCCGCCGCCGCCCATCATACCGGCCATGCGGGCGAAGCCCTTGCCGCCGTCTCGGCTCATCATCTTGAAGGCGTCGGCCATCTGGCGATGCTGCTTCAGGAGCCGGTTGATCTCGGCCACATCGACCCCGGCGCCGGCGGCGATGCGGCGCTTGCGCGAGGCCTGCAGGATGTCGGGCTTCTTGCGCTCGGCCTTGGTCATCGAGGAGATGATCGCCATCTGGCGGTCGATCATCTTGTCGGAGACATTGGCTTCCGAGAGCTGCTTCTTGACCTTCTGGACGCCCGGCAGCAGGCCCATCAGGCCTTCCATGCCGCCCATCCGCTTCATCTGATTGAACTGCTCGGCCATCATGTCGAGGTCGAACTGTCCCTTGGCCAGCTTCTTGGCCATGGCCTCGGTCTTGGCCACGTCCAGGTCCTGGGCGGCCTTCTCGACCAGGGCGACGACGTCGCCCTGACCCAGGATGCGGCCGGCCACGCGGCGGGCGTCGAAGACGTCGAGGCCTTCGATCTTTTCCGAGACGCCGAGGAACTTGATCGGCAGGCCGGTGACCGCGCGCATCGACAGGGCCGCGCCGCCGCGGCCGTCGCCGTCGGCCCGCGTCAGCACCAGGCCGGTCAGCGGCAGGCGCTCGTGGAAGGCGGTGGCGGTGCGCACCGCGTCCTGGCCGGTCAGGCTGTCGGCGACCAGCAGGGTCTCGGTCGGGCTGGCGATCTTCGCGATCTCGGCCGCCTCGGCCATCATCGCTTCGTCGATGGTGGTGCGGCCGGCGGTGTCGAGGATGACGACGTCGAAGCCCTGCAGCTTGGCTGCGGACATGGCCCGGCGGGCGATGTCGGGCGCCGACTGGCCGGCGACGATCGGCAGGCTCTCGACCCCGGCCTGCTTGGCCAGCAGGGCCAGCTGCTCCATGGCGGCCGGGCGGCGGGTGTCGAGCGAGGCCAGCAGGACCTTCTTGCGGTCCTTGGCCAGCTTCAGCGCCAGCTTGCCGGCGGTGGTGGTCTTACCCGAGCCCTGCAGGCCGGCCATCATGATGACCGTCGGCGGGTTGAGCGCGAGGTTCAGGCCCTCGGCGACATCTCCGCCCAGCATCTCGACCAGGCCGTCATAGGTGATCTTCACCACCTGGTCGGCGGGGCGGATCGAGCGGATCACCTCCTCGCCGGCGGCCCGTTCCTTGGCCTTGGAGATGAACTCGCGGACGACGGGCAGGGCGACGTCGGCCTCGAGCAAGGCGACACGCACCTCGCGCAGGGCTTCGTCGATGTCCTTTTCCGAGAGCACGCCCCGCCCGGAGAGGCGGTCGAAGACCCCGGAAAGCCGATCTGTCAGTGCGTCAAACACGCGAGACTCCTATAGGCCCAAACGCAATCGACCCCCGTGGACGATCACGTCGACGGGGGGCCTCGCCGCCCTCGTCCCACATAAGTCGTGGGGGTCGTGGCGGTGGAGGGCGCGAATGCTATGCGCCAGAAGGGGGCGCTTATGCCCCTGTGGATGCTTTAGGTCAAGGATTTGAAGGGGCGACGCCACGCATTGCGTGGGGGCGCCGCCCGCATGCAGGGTTAGCCCTGCACCACCCACTGGCCGTCGGCGCCCTTGCAGGCGGTGTGGCGCGAGGTTTCCGGCGCGCCGCTCGGGGTGCGGATGGTCTGATCGAAGGTGCGGCAGACTGAATTGCCGCCGGCGTATTGGTTGCCGCCGGCCGGGCGCACCACGGTGTCGGACACGTAACCGATCGCCTGGCCGTCGCGGCCGGCCAGCAGCCAGGGCGTGCCGCTGACCCGGGCCAGGGCGTCGAAGCTCTGGCCGCCCGACAGCTTGCCGACGACCGGCGCGGAGGTGGTCGGCCGGGCGCGGATGTTGACGGCCTTGGGCGCGGTGTAGGGACCGGAGGCGGCCTCGTAGGCGCCCGCCGGCTCGACGCCGCTCGCGAACCGCAGGCCGCTGAGCGAGACCGGCCGACCGCCGCCATTGCCTCCGCCGTTCGAGGTCGAGACCACGCGGACGTCGCCCGAGGCGCCGGTCTCGCTGTTGGACCACGATTGCGAGCCGCCGCGGTCGAGCGCGTACTGGGTGGCGGCCTGGGCCTTCTGCTGGTCGCTGCGCTGCATCCGGCAGCCGATGTACGAGCCGGCCGCCGCGCCGGCCGCGGCGCCGAGCACGGTGCCGAGGGTGCGTTCGTTCTTGGCGAGGTTGCTGCCGACCACGCCGCCGACCAGGCCGCCGATCACCGCGCCGCCGGCCTGCTTGTTGCCGCCCGCGTCGCAGCCGAAGATCGAGGAGAGCGGGCTGCCCTGGCGCAGGGTCGGCTGGGCGCCGGCCGTGGCCGGAAGGGCGAGGGCGACGGCGACGACGGCCGCGGTGACTTGAGAAGGACGCATGACGGGTTTCCTGGAGGACGGGTCGGGGCCCCGGAGCGGGGCGAACAAGCTGCGCCGCAAAAATGCGCCTGCACGGGGTTCCGTTCCATACCCGGCGGCAATCAAAAATCGTATCGGCCCGCCGGCCGGCTGCCGCCACGGCGCCCTTGACCTGACCCCCTGGGCGGGCGGGTAATCGCCGCCGAGCCTCGGAGACAAGACGGCATAAGGGAGAGCGCCATGGAACGGGCCTATGACCTGGTGATCCGGGGCGGGATGCTGGCGGATGGATCGGGCCGCCCGGCTTTCGCGGCCGACGTCGCGGTGAAGGACGGACTGATCGCCGCGGTCGGCCAGGTGGCCGGCGCTGGAGCCGAGGAGATCGACGCCCGCGGCAAGCTGGTGACGCCTGGCTTTGTCGACATCCACACCCACTATGACGGTCAGGCGACCTGGGACCAGCGCATGCAGCCCTCGTCCTGGCACGGGGTGACCACGGTGGTGATGGGCAACTGCGGCGTCGGCTTCGCGCCCTGCCGGCCGGCCGACCACGACCGGCTGGTGCGGCTGATGGAGGGGGTGGAGGACATTCCCTTCCCGGTGCTGACCGAGGGCCTGCCGTGGAACTGGGAGAGCTTCCCCGACTATCTCGACAGCCTGGAGGGCCGCCAGTTCGACGTCGACATCGGCGCTCAGCTGCCGCACGCGGCGCTACGGGTGTTCGTGATGGGCGAGCGCGGCGCCAACCGCGAGGACGCCACGCCCGCCGACATCGCCGCCATGGCCGTCATCGCCAAGGGCGCGGTCGAGGCCGGGGCGCTGGGCTTTTCGACCTCGCGCACGCTCAATCACCGGACCAGCGACGGCCAGCCGACCCCGACCCTGACCGCCTCGGAAGACGAGCTGACCGGGATCGCCATGGGGCTCGCGGCGGCGGGCAAGGGGGCGCTGCAGTTCGTCTCCGATTTCGGCGATCCGGAAGCCGAGTTCGCCATGCTGCGGCGGATCGTCGAGGCCTCGGGGCGGCCGCTGTCGTTCTCGCTGGTCCAGAGCCCGACCCAGCCGGCCCAGTGGCGGCTGCTGCTCGACCGCCTGGAGGAGGCCAGCGAGGCCGGCCTGCCGATGCGGGCCCAGGTCTGCGGGCGACCGGTGGGGGTGTTGTTCGGGCTGGAACTGACGCTCAATCCGTTCACCCACTATCCGAGCTACAAGGCGATCGCCGCGCTGCCGTTGGCGGATCGGGTCGCCAAGCTGGCCGATCCCACATTCCGCGCCCAGTTGCTGAGCGAGGGCAACGAGGCCTCGGCCGCCTTCGCCGCCAACATGACCCAGAACTGGAAGGTCATGTTCCTGATGGGCGAGACGCCCGACTACGAGCAGACGCCGGACCGCACGGTGCTGGCGCTCGCCAATGCACGCGGCGTGCGGCCCGAGGAACTGGCGCTGGACCACATGCTGACGAACGGAGGCCGGGGGATGCTCTACCTGCCGTTCCTCAACTATGCGGGCGGCTCGCTGGACCCGTCGTTCGAGATGCTGAACCACCCTGACACGGTGCCGGGCCTGTCGGACGGCGGGGCGCATGTGGGGATGATCTGCGACGGCTCGTTCCCGACCTCGAACCTGACCCTCTGGACGAGGGACCGCACGCGCGGGCCGAAGCTGGCGCTGGAGGCGATGGTGCGGATGCAGAGCCATGACACCGCCGCCGCTCTGGGCCTGCACGACCGCGGGCTGGTGGCGCCCGGCTACCGCGCCGACCTCAATGTTATCGACTATGAGGGCCTGACCCTGGGCGCGCCGAGCGTCGCCTACGACCTGCCGGCCGGCGGGCGGCGGCTGGTGCAGCGGGCCGACGGCTATGTGGCGACCATCGTGGCCGGCCAGGTCACCTATCGCGACGGCCAGCCGACCGGCGCCTTGCCAGGGCGGCTGCTGCGCGGGGCGCGCGCGGCGCCGGCTGCGATCGCGGCGGAATAGCGCTTTGGCCTGAGCGCCGACGCAGGCCATAAGCCCCGGATGGCCGCCTCCCTCGCGCCGCGTATGGACCTCGACGACACGCCGACCCTGGACGGGGCGCGGGAGATCCTGCGCCGCACGTTCGGGCACGCCGATTTTCGCGGCCGCCAGGCCGAGGTGATCGCCGAGGTGCTGGCCGGGCGCAGCGCCATGGCCGTGCTGCCGACCGGCGGCGGCAAGAGCGTCTGCTATCAGATCCCGGCGATGATGCGCCCCGGCCTCGGGCTGGTGGTCTCGCCGCTGATCGCGCTGATGACCGACCAGGTCGCGGGCCTGCAGCAGTCGGGCGTCGCCGCCGCCAAGCTTGATTCCACCGGCGAGGCCTGGGAGCGGGCCGAGACCTGGGAGAAGATCGACCGCGGCGAGTTGGACCTGCTCTACATCTCGCCGGAAGGGCTGATGCAGCCCTCGATGCTGGATCGGCTGTCGCGGGTGCCGCTGGCGCTGCTGGCCATCGACGAGGCCCACTGCGTCAGCCAGTGGGGCCACGACTTCCGGCCCGAATACCGGATGCTGGGCCGGCTGGCCGACATCTTCCCGAACGTGCCGCGGCTGGCGGTCACCGCCACCGCCGACAACCGCACCCGCGAGGACATCCGCGCCGAACTGCGGCTGGAGGACTCGGCCGAGTTCGTAGCCAGTTTCGCACGGCCGGAACTGGCGTTGTCGGCCGAGCGCAAGCGCGGGGCCGGCCACAAGCGGGTGCTGGAGCTGGTCGCCGCCCGGCCAGGCCGCTCGGGCGTGGTCTATGCCGGGTCGCGCGACGGGGTCGACAAGCTGGCCGAGGCGCTGCGCGGGGCGGGGGTTCCGGCCCTGGCCTACCACGCGGGTCTCGACAAGAACGTCCGCGCCGACCGGCTGGAGAAGTTCCTTGAGGCCGACGAGGCGGTGATGGTCGCGACCATCGCCTTCGGCATGGGCGTCGACAAGCCGGACGTCCGCTATGTGATCCATGCCGATCCCCCGGCCTCGATCGAAGCCTATTGGCAGGAGATCGGCCGCGCCGGGCGCGACGGCGATCCGGCCGAGGGCATCACGCTCTACGGCTCGGCCGACATGGCCTGGGCCTTCCGGCGGCTGGACGGCCGCGACGTCGACGAGAGCGTCAAGCAGGTCCAGGGCCGCAAGGTCCGCCAGCTCTACGCCATGCTGGACGGCACGACCTGCCGCGCCGCCGCGGTGCGCCGCTATTTCGGCGAAGAGGGGGTCAAGGCCTGCGGCCAGTGCGACCTGTGCCTGGGCGAAGTCGAAACGGTGGACGCCACGCGCCCGGCCCAGATGGCGCTTTCGGCGGTGCACCGCATGGGCGGCCGGTTCGGCCGCGGGCGGCTGGTCGATCACCTGCTGGGCAAGACCAAGGATCCGTCGAGCTTCGAGGCGAGCCTCACCACCTTCGGCATTGGCCAGGAGCTGAGCGCCATCGCCTGGCGCGACCTGATCGACCAGCTGCTGTTCGACGGCCTGCTGCGCGAGGACCCTAACGATGGGCGGCCGCTGATCGGGCTGGGCGACGCCGACGGGGTGAAGGCGGTCTATCGCGGCGAGCGGCAGGTTTCGCTGCGCAAACCGCAGGAACCTGAACCGAAGGCGCGGTCCGGCGGCCGGCGCAAGGGCCAGAGCGGCGCGGCGTTGGCGGTCGGCGCCCACGACCAGCCGGTGTTCGAGGCGCTGCGCGCCTGGCGCCGCGACGAGGCCGCGCGCCAGCACCTGCCGCCCTATGTGATCTTCCATGACCGCACCCTGGCTGAGATCGCCGGGCGCAAGCCGTCGGATCTCTCGGCCCTGGGCGCCATTTCCGGCGTCGGCGAGGGCAAGCTGCAGCGCTACGGCGAGGCGGTGCTCGCCGTGCTGCGCGGCATGGACGTCTAGGCCGGCTGCAGGAAGACGTAGCGCTGGTAGGGATCGGCCAGCGCCCAGTCGGAGCCGGCGATCTTCCAGTCCGGATAGTTGGCGGTGATGAAGTCGAGGGTCATCGAGGTGTCGCCGTAGGTCGCTTCGCCCTCGACGGTGTCGCGCTGGTGCGGGACGAAGGCGAAGCCGTCGCGGGCGTGCAGCTCCTTGTAGGTCTCGGCCTTGTCGGCGTAGTCGGGATTGACGTCCCAGTACTCGGGCGCGCGGATGGTGATGGCCAGCAGGCCGTCGTCGGCGATGTGCCGGCGCAGGGCGCCCAGGGCCGCATCGGTGGCCGAGCGCGAGGTGTGGGTGAACACCGAGAAGGCGAAGGCGACGTCGATCGAGCGTTCAGGCGCTGGCAGCGACTTGGGCAGGTAGTCCGACTGCGCCAGATTGCCGATCAGCCCCGCCTCGCGGCATAGGTCGACGGCGAAGTCCCACGGGTCCATCGCCCAGATGCTGGTCGGGTCGGTGTAGTAGTACATCATCCGCGTGATGCGCCCGTAGCCGCAGCCGTAGTCGAGGACGCGGGCCTGGGAGAGCGAGCGGTTGCGGACGGCGGCGTAGTTATAGGCCAGGGCGCGGACGAAGCTGACCGTCTCGCGCAGCAGGGTCAGGCCGGCGTTGCCGGTGAAGTTGCGTTGGGTCTCGTCGCTGGCCATGCGCGGCAGCAGGGCCGACAGGTGCGGCAGGTCCTCGCGCGGCAGGTCGATGATCAGCATCCCGAAGGCGTCGAGCGAGAGCGTGGCGCGCAGCTGGGCCAGCACCTGATCCACGCCGGCCCCGGAGGCGGCGAGAGTTTCGGCGGCGGCGACCGCCTTGGCGTCGTCGGGAGGCAACATGAGTGACTACCTAAGCGAGAAGGAGGAGGGTTCCATAGCGCTGTCCGCGTCCTGTTGGCTACCCGCCCGGGCCCGCACGGTTAAGACCGGCGAAAGGCTCTGGCCCTAACCTCGCGCCAGTCGAGGGGAACGGGCATGGCGATCGCGATCCTGCAGGCGCGGATGAGTTCTTCGCGGCTGCCGGGCAAGGTGATGAAGCCGCTGGCGGGACGGCCGATGGTCGAACGCCAGCTCGAACGCCTGCGCCGCTGCAAGACCCTGAGCCGCCTCGTCGTGGCGACCAGCGACGATCCCAGCGACGACGCGCTGGCGAGCTTCCTTGCGGACATCGGCGTCGAGGTCCATCGCGGGCCGCTGGCCGACGTGCTGGGCCGCTATGTCGGGGCTATCGAGACGCTGGGGATCAGCGGCCAGGTCGTGCGGCTGACCGCCGACTGCCCGCTGGCCGACCCGGGCGTGATCGACGATTGCGTTCGGCTGCAGGCCAGCCTGGGTGTCGACTACTGCTCGAACGGCCGCAACCGCACCTATCCGCGCGGGCTGGACGTCGAGGTGTTCGATGCGCAGGACCTGCTGACCGCCGGGCGGCAGGCGACCGATCCCTATGACCGCGAGCACGTGACGCCGTTCCTCTATCGCCCCGGCGCGCCCTTCACCCAGGGCGAGCTGGTTCAAGACCGCGACGAGAGCGCACTGCGCTGGACCGTCGACACGCCCGAGGACTACGCCTTCGTCGAGAAGGTCTATGCGGCGCTCTATCCCACCAAGCCGGACTTCACGTCCGACGACATCCGGGCCCTGCCCTTCTCCCACTTCGAACCTGACACCTAGGAGCCTTCCCATGACCGGCACGCCGGCCGACCCGAAATCCGCCTGGGCGGGCGACTTCGGCGCCGAGTACACGCAGCGCAACGTCGCCTCGGACGAGGCGCTGCGGGCGCGGACCTTCATGTGGGGCCGCTTCGCCCAGGCCTTCGCGGGCGACCCGCCGAAGACCATCCTGGAGGTCGGCTGCAATCTCGGCCTCAACCTGCGGGTCATGCCGCGGCTGCTGGGCGCGGAGCTCTCGGCCATCGAGCCGAACGCCACGGCGCGGGCGCGGGTGCTGGCCGACGGCATCCTGCCGGCCGAGCGGCTGTACGAAGGCTTCGGCGACAAGATCCCGCTGGCCGACGGCGCGGTGGAGATGGCCTTCACCACCGGGGTGCTGATCCACGTCGATCCCTCGCGGCTGGCCGCGACCATGGACGAGATCCACCGGGTGTCGTCGAAGTACGTGCTGTGCGCCGAGTACTTCTCGCCGCGGCCCGAGACGCTGAGCTATCGCGGCCACGAAGGCCTGCTGTTCAAGAACGACTTCGGCGGCCTCTACATGGACCGCTTCCCGGACCTGCAGCTGGTCGACTACGGCTTTTTCTGGAAGCGCGCGACGGGGCTGGACGATGCGACGTGGTGGCTGTTCCGGAAGGGGTGAGCCGAGCTCCTCCCCAGAGGGGGAACAATTGGGACGAACTACTCCACCATCGACCAGTCGAGCGGGGCGCCGCGCTTGAGGGCGTGGGCGGCCTTGCGGCCGAGGACGTCCGGCAGGTGCTTGGGCGCAAGGCCGAAGCCTGGGCGGATCGAGCGGACGTTCGCGGGAGTCAGCACCTCGCCGGCCGCGACGTCGGCGACCACGTAGAGCGAGCGGCGGTGGTCGCGGCTGGAGGCCTCGGACGGGGCCTCGTCGTAGCGGACCGAGCCGAGCGCCAGCCAGGCGTCGCGGCATTCAACGACCAGGCGTTCGAGCTCGGCCGGTTCCAGCGAGAAGTCGGAATCGACGCCGCCCTCGGCGCGGCTGAGCGTGAAGTGCTTTTCGATGAAGCAGGCGCCCAGCGCCACGGCCGCCACCGATGCAGTGACGCCCATGGTGTGGTCTGAAAGGCCGGTGACCACTCCGTGCTGGGCGGCCAGGTGCGGCAGGGTCATTAGGTTCATGTCCGACGGCGGGGTCGGATAGCCGCTGTTGCAGTGAAGCACGATGATCTCGCTGGCCCCCGCGCCGCGGGCGGCGGCGACCGCCTCGGCGATCTCGGCGGGCGAGGCCAGGCCCGTCGACATGATCAGCGGCTTGCCGGTGCGGGCGCAGAGCTCGATCAGCGGGAGATCGACCAGCTCGAATGAGGCGATCTTGTAGGCCGGGGCGTCCAGGCTCTCGAGCAGCTCGACGGCGGTCGGGTCGAACGGCGAGGAGAAGATCGTGATGCCGATCTCGCGGGCGTGGGCGAACAGCCGTTCATGCCAGTCCCAGGGGGTGTGGGCCTCCTGGTAGAGATCGTAGAGCCGCCGTCCGTCCCAGAGGCCGCCATGCACCGTGAAGCCGGGCCCGTCATGGTCGATGGTGATGGTGTCGGCGGTGTAGGTCTGCAGCTTGACCGCGTCGGCGCCGGCCGCCTTGGCCGCGTCGATCAGGGCCAGGGCGCGCTCGATCTCGCCGTTATGGTTCCCCGACATCTCGGCGACGATATAGGGCGGATGGCCGGGACCGATCTTGCGGCCGGCGATGGTCACGAGGGGTTGGCTCACGCGCCGTCTCCAGGTTCGAGCCGCGCCAGCACGGGCGCGATCTGCACAAAACTCGGCGCCTCGGCGTCGGCCGGGAAGCCGTTGTCGCCAAGGGCCGCAAACTTGCCGGTCCGTACTCGCACCGAGCGGCAGCCGACGGCGTCGGCGGCGGCCATGTCGTGGCCGGGATTGTCGCCGATCACCACCGCCTGGGCCGGAAAGGCGCCCATGCGGCGCAGGGCCTCAAGATAGCAGGCCGGGTCGGGCTTGGGCGCCGCGTGCTCCCAGCAGAGCAGCACCTCGTCGACCAGGTCGGCGACGCCCAGCGCCTCGATCTTGCGTGACTGCATCAGCGCCAGGCCGTCGGTGACGATGGCCAGCCGATAGGATTTGGCGAGCGTCGTCAGGGTGTCGGCGACCCCCGGCCACAGGCTGATGGCCGGGCGGTGATCGCGGTAGACGCCGACCAGTTCGCCGATCAGCGCCGGGCTGGCGGGCAGGCCGGCCGCCTGCAGCACCACGTCGAAGATCCTGCCGCGGCCGTGGGTGTCGAGTTCGGCCTCCATGCCGGCGGCGAGGGCGGCGGCGTCGAGCCGCGGATGCCGGCGAGCCAGCTCCTGCGCCACGGCGCTGAAGCCGGAGAGGACGTAGGTCCGCTCGTCGTAGAGCGTGTCGTCGAGGTCGATGAGCAGGGCCGAGATCATGGGGCGGAGATCATAGGGCCGCCAGCTCGGCGTCGGTGACGATGCGATCCTGGGAATAGCGCAGCATGGTCAGGCCGTAGGCGAGCGCCCGCGGGCGGGCGGCCTCGGCGGCCTGGCCGCGCGCCATCTGCAGGATGCGCTCGGGCGAGGCCAGGCCGGCCTGGATCGAGAGGTTTGAGGCGCCGCCGAAGCGTGGGTTGATTTCGATGAATCGAGTTCCGGTCTCGTCATGGAACGCCTGGACGACGTTGTGGCCGACCAGACCGAGCGCCGTGCAGAGCCGCAGCGCCTGATCGGCGAGGGCCGGTAGGTCCTCGGTCCGCGACTTGGTCGCCTCGCCGCCCTGGACCTGCAGCCGGCGGCGGGCGAGCGCCTGCAACGGCGCGCCGTCCAGGCTCATCAGCACGTCGACCGTGTACTCGGGGCCGTCGTCGAAGGCCTGGACGAGCAGGGTCTCATCGGCCGGAAGATCGGCGGGATCGTCGATCCGGCGCGCGCCGGCGCCGCCGGCCCCGTCGACTGGACGGACAAAGACCGGAAAGGCGTCCGGGGTCTGGCCCGGCGCATAGGTGCGCGGCGTGGAAAGGCCGAGGTCCGCGCAGGCCTGGGCGAAGCGGCGCTTGTCGCGGCAGACGGCGAGGGCTTCCGGCGTCGGAACCAGCACCGTGACGCCGGCGGCCTGCAGCCGCGGACGCAGCTGCGCCAGCCGCGCCAGTTCGCCGTCGCGGGTCGGTACGACCAGGCCGACCGCCTCGCGGGCGCAGGCGGCCAGCAGGGCGCCCTCGAAGTCCGGATCGTCGCTGCGCGGCAGGATCAGCGCTTGGTCGGCGGCGAACAGGGCGGCGTTGTCGCGGGCGAGGTCGGCGGCGATCACCCGCCCGCCCAGCGGACTGGCCGCGGTCTGGAAGGCCTGGACCAGCAGGACCTTGGCGGCGGCGCTGAGGATGAGGACGTTCATCGCCGCCAGCCGGCCCCGCGCCTAGACCGGCCGGGCGTAGGCGGTCTGGTTGCGGCCGACGCCGGCCCGCGCGCAGCCGCGGCGGAACTCGATCACCGCGTCCAGCGACCGCTCGCGCCACAGGCCCATCTCGAAGGCGACGCGGGTGAAGTGGCAATTCCGGCCCTTGGCGCGGTCGCGCATGTAGCCGGTGTCCGGATTGAGCAGGAAGATGTCGATCGGGAACTCGCCCAGGTGCTCGACCACTTCCCAGCCGTTGACGGCCAGGGCGCGGGGCAGGGTGTCGGTGTTGAAGTAGTTGAGGTGGTCGGGGGCGGCGAGCCAGAACTGCGGATCGGCCAGCCCGCGCTGGACGATCTGGTCCTGCAGCCAGGAGCCGTCGTTCGGGACGGCGACGCGCAGCAGGCCGCCCGGCGCGACGATGGCGCGCAGCCGCTGCAGCAGGCCCATCGGGTCGATGACGTGTTCGAGGACGTTGTTGCAGATCACCAGGTCGTAGACCTCGCCCTTGGCGATCTCCTCGTCGAGCAGGGCGAAGGCGTCGCCCAGCATCAGGTGCTCGGCCAGATGCGGATGGAACTCGCGCACGCCGTCGTCGGTGAAGTCGAGGCCCTTGGCCTGCCAGCCGCGCTTCAGGAAATAGTCGAGGGTGAAGCCTTCGCCGACCCCGACTTCCAGCAGGCGACCGGGCGCGCGGTTCCAGACCCGTTCGGTCTCGGCCGGCTGCAGCAGTTTGTGCTCGAGCTCCTCGGCCGTGTAGCCGTGAGCGTAGGGCGTGCGCCCGTCGGTCGCCCCGAAATACTTGTCGCGATAATAGGCGGCGAGTTCGTCCGGCGTCGGGCGCGGTTCGATCTCGTAATAGCCCTCGGGCCGTTCAACCAGTTTGAGGCTCAAGGCGGCGCTCCCAATTCGTCGGCCCATCTGCCCCTGAGCGTAGTTAAGGCTCCGTCAATCGCGCTGCGGCGAGGGGTCGCCCCCTCGCCGCTCTCGCCATCAGAACCGGGTCTTCAGCTCGACGCCGATGGTGCGCGGGTCGTTGACGAAGCCGGTGAGGTTGTTGAAGTCGATGCCGCCTTCCAGGCTCTCGTCGTCGGTGATGTTGCGGCCGAACACCGCCGCGTCCCACTTGCCGTCGGCGGTGGCGTAGCCGAGCCGCAGGCCGCCCTCGAGCAGCTTGTCGTCGGTGAACTCGACCGAGCGGTAGAGGAAGAAGTTGATCTTCGAGCGGTAGGCCCAGTCGGTGTAGGCGTAGAACTCGCCGTCGCGGAACGGGATGGCGTAGCGCGCGGTGATGTTGGCGATCCAGCGCGGGGCGTTGGGCAGGCTGTTGCCGTCGACCAGCACCGTGCCGGGGACGCCGGGCGGATCGAGCACGGTGCAGGGCGCGCCGCACGGCTGGATGGCCAGGTTCGGGTCCTGGATCTCGGTGTAGCTGTACGAGAGGCCGGCGGTCAGCAGCAGGTGCTCGATCGGGTTGGCCTCGCCGTTGAACTCGAAGCCGTAACCCTCGGCGTGCTCGGCGTTGACCAGCCGGTTGAAGTTGGCGCCGCCGCCGACCGCGGTCAGCTGCATGTCGTCGACCTTGTAGTAGTAAACCGACGCGTCGACGCGGGCCCGGCGGTCGAACAGGTCGGCCTTCACCCCGGCCTCGTAGGACATCAGGGTCTCGGTGTCGGCCACCGAGATGGTCGAGCCGAACAGCAGCCGGCCCTGGATCGACGGAGCGCGATAGCCCTTGGCGATACGGGCGTAGACATTGACGTCGTCGTTCACCGCATAGGTGGCGTTGAGGTTGAAGCTGACGTCGTCGCTTTCCGGATCGGCGGCTAGGATCGGGGTCTGCGGCAGGCCGATCGGCGACAGGGTCTGCTGGGCGATGAACTCCTTCTTGTCGTTGGAGTAGCGGATGCCGCCGCCGACCGTCAGTTGGTCGGTCAGCTTGTAGTCGGCGTTGGCGAACAGCGCCCAGGCCTTGGTCTTCTGGTGCTGGTAGGCGAAGCCGTTGCGGGTTCCGCCGGCCAGGGTGTCGAAGTTGATGCTGTCGATCTTCAGGTCTTCGAAGAAGTAGAAGGCGCCGACCGTGTAGTTCACCCCGGCGTAGTCGCCGGCCAGGCGGACTTCCTGGCTCCACTGGGCGTGATAGGGCACCCCGTCGGCGCTCTCGGCGGTGAACGGGATCAGGCCCGGACCTGAGGGCGGGGCGAAGACCGCACCGAAGCCGCCGTCGACGTCGCCGCGCGAATAGGCGGTCACGTGCTCGTAGGCGGTGATCGAGGTCAGGGTCGGCCCTTCGTCGCCGAAGTCGTAGGTCAGCTTCAGGTTGGCGCCCGAGCCTTCCATGGTCTGGCCGGTGCGCGGCTCGGCGTCCTGATAGATCTTCTCGCGGTCGAATCCGGGGACGAAGTCGTTGCTCCCCCTCTGGATGATGTTGGCGCGGAAGATCTGCGGCGAGCCGTCGAGCTTGGTGTAGTGCAGGTTCAAGAGGGCGCTGAAGGCCTCGGTCGGGGTGTACAGCAGCTGGCCGCGGAGGGCGCTCTGGTCATAGCCGCCGGTGACGTCGTCCTTGCCGGTGAAGCCGTTGTCGATCCAGTCGTCGCGGTGCATCCAGATGCCCGACAGGCGTCCGGCCAGCACGCCGTCGATGATCGGGCCGGAGACCGCGCCCTGGACGTTGGCGGTGCCGAAGGTGGCGTAGGAGGCCTGGGCGTAGCCGCCGAAGCTCTGGGTCGGCTTGGCGGAGTCGAACTTCAGGACCCCGGCCGGGGTGTTGCGGCCGAACAGCGTGCCCTGCGGCCCGCGCAGAGCCTCGACCTGGTCGATGTCGAACAGCGGGAAGCTCTTCAGCACCGGGTTCTCCATCACCACCTCGTCGTAGACGAAGGAGACCGGCTGCGAGGCGTTGAAGTCGAAGTCCGTGTTGCCGAGGCCGCGGATGTAGGGCCGCGGGAAGATCCGCGCGTAGCTGGATTCCAGCGTCACGTTCGGAATGCGGGCCGAGAACACTCGGATGTCGCCGCCCGAGGACTGGATCACGTCCAGCTTCTCGGCCGAGATGGCGGTGACCGACACCGGCACGTCGTTGAGGTTTTCGGACCGCTTTTGGGCGGTGACGACGACTTCGCCGAGCTCGGTGTCCTGGGCGAGGGCCTGGACCGGCGCGAAGGCGGCCAGTCCGGCGGCGGCCAGCGCGGCGTGCGCGGCTCGGTTCAAGAAACGCGTACGCATCGTCATTGGCAGGGTCCCCCTAGACCCTGTCCCTGTTGGCTTGAAGCAAGCCAACAGGGATGAACAGGGTCGATTGCTTGAATTTAGAGCCCTTCTTACCCACTCACGATGTCCCATCGTGAGTGGGAAGGGCTCTAGCGATTCGCCTGCGTTTTAAGGGGCTTAGCAGAGTCGCAAAAGCGCAACCCGCACGTCATCGACACGACATGCGCCGCCTGTGGCGCCGGCGCCTCGCAATCGGGCCGCGGCGCCTAGATGCCGCTTGCCATGGCCGCGGCCGACTGAGCCGCCTTGGCCGGGCGGCGGCGTGGCGGGGTGTCGGCCGGCGCGCTCCACAGCGGGCGCAGCGCCTTGGGCAGATTGGCGCGCACCTTTTCGACCTGGCCTGGGGCCAGGTGGCGCGACAGCACGCGGCAGACCGCCTCGATCGCGCGGCGCGGATCGACGCTGTGGGCGTCGGTCAGCCAGGCGCCGACGTCGTCGATGAACTCGTCCAGGCTGCTGCAGCGGTTCGGCTGCTTGGCCGGCTGGTACTGGTCGTAATAGACGCCCCGGATCAGCAGCGGCAGCTGCGAGCCGAGATGGGCCGCGAGGTCCACCGGCAGGCGGTCGCGCAGCTTGTGCAGGACGACGCTGAGCACTTTCCACGCCGCGTGGCGGTCGACGTCCAGCTCCTCGGACAGCTCCTTGAGCCAGGCGTTGGTCGTGTGCAGGGTCCTGTCGAAGACGTCCAGGCCGTTGACGCTCATGGGGGCCTCCTTCGATGGCGGACGATCTGCCAACGGTCCGCCGCCGAAGCCGGTTCCAGCCCGCGCGTGTTCGTGATCGGCGCTTGAGCAAAGTCCGATCTGATTGGATCGGACCTTGCTCAAGACTCTTTGAATTTGAAGCATTTTTTTTCGCCGAACCGGCATCCGCTTCGGCGAAAAATGCTCTAGAGCGGGCGGGTCTCCAGGCCCTCGAGCGCCCCTGCCGCGCGCCAGGTCTCGAGCAGTTGCACGAAGGCGATCGGTCCCTTGCCGTAGGGGCCGTTGCGGGCTGCGAGCGTCGAGGGCCGGCCCTCGTTGTTGTAGTAGCCGGGGGTGCATTCCTCAGCGAACTTGGCGCGCTGCAGGGCCGAGTCGATGATCGTCTGCACCCAGGCGTCCTCGGCCGCCTGCGAAGCCTCGACCCGCCCGATCCCGCGTTCGGCGCAGGTCGCCAGGATGTAGCCGATGTGCTTGGCCTGCTCGTTGAGCATGTGCGGGTAGTTCACGGTGAAGCCGGACTGGCTGTTGCTCATGATGAAGCAGTTGGGGAAGTCGCGGCTGTGCATGCCGTGCAGGGTCGAGACCCCGTCTTCCCACTTGCCGGTCAGGGTGACGCCGCCGCGACCGACCACCTCGTAGCCGGCGCGCCGCGCGTACGAGGTGCCCACCTCGAAGCCGGTGGCGAAGATCAGGCAGTCGAGCGCGTACTCGACCCCGTTCACCACCACGCCCTTTTCGGTGATGCGCTCGACGCCCCGGCCCTGCGTGTCGACGAGGGTGACGTTCGGCCGGTTGAAGGTGTCGAGGTACTCGTCGTGGAAGCAGGGGCGCTTGCAGAACTGGTTGTAGTAGGGCTTCAGCGCCTCGGCGGTGGCGGCGTCCTCGATCACCGAGTCCACCCGCGCGCGGATCTGTTCCATCTTCTGGAAGTCGGCCAGCTGCACCAGCTCGCCGGGGTCCTTGACCCCGGCCGCGGCGTTCTTGTTGCGCGCGATCATGCCGAGGTTGCGGATGATGTCGGTCCAGCCGTCGTTGACCAGGTCCTCCTCGGCAAAGCCGCCGCTGACCAGGGTGTTGAAGTTGTCCATCCGCGCCTGCTGCCAGCCGGGCGTCAGGCCTGCGGCCCAGTCGGGATCGGTGGGGCGGTTGTTGCGCACGTCGATCGACGAGGGGGTGCGCTGGAAGACGAACAGTTCGCCGGCGGCCGCGCCCAGGTGCGGCACGCACTGCACCGCCGTGGCTCCGGTGCCGATGATCCCGACCCGTTTGCCGGCCAGGCCGCTCAGGCCGCCGTTCGAGTCGCCGCCAGTGTAGTCGTAGTCCCAGCGGCTGGTGTGGAAGGTGTGGCCCTTGAAGCTGTCGACGCCGGGAATGCCGGGCAGCTTGGGACGGTGCAGCGGGCCGTTGGCCATGGCCACGAAGCGGGCCTTCATGGCGTCGCCGCGATTGGTGGTGATGATCCAGCGGCCGGCGGCCTCGTCCCAGCTCATGCCGGTGACTTCGGTCTGTAGGCAGGCGTTGGCGTAGAGGTCGTACTGCTCGGCGATCGCGCGGCTGTGGGCGAGGATCTCCGGCGCGCGGGTGTACTTCTCGACCGGCATGTAGCCGGTCTCCTCCAGCAGCGGCAGGTAGACGTAGCTCTCGACGTCGCAGGCCGCGCCCGGATAGCGGTTCCAGTACCAGGTGCCGCCGAAGTCGCCGCCCTTTTCGATGACGCGGATGTCCTTGATCCCGGCCTCGCGCAGGCGGGCCGCAGCCAGCAGGCCGCCGAAGCCGCCGCCGATCACCACCACCTCGACCTCGTCGGTGAGGGCGGCGCGGGTGAAGCCCGGCTCGACATAGGGGTCGTCCAGATAGCGGGCGAAGTCGCCCGCGACCTCGACGTACTGCTCGTTGCCGTCGGCGCGCAGGCGCTTGTCGCGCTCGGCCCGGTACTTCTCGCGCAGCTTCGCCGGGTCGAAGCCCAGTCCCGCGGTCGCCGCGTCCGCGAGTTCCGCTGAATCCGCCATCGATGCCTCCCGAAACATACCGCTTTATCCAATTTGGGTTCCCCTGGCGGAAGGCAAGGGGAGGGCGGGTGGAAACCGACGATCGCGAGGTGACGGCGCACGCCGCAATGTTGATATTGCGCGCCAGTGATGGCCGGTCGGCCTGGCGGGTGAAGTCGAATGTCGGCGCTGACGATCGCCTCGGTCTGGATCAATGCGGTGCTCGACGGCCTGGTCCGCGAGGGACTGGAGCGCGCCGCCCTGACCCAGGGGTTGCGCGGAGTCGTCGACGGGCGGGCGCCGGACGCAGGCCAGATCGAGGTCGGCCTGGCGCGGCGCATCTGGCGGCGGGCCCGTGCGCTCAGCGACGATCCGCTGCTTGGCCTGAAGGTGGGCTCGCGATTGCCCATGCAGGCCGCCAACGTGGTCAGCGTGGTTCGGGCCCACAGCGGGACCTTCGAGGAATCGCTGCGCCACATGGCCCGCTACCAGGTGCTGCTCAGCGACAGCGGGCGGTTCATGCCGACCGCGCGGGAGGGCGGCCTGCGCCTGACCTACGAGCCCAGCAAGGCGGCCGTCGGCATCGACCCGCTGCAGATCGACTCGGTGGTGGGCGCCGCCGCCGGGCGCCGGCCGCGCCCGGTCCTGGTGCAGTTGGTCGGGCGCGCCGAGGTCGATCCCGCCCCGTTTGCGGACCTGCTCGGCTGTCCGGTGCGCATGGGCGCGGCCGCCGCGACCATCGACTTCGACGCCGCCGCCCTGGCCACGCCGATCCCAGGCGCCGACCCGGCCCTGCGCGACCTCAACCTGGCCTATGCGGAGTCCCTGCTGGCCGGCCGGCGGCGGATGGACGGCCTACGCCACAACGTGCGCGCGGCGATCGGCAAGCTTGGGCCCGGCGCGGCCGACGTGCCGTCGGTGGCGGCCCAGGTGGGTTGCTCGCCGCGCACCCTGCAGCGGCGGCTGGCGCAGGCGGGGACCAGTTTCAAGGCGCTAATCGAAAGCTATCGCATGGAGGAGGCGCTGATCCTGCTCGCGGAATCCCAGGCCAGCATCGCCCAGATCGGCCGACTGCTCGGCTATTCGCAGACCAGCGCCTTCTCGCGGGCGGTTTCGCACTGGTGGGGGGCTTCGCCGCGCGCCCTGCGCCAGGCGAGGGGCGTTCCACTGCGCTGATGAATTGCGGCGCGAGCACATTGCGCTTCAGGGTTGCCGAGTCGGCGATCTACGGGTTCAACTGTCGTCATGGCATGGTCGTCGCGACAGGGTGTGCTGGATTCGCCGATAGGGCAGGTCGTCAACCTGGCCGGCCTGATGCTCGTAATCCTCGCCGTCCCGGCCCTCACGATCTACGAGACCTGGTCAGAACAGGCGGCCATGCGCCGGGCCTGGAACATCGCCGGCCCAGCATGTCCTGTCGTCGAGGCCTCGCCGACCCTGTTCGGGGCCAAGGGGCCAAAGGCTTTCGAATATGGTGAGATCCGCTTCGAGCGGCGGTTCGGCCACGTCAGCTGCGTCGCCCCGGCCAAGCGCGGCATGGTCGGCGGCGAGGTCTATCGGGTCTGCCAGTTCAGCGCCCCGGCGGCGCTGGCCGTGACGACAGGCGGACGCACCAGCCTCTACAAGCCCGGCGTCGGCCAACGCGCCACGGTCACCGTCCGCGACGGCCAGGTCAGCTGCGTCGTCGGCGGCTGGTTCACCGGCTGACCCCCCGCGACACCTCGCCCTGACCGGGCGCGCAGAAGTCTGTTGAGAGTAAGTCGCATTTGCCGCTATAGAGCGCGGCTCAAACAGACACAGTGCGTTCGGGGATCTGATGACGGTTATCGGTGGAGCGCGGATCGCGCGCGCAGGCTTGGCGGCGGGCGCCAGCCTGCTGGCCCTGACGATCGCGGGCGCCGCCCAGGCGCAGGACGCCAAGGGCGCAACCGAGGTCTCGGAACTGGTGATCACCGCCGCGCGCACGACCCTGCCGGCCAGCGCCCTGCCGATGACGGTGGATGTGGTCGACTCCGAGGACCTGGCCCAGCAGGTTTCGATCAGCGGCTCGATCGTCGATGCGGTGTCGTCCCTGTCGCCTTCGTTCTCGCCGACGCGCCAGAAGCTGTCGGGCAGCGGCGAGACCCTGCGCGGCCGCTCGCCGCTCTACGCCATCAACGGCATTCCGCAGTCGACCCCGATCCGCGACGGGTCGCGCGACGGCTTCACCATCGACGCCTTCTTCATCGATCACGTGGAGCTGATCTACGGATCCAACGCCCTCCAGGGCATCGGCGCGACCGGCGGGGTGGTCAACCAGGTCACCGTCGGCCCGCCGAAAGAGGACGGGCTGTCGGGCCGGGTCCTGGTCCAGGCCAGCACCGACGCCCAGGCGCACGGCGACGGCCTAGGCTGGAAGACCGCGGGCCTCGGGGCCTGGCGCAGCGGCGCCTTCGACGCCACGCTCGGCCTCGCCTACGAGGCGCGCGGCGCCTTCTATGACGGCCATGGCGCCCGCATCGGCGTCGACAACACCCAGGGCGAAATCCAGGATTCCACCAGCACCTCGATCTTCGGTCGCTTCGGCTGGCAGATCGACGACAGCCTGCGCCTGGACCTCATCGCCAACCGCTTCGAACTGAAGGGCGACGGCGACTATGTCATCGTGGCCGGCGACCGCACGAAGAACCGCCCGGCCAGCTCGATGCGCGGCTCGCCCGAGGGACGCACCGCGGCCAACCGCGTCGAGACAGTGTCGCTGGCCCTGACCGACGACGATCTGTGGGGCGGCGATCTCAACGCTCAGCTGTTCTACAACCGCTCGCGCGACACCTTCGGCGGCGACCGCAGCGCCACGTTCCAGGACGTGCGCCTGGCCCCGCTCGGCACGCTGTTCGACCAGTCCTCCAACGAATCCGAGAAGCTCGGCGCCCGCGCCAGCTATGAGCGCGAAGCGCCGTTCGTGCCCGGCCTGACCGGCACGCTGGGCCTCGACACCCTGCGTGACGAAACCGCCCAGACCCTGATCGCCACCAATCGCGTCTGGGTGCCGCCGACCGAGTTCCGGAGCGTCGCGCCGTTCGTGCAGGCCAACCTCGCCCTGTTCGGCGACAAGGTGCATCTGGCCGGCGGCGCCCGCTACGAGTCGGTGACCCTGAAGGTCGGCGACTACACGACCCTGGCGACCTATGGCTCGCGCGCGGTCGGCGGCGGCGAGCCGAGCTTCGACGCCACCCTGGTCAACGGCGGCATCGTCGTGACCCCGATCGAGGGCCTGCGCTTCTACGCCAGCTACGCCGAGGGCTACACGGTGCCCGACGTCGGCCGCATCCTGCGCGGGGTGAACCGCGACGGCGTCGACGTCGACAGCTTCCTCGACATCAGCCCGGTGGTTTCCGACAACCAGGAGATCGGCGCGGAGTGGAAGTACGGCCCGATCGAGGCCAGCGCCGCCTACTTCTGGTCGACGTCCAAGCTCGGCCAACTGCTGGTGCTGAACCCGGCCACCAACGTCTATGACGTGCAGCGCCAGCGGGTGGAGATCGAGGGCCTGGAACTGAACGTCTCGGCCAGAACGCCGGTGCCCGGGGTGAGCGTCAACGCCGGCTACGCCAAGCTCAAGGGCCGCGCCGACAGCAATGGCGACGGCAGCGTCGACATCGACCTGGACGGCGCCAACATCTCGCCCGACCGCTTCAACTTCGCGCTGATCTACCAGGACGGCCCGCTGTCGGCGCGGCTGCAGAGCCAGTCCTACCTAGAGCGCAGTTTCGAGGGCGCCGATCCGCGCAATAGTTTCGGCGGCTACACCCTGATCGACGCCTCGGTCCGCTACGAGGCGGGCTTCGGCGACGTGGTCTTCAGCGTCCAGAACCTGATGGACGAGTACTATCTGAGCTATGCGTCCGACACGAGCAACGCGACCGACAACCTGCGCTACTTCGCCGGCCGGGGCCGGGTCTTCACGCTCGGCCTGGAGCGCAAGTTCTGATGCCGACCCTGAGGCTCCTGCACCGGTGGGCCGGAGGCCTGGTGGGTATCTTCCTGGCGGTGCTCGGCCTCTCGGGGGCGTTGCTGGTGCACAAGGACGACTTCCTGCGCGCCACCCTGCCGCACGCCGCCGATCCGCAGGTGCAGGACGCAGCAAGCATCGCCGCGGCGGCCGAGAAGATCTTCGCAGGGCCGGACGCGCCGCGCTCGATCATCCTGGCCAGCGAGCGGATGGGCCTGCACCGGCTGAACTACGGCGACGCGAACCGCGGCGCCTACGCCGACCAGAGCGGCGAGATTGTCGCCTCCTGGACGTCCAAGTGGGAGCGGCCGGAAGTCTGGTTGTTCGACCTGCACCACCACCTGCTGACCGGCGACGCCGGCGAACTGGCCGCCGGGATCATGGCGCTGGTCGGTCTCGGCTTCGTGGTCACCGGGGTGATCCTGTGGTGGCCGGCGCGGCGGCTGTTCGCCCTGCGCGCCTGGCCGGCGAACATGAGCCGCAACGCCGTGGTGCGCCAGCATCGCGACCTTGGCGTCGTGACCGCGCCGCTGCTGTTCGTCTCGATGCTGACCGGGGTGATGATGACCTTGCCGGCGGTCGAGGACCTGCTGCTGGCCCCGTTCACCTCGCCCGCGGCGATGTCCGCCGCCGTCAAGCCGCCGAGCGAAAAGGGCGGCCCGCTCGCCGCCGACCTCGACGTCGACGCCCTGCTGGCGAGCGCCCGGGCCCGGTATCCCGATGGCGAGCTGCGGATCATCAGCCTGCCGGCCAAGCCGGGCGGGCTGATCTCGCTGCGCCTGCGCCAGCAAGGCGAATGGCTGCCTAACGGCCGGACCATGTTCTGGTTCGATCCGGCCGACGGACGGCTGGTCGCCAGCCGCGACGCCCAGGCGATGCCGTTGGGCCTGCGAATCGCCAACGCCGAGTATCCGATCCACGCGGCCAAGGTCGGCGGCCTGCCCTACCGACTGGTGATGAGCGTCTCGGGCCTGACCCTGGCGCTGCTCGGTTCGCTGGCGGTCTGGACCTTCTGGGCTGGGCCGAAGATCCAGAAGCGCAAGCGGCGCGCGCCGGTCGCCAAGGCGGCCTGACGCGGATTCGGCCGGTCGGGCGAACCGTGCTCGCAAATGTCTGGCGGGCGGTATGTTCGCGCGGCTAAGCTGGTCGCCATGAATCCGCGCATTTTTGTCCTGACCATGGTGACGTTCGCGTTCGGGTCGGGCGCCTTCATCTTCGCCGGCCTGCTGGAAGCGCTGGCCGCGGACCTTGGGGTCACCACCGCCGTGGCCGGACAGCTGCAGACGGTGTTCGTGCTGACCTCGGCGGTGCTGGGACCGGTCGCGGCCTGGCTGTTCGCGCGGGTCGACCGCAAGGTGATGGTGATCGCGGGCCTCAGCCTCGGCCTGGTGCTGCACATTGCCTGCGCCCTGACCCCGAACTTCGAGACGCTGATGGTGCTGCGGGCCCTGGCGGGCCTGGCCGGGGCCATGTCGGGCCCAGCGGCCAGCGTCGCGGCCGCCTCGCTGGCCCCGCCGGATCGGCGCGGATCGGCCCTGGCCATGGTGTCGGGCGGCATGACCCTGGCGTTCGTGGTCGGCATTCCGATCGGCAGCGTGGTCGGCGACCTATTCGGCTGGCGCGCGACCTTCGTGACCGCCGCCGTGCTGTCGGCGATCGCCCTGGCCGGGGTGCTGCTGTTCCTGCCGCGGGTGCCGGCGCCGCCCAAGCGCGCCGGCGGCAGCCTCGACCTGCCGGCGATCTGGCCGCTTTACCTGACTACTTTCCTGGCCTTTGCGGCCAACATGACCCTGAACCTCTACATCGCCCCGATCGTGCGGGTGGGGGCCGGCGTCACCGGCGCGGGCGTCGGCGCCTTCCAGTCGATGATCGGCTTCGGCTCCATCGTCGGCCTGTGGCTGGGGGCGCGGGCCGCCAACCGCGACCTCGGACGCAGCTGGATCCTGATCGGCTTTGCGATCCAGGCGACGGCGATGAGCATTCACTTCGCCGCCACCCACCAGGTCGCGCCGGCCGGCTGGCCCAGCGCCGCCCTGGTCGCCTTGGGGATCTTCGTGGCCGCGACGGCGCTGTTCTCAATCACGCCGGTGATCCAGTCGCGGCTGATCGCGATGACCGAGGGCGCGCCGGTCGCCTTGGCGCTCAACGGATCGGTGATCTCGGTCGGCCAGGCGCTGGGCTCGGCCATGGGCGGACTGGCGCTGGCGACCTACGGCGTGCCGGCGATCCCCGGCGCGGCGCTGACCATGTCGCTGCTGGCGCTGGCCACCCTGGCCTTCGTGTTCCCCAGGCCGCGACCGACCCTCGCCCCGAAGCCGTAGGATCCGTTTCGGCGCGAGACATGGGAGCCGGAGGGGCGAGCCCCTCCGGCATTGGTTTGGCCTAGTGCCTCAGTTCGCGGGCGCCGGCCATACGCCGGGCCCGGCCGTGACGTATGGCCTTTTGACCGACCAGGAAGCGCACCAGTTGGCGATCATCGTCGTCATCCTCGATGCCTTCGGCCTCGTCCTCGTCTCTGCGCTCGCTGAGCACGTGGGCCAAGACCAGTCGGCGCAGACGCCGCCGGCGCCGGGCGCCCCCGACCAGGACTCGAGCCAGGCGCCGATCCTCATCGCTGTCTCCCTCATCCTCGATACCCTCGTCCTCGTCTTCGTCGCCGCGTTGACGGAGCATCTGCGCGAGCACCAGGCGACGCAGACGCCGCTTGCGCGCTGCCCCGCCGACCAGCAGGCGAGCGAGGTTATGATCCTCGTCGTCGCCTTCCTCATCCTCGATACCCTCCCCCTCGTCTTCGTCGCTGCGTTGGCGGAGCATCTGGGCGAGCACCAGGCGGCGAAGTCGCCGCTTGCGCACGGCGCCGCCGACCAGGAGGCGAGCCAGGCGCTGGTCTTCCCCGCCGCCTTCATCGTCGTCGATGCCTTCCTCCTCGTCGTCGGCTTCGGCTCCACGCTTGTCGCTGATGAGACGGGCGATCAGCAGCCGCCGCATGCGCTTGCGGCCCCGTATCTTGCCGCCAGCGAGCAGGCGGGCGATGTCGTCGGTGTCTCTGCCATCGCCTTCGTAATTGATGTCAAACGTCATCGAGTGCTCCTCGTGTGGTTGCTTGCAGGCCGCGTCGCAAGGCGCGCTGTCCGGACGGCGCGGTTGGCTTCATCCCCGACTTGACGTGAGTGACTAGTGGTCGGCGCCGGCGTCCGAGGCCCGGTCGCGGCTCGCGGCTCGCTCGATCAGCGTTCCCACGATCGCGGGGCTCAAGACATCGAACTGGGTTAGACGCTTGGCGGCGCTTTCAGCGATTAGCGAACGCAACAGCATCCGCGACAGCTCGGCGTCCTCTTCGGACTCCGGTGTTTCTTCGCCCCGGGCCTGCTGGCCCAGAACGCAGGCGACGCCCGCCTCGAACGCCCGTTCAACGATGTCTCTCAGTGTCGCTTGGGGCTTCAGCTCGGACAGGCGGGTGCGCTCTTCGTCGGAAAGCTCCCGGCGATCGCCGGAGGCGCCCATGCTCTCGATGCTGATCACCCGTCCCGTGCCGGGATCGACGTTGATGGATAGGAGCGGCGGGACCGCCTGTTCGGATGATCCGGCGGAGGCTTTTTTCCTGCCCGTCGTGGCTGATGACGCCGCGGCGAAAGAGGGGTGTTCATCGACTGGGGACACGGTGACCTCCATGCCTTTCCCCCATAGCCAACATGCTACGCGCCCGGCGTGAGGCACTCTCCTAGGTTCATTGCCCACGCGTAGAACCCCCGGACCGTCGCAGGGGGCGGGGGCGTCAGTCGACGCGCATCGAAGGCCGCGCCGTACGGATGACGACGTGTTGGATCCGGCGAGACTGCGGTCACGGTCGGCCGCCATCTCCCTCACGCCAGACATGGCGCAGAACTGCGCGGCGGCGGTGGTCCCCACGCCGCAAAGCTAGGCTTCCAAGCGAGGAGAGTACGACCCTAGACGTCGACTTCGGCGTCTAGGGCGTTGTCCTGAATGAACTCGCGGCGCGGTTCGACCAGGTCGCCCATCAGGCGGGTGAACATGTCGTCGGCATCGTCGGCGTGGGTCACCTTGACCTGCAGCAGCGTGCGGGCGTCGGCGTCGAGCGTCGTCTCCCACAGCTGGTCCGGGTTCATCTCGCCCAGGCCCTTGTAGCGCTGGATCGACAGGCCCCGGCGACCGGCCTCCATCACCGCGTTGAACAGGTCCAGCGGGCCGCGGACGGTGGCGGTCTTGTCCTTGCGGGTGAAGGTCGCGACGCCATCAAAGGTCTCGACCATGGCCGCGGCGCGTTCCGACAGGCGGCGCGCGTCGGCCGCATGCAGCAGCAGGTCGTCGAGCACGATGCGCTCGGACACGCCGCGCTTGATCCGCGAGAACACGTAGCCGCCGTTGGCGGCCTTTTCGCCGTTCCAGGTCCCGTCGCCTTCCTCAGCGTAGAGGTCCATGCGCTTGGCCGCCTTGGCCAGGTCGCCGCCTTCTTCGGCCAGCAGGCCCGCGATGGCGGCCTGTTCAATCGCGAAGGCCGGGGCGCGGGCGGACAGGCGTTCGATGTTGGCCTTGGCGCCGCGGGCGCTTTGGACCAGGGCGAGCAGGTCGGCGCCCACCAGGCGTTCGCCGGTCGACAGGTCGAGCGCTGCGCCCTCGACGCCCTCGTCGATCAGGTAGTTTTCGAGCTCGGCGTCGTCCTTCAGGTAGCGCGACTGACGGCTCTTGGTCGCCTTATAGAGCGGCGGCTGGGCGATATAGAGGTAGCCGCGCTCGATCACCTCCGGCATCTGCCGGTAGAAGAAGGTCAGCAGCAGGGTCCGGATGTGGGCGCCGTCGACGTCGGCGTCCGTCATGATGACGATCTTGTGGTAGCGCAGCTTGTCGATGTTGAAGTCGTCGCGGCCGATGCCGGCGCCCAGCGCCGTGATCAGCGTGCCGATCTGGTCGGACGACAGCATCTTGTCGAAGCGGGCGCGCTCGACGTTCAGGATCTTGCCGCGCAGCGGCAGGATCGCCTGGTTCTCGCGGTTGCGCGCCTGCTTGGCCGAGCCGCCGGCGGAGTCGCCCTCGACCAGGAAGACTTCCGACTTGGCCGGGTCCTTTTCCGAGCAGTCGGCGAGCTTGCCGGGCAGCGAGGTTATGTCGAGCGCCGACTTGCGGCGGGTCAGTTCGCGGGCCTTACGGGCCGCTTCACGCGCGGCGGCGGCCTCGGCGATCTTCTGGACGATCAGCTTGGCCTCGTTCGGGTGTTCCTCGAACCAGGTGCTGACGCCTTCCGACACCAGGCTTTCGACCGCGGGGCGCACTTCCGAGGAGACCAGCTTGTCCTTGGTCTGCGACGAGAACTTCGGGTCCGGGACCTTGACCGAGAGCACGCAGGTCAGGCCTTCGCGGGCGTCCTCGCCCGACAGCGAAACCTTCTCGCGCTTGGTCGCGCCCGAGCTCTCGGCATAGCTGGTGATGATGCGGGTCAGGGCCGAGCGGAAGGCCGCCAGGTGGGTGCCGCCGTCCTTCTGCGGGATGTTGTTCGTGAAGCAGAGGACGTTCTCGTGGTAGCCGTCGTTCCACCAGAGCGACAGGTCCAGCTCGACATTGTCCTTCTTGCCGCGGACCACGATCGGGGTCTTCAGCAGCGGGGTCTTGGCCTTGTCCAGGTGGCGCACGAACGCCTCGATGCCGCCCTCGTAGTGCAGCAGCTCGACGAACGGCTCGGCCTCGCGGTTGTCCTTCAGCCAGATGGTCACGCCGGAGTTCAGGAAGGCGAGCTCGCGCAGGCGATGCTCCAGCGTCTTGCGGTCGTACTCGGTGAACGCGAAGGTCTCGGACGAGGCCATGAAGGTGACTTCGGTGCCCGACAGGAACTCGCCGTTTTCGCGCAGCGGCGCGTCGCCGGTGACGACCAGGGGCGAGACCGCATCCCCGCGGCGGAACTCCATCTCGTGGGCCTTGCCGCCGCGATAGATCTTCAAGCGCAGCCAGTCCGACAGCGCGTTGACGACGGAGACGCCGACGCCGTGCAGGCCGCCGGAGACCTTGTAGGAGTTCTGGTCGAACTTACCGCCGGCGTGCAGCTGGGTCATGATGACCTCGGCCGCCGAGACGCCTTCGCCCTCGTGAATGTCCGTGGGAATGCCGCGGCCGTCGTCGGTGACGGTCACCGAGCCGTCGGCGTTGAGGATCACTTCGACGCGGCTGGCGTAACCGGCCAGGGTCTCGTCGATGGCGTTGTCGACCACCTCGTAGACCATGTGGTGCAGGCCAGAGCCGTCGTCGGTGTCGCCAATGTACATGCCGGGGCGCTTGCGCACCGCGTCCAGGCCCTTCAGGACCTTGATGGACTCCGCGCCGTACTCGGCCTGCCCGTTGGTTTCGCCTTGGGTTTCGTCGGTCATACCGTATCCAGAATCGCCAGGTTCGAGCCGTCCACATGGACGCCCTGGGCCCGGCCCTTCAAATCCTCGAAGAGATGCTCGTCCGTTCCGGTCAGGAACGCCTGCAGCTTGAGCGCCTCGATTTCGTCGAAGAGCGCGGCCCGCCTGCGACGGTCCAGATGCGCTGCGACTTCATCCAGCAACAATATAGGGTTTGGAGCCGATTCTGCACGCGAAAGACGCGCCGCCTGGCCCAAAACCAGGTTCAAAATCAGGGCTTTCTGCTCGCCGGTGGAGCACTCTGCCGCCGGACGGTCCTTTTCGGCGTGGATGACGGCCAGATCGCCGCGATGCGGGCCGGTCAGGGCGCGGCCGGCGGCGGCGTCGCGCTCACGGGCGGCGGCCAGGGCGCGGGCCAGGCGCGCCTCGATCTCCTCGGCCTCGAGCCCCTCCGCGGCCATCCGTTCCCAGTCGCCGGTCAGCGACAGCCGGGCCTGCGGGAACGGCCGGTCGCCGCGGCTGTCGATCTCGGCCTGCAACGCCGCCAGGGTGCGGGCGCGGGCCTGGGCCATCAGCGCCCCAGCCTGCGCCATCCGGGCCTCCAGTGCGGTCAGCCACGCGGCGTCGGCCGGGCCGTCGTTCAGCAGCCGCATGCGCTCGCGCTGGGATTTCTCATAGGCGCTGGCGTGGGCCGCGTGACCGGGCTCGGCGGCGAACACCAGCCGGTCGAAGAACCGGCGGCGGTCGCCGGCGCCTTCGAGGAACAATCGGTCCTGGGCCGGGGTCAGCCAGACCTGGCGCTGGTGGTCGGAAAGCCGGCCGGGCGGGACCGGCTCGCCCTCCAGCCGCACCGTGCGTCGCGCCGCGCCGGCGCTTTCGATCCCCGTGCCGATGCGCACCGGCTCGCCGTCCTGCTCGATGACGGCGGCGACCGCCCAGGCGCGGCCCTGAGCCTCGCCGGGCCGTCGGCGGCCGAGTTCGGCGCCGACCGCGCCGCGCAGGCCGCGGCCTGGGGTAAACAGGCTCACCGCCTCCAGGAAATTGGTCTTGCCGGCCCCGTTCGGCCCGACCAGGAACACCGGCCGCCCGTCCAGGGCGAGCTCGGCCCGCTCGTAGGAGCGGAAGTCCGTCAGGGTCAGGCGGGCGAAGGCGGTGGTCACCGCCGCCTCATAGCCGGTTTCGCGAGCCGGGGCGAAGGCTTGAGCGCGGTGTGGAAACAGCTACGCTGCAGCCGGGGGTTGCGATGAGCCTGAAACACTTGATTTGCATCGGCGTTGCAGCGCTCGTGGCCTCGGCGGTCGACGCTTCGGCGTGGGCCAAGCCTCGACCATCGGTGGTGACTAATCCCGATTGGCTGGAACGTCCCAACGGCGACGACGTGTCCGCGCTCTATCCGCCGATCGCCCTTGAGTTCAACATTTCGGGCCGGGCGGCCCTGGTCTGCGCGGTCGATACCTATGGTGCTCTCGAGGATTGCTCGGCCGAGGAGGAGAGCCCCAAGGGGCTTGGCTTCGGATCCGCCGCCGTCGCGCTCGCGCCCAAGTTCCGTATGACGCCTAAGATGGTCGACGGCCGTCCGGTGGTCGGCGGATCGGTTCGTATTCCCATCAACTTCAATGCGCCGAAGCTTGAAGACATCCCGCCTGCGCCGACGCCGCTGTCGGCCGCGGCGACGGATCAGGCGCGGACCCTCGTCGAGCTCCTCTGGAAGGGAAATTCCACGGCATTTCGCATGTGGCGGGACCAACAGGACGTCACCGGCATCGATGTCGATGACGAGACCGAGGCCGCGGCCAATAAGGCCTTCGACGAGACGGCTCCGGCCTACCAGGACCACATCCTGACCAACATGCCGGCGTATTACGCGGCCGAACTGCAAGCCGATGAGATCGAGACGATTATCAGGTTCTTCCGGTCGGCGGCCGGCAAGAAGATTGTTGCGCTGAGCCCCTTCGAACTCACCGAGAGCCGCCAGGACGAGGCGCAGAACCTCCGCGACCTATCAGCTCAGCAGGCCCGGGACGAATTTTGTCTCGACCATCCATGCAGTCCGTTCCCGGACTCCAAGACTCTGCGGCAGGCCGACGAAACCTGGCAGCCCGACATCATCGACCCGGACATGGGGGAGGCGGCCAGCGCCGAGCAGATCTGGGCCGCGTTCCCGCTCGTGCCCAAAAGGCTTAGGATTTCGGGCTGGAGCACGCTGGTGTGCAAGGTCGGCGCTCTTGGGTTGCTCGAGGATTGCGCCGTGGCCATCGAGCAGCCCGCAGGCCTCGGCTTTGGCGCGGCGGCGCTTTCACTCGCGCCTCGATACCGGTTGGCGCCGGCCGTCATGGCTTATGGCGCGCACCGAAGCAGCGTCGCCGTGCCGATTCTGTTCGAGATCCAGACGCGAGTGGTGACGGAGCCCTTGCCGGCGCCTGAGACCTCCGCCATGGCCGTGGCCAGGCGGCTGGTCGCGCTGGACGCCCAGACGTGGCCGAGCTTCGAGGCGGATGCGACAAATCTCCTGGCCGTCGACGAGGCCAGTTTGGGGCCGGGGGTCAAGCGCGACGCCATCGTCGCCCTGCGCCGCAGCCAAGAGACCTGGCGGCGACACACCATGGAGCTCGAGGCCGCCGTCTACACGGACAGATATACCGAAACCGAACTGCGCCAACTCCTGGCCTTCAGGGAGAGCTCAGCAGGCGGGAAGTGGAGCGGTTCAAATTTTTACGAGAAGCTCACCCCGGTGTTCAGCGGCGCGGCGGTCGTGGCGCAGAAGCGAGCTCGCGCGCAGTTCTGTAGTTCGCGCGACTGCGAGAGGCAGCCGGCGTCAGGCGCCGGCCGCTAGCGCCGCGGGTCCTAGACCCGCAGCGGCATCAGCACGTACTGGACGTCGGCGTCGATGGGATCGATCACCAGGGCTGGGTCGTTCGGGCCGCCGAAGCGGAACTCGGCGGTCTCGCCGGCGATCTGGTCGGTGACGTCGAGCAGGTAGCGGGCGTTGAACGACAGCTCGAAGGCCTCGCCGTTGTAGTCGACCTCCAGCTCCTCGACCGCCTGGCCGGCTTCCATGTTGCGGACGGTCAGGATGATCCGGCCCGGCTCGATGGCCATGCGCACTGAGCGGCTCTTCTCGGCCGAGATGGTGGCGACGCGGTCGACCGCCTTGGCGAACAGCTTGTTGTCGACCAGCATGATACGGTCGTTGCCCTGCGGGATCACGCGGCTGTAGTCGGGGAACGAGCCGTCGATGACTTTCGAGGTCAAGGCCGCGCCGTTGAAGTCCAGGCGGATCTTCTGGGGGCTGACCTGCAGGTCGACGTTCTCGCCGGCGTCTTCAAGCAGGCGGCGGGCCTCGCCGATGGTCTTGCGCGGGACGATGACGCCGGGGGTTCCGGCCGAGCCCTCGGGGGCGATCATCTCGGCCAGGGCCAGGCGGTGGCCGTCGGTGGCCACGGCGCGCAGCTTCTGGACGCCATTGTCCACCACGGTGTGCAGGTAGAGGCCGTTCAGGTAGTAGCGGGTCTCTTCGGTCGAGATCGCAAAGCGGGTCTTGTCGATCAGCCGGATCAGGTCGCCGACGTCGACGCCGACGCGGCTGGAGAGGCCGTCCGACGACATCACCGGGAAGTCGCCGGCCGGCAGCACCGGCAGGTTGAATCGCGAGCGGCCGGCGGCCACGGTCAGGCGCGGGTCCTCGCCGGTGAACGACAGCGAGACGTCGGCGCCCTCGGGCAGCTTGCGGACGATCTCGTAGAGGGTGTGGGCCGGGGCGGTGATCTGGCCCGGCTGATCGACCTGGGCCAGCGCCTCGTCGATGATCTCCATGTCGAGGTCGGTGGCTGAGAAGGTCAGCCGGTCGCGCTCCGCCGACAGGAGGACGTTTGACAGGATCGGGATGGTGTTGCGGCGCTCGACCGCGCTCTGCACGTGACCCAGCGCCTTCATCAGCGCCGCCCGTTCAATCGTAAGCTTCATGTTCCGGTCCGAATCTCTCCAAGCGCCGACGCAGGCCGCGCCGCCGCCCCCTGTGCTGGAGGGACTTGGGACATTAGCCGAAATGCGGCCGGGTTAAAGGGGGCGAAACCATCAGAACGGGGGAAACCCTTCAGGCGTTGGCGATATCGAAGCGCACGGCCGAACGGCCGAAGTCGACCGAGACGGTTTCGAACTGGGTCAGCAGGTCGATGCCGATCATGATCGTCGGGGTCTCGTGCAGGTCCCAGAGCTTGAAGATCGGCATGTCGGAGAACACCACCGGCACGTTGCCCAGGTTCAGGCCGCCGAGCCGGATGAACGGCAGGTAGAGCTGCTCGCCGCTGAACCGCTCGCCGGCGATGGAGATCAACCCGACATGCGTGGCGCGCTGGGCGGCGGTGGGGTCGATCTTCGTGATCAGCCGCCGGAGCGCGGCGTTGCCCAGCGAGAACTGCGAGCCGGAATCGATCATCGCGCTGATCGCCCGGCCGCTGATATCGGCATCGACGATGGTCAGCTGGCCGGACTTGCGGCGGGCCGGCACCACGACCTTGCCCTTGGCGCTGGCCTCCTGCCGCGACTTGGTGATTTCCAAGGTGTTGCCGGCGAATCCCATGACCAGCCGCTGGCCCTTCAGCCAGTCGATTCCGAGCACCCCGTCGATGTCGAAGGAGGACATCGGCAGCACCGGCGCCTGGACCTTCTTGCGCACGCGGTTCCCGATTTCGAGCCGGTCGAGCACGACGCTGGGCCGTCCGCGGCGGCCGACGATGGTGTGCACCTGCAGCTCGCGTCCGGCCGGCAGGGCGAGCTTGCCGGCCAGCTCGGACGACACGCAGGAGACGTTGGCGCCGGTGTCGACCATGAAGCGATAGGGCCCCAGGCCGTTGATCGTCACCGGGGCGGTGATGTGCTCGAAAAGCTGCCGGGTGATGGCGATGGAGGTGGGTTCATCGTCAGGTTCTACAGCCGGCGCCTCAGGAACCTGCCCGAAGACGGGCGGCGCGGCGAACAACAGGCCCCCGGCGGCGGCGAGCCTGCCGAGCGCAAGGCGGCGAGTCTGCGACCCGACCAGCACGTTCTGCTCCCTGATGTTCCGGCGAAGCCTACGCCCGACGCGAGAAACCGTCAATTTTTCTAGAGACTTAGCGCCGCCCCAGGGTTGTGGCGGGCGAGACGGGCGCTGCACCCCAAGGATGGGACGGGCGCGGCGCACCGCCAACCGCCGTCGCCTGGCCGCGCACGGGCTATCGGCAGCCATCGGCACGCGCTGCGCAAACCTGCCGATGGGGTCCAGCAACCTGCCGCCGGGCGGAGATCCTCAGGCCGCCGCGGTCAGGCCCTCGTAGGCGGCGGCGATCAGGGCGACGTCGCGCGGGTCGCCGATCAGGTCGGTCCCCATGCGGTTCATCGTGTAGGCGAGCGCCGCCTTGCGCCCAGGATCGACCATGGCGAACGAGCCGCCCCAACCGGAATGGCCGAAGGTCGCCGCCGAGGGGCCGTAGAGCCCGTCGGTGTTGAGCAGGAAGCCGGCGCCCCAGCGGGCCGGCACGCCGAGCACCTCGTCGACGCCGCTGATCCGCAGCTGCGTCGCCTGGGCCAGGGTCTGCGGCGACAGCAGCCGGCCGGCCGCCACCTCGCCGAACAGCCGGGCCAGCGAGCGGGCGTTGGAAAAGCCGTTGGCCGAGACCAGTTCGCAGGCGCGCCAGGCGGCGGTGTTCGGCAGCAGCGGCTCGATGACCGGATTGGTGTAGGCCGCGACCTGCGAGGGGTTGAGGTCGGCGGCCATGTTCGAGGTCGCCAGCTCGGGCGGGGCGATCATCTCGGCGCGGCGCGCCTCCTGCGAGGCCGGCAGGCCGAGGCTGAGGTCGAGGCCGAGCGGACCGGCGAGCTCCTCGGCGATGAAGGCGGTCAGGCTGCGGCCCTCGATGCGGCGGAACAGCTCGCCGGCCAGCACGCCGATCGAGATGGCGTGGTAACCGGAGCGCGAGCCGGGCGGCCACAGCGGCTCCGTGGCGGCGAGCCGGGCGGCGGCGGTCTCCAGGTCGTAGAAGTCCTCGACCACGGCCGGATCACGGAAGCTGCACAACCCGGCCTGGTGCGACAGCAGCATGGCGATGGTGACGCCGTCCTTGCCGTGGGCGGCGAACTGCGGCCACCAGCGGGCGACGGGGTCGTCGTAGGCGCAGGCGCCGCGCTCGACCAGCATGGCGAAGCAGAGCGCGCCCACCGCCTTGGTCGTCGACCAGACGTTGACCACCGAGTCGGCGGCCCAGGGGCGGGTCCCGGCGGCGTCGAGGCTGCCGGCCCAGAGGTCGACGACGGGACGTCCGTCGATCACCAGCGAGAGGGCCGCGCCGACGTCGCCGCGCTCAGCGAAGTTGCGTTCGAACTCGGCCGCGAGGGCGGCGAAGGCGGGGTCGGCGGAGCCGTGGATCTGGATGCTCATTGGAAAGCCTTGGAGACGGTGAGACCGAAGGTGCGCGGGGCGCCGTAGACACGGAACCCGAAGCCGAGGGGCAGGTTGTTCACGCCCTGGGTGACGTATTCCTCGTCGGCGAGGTTCTTGCCCCAGACGGCGATTTCCCAGTTGCCCGGCAGGGCGACGCTGGCGCGGGCGTTCCACACCCAATAGGCGTCGGTGGCGATCAGCGGGTCGTTGAGCGCGTCCTTGAACATGTCGTCGGCGTAGCGGCCGTCGACCTGCAGGCGGCCGGTGGCGTCCTCTCCGAGATCGAAGCTGTAGGCGGCCGAGAGCGTGAAGCTGACCTCCGGCGCGTCGGGGAGCTTGTTGCCCTTGGGCACGTCGCCGGCCGAGGAGGCGAAGCCGCCGAGCTCGGTGTGCAGCAGGCCAAGGCCGGCGACCAGGTCGAGGCCGGGCAGGGCGGCCGGCGACCAGGTCGCATCGAGGTCGAGGCCGTAGATCGAGGCCTCGTCGACATTGCCCAGCCGCTGGATCGGCAGGCCGCCCGAGGTGTCGCGGATGAAGGTCTGCACGTCGGAATAGTCGTAGAAGAAGGCGCTGGCCGACCAGGCGAGGCCAAGCTCGGGCAGCCGCTGTTTCACCCCGACCTCGTAGTCGATCAGGGTCTCGGGCTCGTAGGGCTGGAGCTGGGCGGTGGTGGTGGCCACGCCCGAGAAGAAGCCGCCGCTTTTCACCCCCTGGCTGATCGAGCCGTAGACCAGGGTCAGCGGGTCCGGTTTCCAGTTCAGGCCGAGCTTCCAGGACCAGTTGGTGTCGTCGATGGTCGTGTCGATGAAGGCGAGCGTCACCGGGTCGGCGCCGCAGGGGACCATGGAGAGGAAGCTGGCCGGGCAGTTCGGGACCAGGTCGAGGTCGCCGCCGACATTGGCCTTTTCCTCCCAGGTGTAGCGTAGGCCGGCGACCAGGCTGAGGCCCTCGGCGAAGCGCCATTCGAGGTTGCCGAAGGCGGCGGCCGACTTGGCGGTCTGGTCGGTAAAGGTCAGGAGCTTGGTGTTGAACAGGTCCTGCAGCGAACCGTCATAGGTCATCTTCACCCGGTCGCGGGAGGCGAAGACGCCGACGATCCAGTCCGCCTGTTCGTTGGTCCCGGAGAGCCGCAGCTCCTGGGAGACCTGGCTGATCTTGTCGCGTTCGACGAAGTCGGTCTGGCGATAGGGGCCGCCGTCGGTGTCGGCGCCCCACTGGCGCTTGAAGTCGACATAGCCGGTGATCGAGGTCAGATCGGCCCAGCCGAGGTCGGCGGTCAGCCGCACGGTGGCTGCGCGTTGGTCGACGTCGTAGGTCGGGTCGACCGACCAGGCGCCGGCGAAGGGGGCGCCGTCAGCGTCGGTGTAGCCCTGGAAGTCCATGCAGGCGGGCGAGCCGGGGCAGATCAGGCCGGCCGGCGCGCCGGGCGGGGTCAGGGCGCCGAAGAACTCCGGACCGCCGACTTCGGAGCGGCCCTTCTGGACCTCGAGCTTTACCAGGACCTCGAGGTCCTCGGTGGCGGCCCACAGCGCCTGGGCGCGGGCCAGCCCGACCTCGCGGCGGCCGATGTCGCGGCCGAGCAGGCGGTTGTCGAAGAAGCCCTCGTCCTGCTTCACCGCCTTGCCGGCGAAACGCAGGGCGAAGCTGTCGGAAACCGGCAGGTTGACCATGCCCTCGATCTCGGCGGTCTGATAATCGCCGTAGCCGACGGCCAGGCGGCCGGTGGTTCCGCCGAAGCTCGGCTTGGCGGTGACGATGTTGATCGCGCCGGCGGTGGAGTTGCGGCCGTAGAGCGTGCCCTGCGGCCCCTTGAGCGCCTCCATCCGCTCCAGGTCGAAGAGGTCGAAGTTCATCAGCGCCAGCGAGCTTAAGTAGACCTCGTCGACATAGACGCCGGCGCTGGGATTGTTGGTCGCCGAGAAGTCGTTGAGGCCGACGCCGCGGATGGTCACCACCGGCAGCACGCCGGGCATGTTCTCCTTGATGTCGACGTTGGGGGTGAAGGCGACGAGGTCGCTGACCTGGGCCACGCGGCGGTCGGCCAGCTCCTGGGCGCCGACCACGGCGACGTTCAGGCCGACGTCGAGGGTGTCCTGGGTCCGCTTCTGGGCGGTGACGGTGACCGCCTCGATCTCGACCGGATCGGCGGCCTTTGCGGCCCCCGCGCTCATCGCCAGGACCGCGGCCCCGGCCAGCAGCCGCGCGCGCATGCGTCCGCAATCGCTCATCGTTTTCCTCCCCGCAGATCGGCGTCGCTCGTTGGCGGGCCGTTTTTCGACACTTGAGTTTGGCGGGATAACGACACGACCAAATCGAGCCGTCAAGAAACTTCGACACTTGCGTATGTCTGATGTACGGATTGACGAAGAGCGGCGGAGGCGCGACGAACGGCCGATGACGGGCGCTGGCGATCAGGGGGGCGGCAAACCGGCGCGAAAGCGCGCGGCCAAGCGCGACCTGCTGTTCGCCGAGGCGGCCCGCGAGATCAACGCCATGGGCGCCGGCGGCATCGTGATCAACGACGTGGCCGAGCGCGTCGGCCTGTCGCGCAACGCCCTCTACTACTATGTCGCCGACCGCGCCGACCTGGTGTTCGGCGCCTATCAGCGGGCCTGCGAGGCGAACGCCGACGACCTGGCGGCCGCGGCCGAGGCCAGCTGGGATCCCCGCGAGCGGCTGCGCGCGCTGGTCGAGGCGCAGCTGGCCTATGAGCGGCCGCCGCAGGCGGTGCTGAGCGACGTCGACTTCCTGCCCGACGCCCAGCGGCGGGTGATCCGCGAGCTGCAGGCGCGCAACGTGGCGCGGCTGCGCGGCTGGCTGGAGGACGGAGCCGCGGCTGGGATTCTGCGGCCCTGCAACAGCGAGATCGCCGCCCAGGCCCTGATCGGGATGATCTCGTGGGGACGGCTGTCGGCCGGCTGGCTCGGCTATCGCGACGGGCGCGCGGCGCGTCGCCGGATCGCCGGGGCCATCGTCGAGCTGATGCTGAACGGGTTCGCCGCCGGGCCGCGCGAGACGCCGCTATGCGCCCTGGACATCGAGGCGCTGACCGCGCGCTCGTTCAACGCCTTCGACCGTCAGCAGACCAACGAGATCAAGATCGCCCAGCTGATCGCGGCGGCTTCGCGGCTGTTCAACCAGCGCGGCATCGACGGCGCCTCGCTCGACGACATCGGGGCCGAGGTCGGGGCGACCAAGGGCGCAGTCTACCACTATTTCGACGACAAGGCCGACCTGGTGACCCGCTGCTACCGGCGCGCCTTCGAGCTCTACGACCTGATCATGGACACCGCCGTCGAGCAGGGCCGCGACGGCTTCGACAAGGCGCTGATCGCCCTGCACCTGAACGTCCAGGCCCAGGCCGGGCCGGCCTCGCCGCTGATGCTGCAGCCGGGACGGCTGGCCCTGGCCGAAGGCGACCGGGCGGCCTTCGAGCGCGCCAGCCAGCGGCTGCGTATGACCTCGAACCGCAGTCTGCGCCAGGGAATCGCCGACGGCTCGGTGCGGCCCTGCGACTGCGTGTTCGTCGGCGAGGTCTCGGCCGGGATCTTCCTCTGGCTGCCGAAATGGCTGCCGGCCGACTACCCGCTCAGCCCGCGGCAGATCGCCGACGAGGTCTGCGACGTGATCGCGTACGGATTGGCGACGCGGTAGGGGGGCGGCGGTTTCCGTTAGCGACCCTTGTCGGACATGCGCTCGGCTCTAGCGTGAGACCTTTTCAAATGAGACGGCGATCCGGCCGACGCTCCCCGACGACCTCAACACTCGCGCCTTCTCGTTGTAGCGAATGACTAGGCTGGTCGGAGAGGTCCATCGCATTTCCGCCCATGGACCACCCCAAGGGGCCTCAGCGGCAGCGCCATGGTCATCGTCGGCGATGAACGCGCTCCCCGGCCCAGACGGCTGCTCCCCTCGCGTCGCCACAGAAATCTGCGTCGAGAAGCCCGTCGTGGCGCCGCAATCACGCTGAAACAGCGTGGCGCGGGCCGCTCCTCCTGGAGCGGCGACCTCGGAAACGACTTGGTTGCTGCAAGCATCCACGCCGCATCCCGATAGCAACAATCCGAAAAGCAGGACGGAAGCGATCGACAGCTTGGCCATGCTTCAGCCTAGCGTGCGAACGTCCGGAAGCCACCCCTCGACGACGTTTGAGACGTCTGCTCTCGGGCGCGGCGCCCTATGTCCGTTGTCGGGACTGAAGCCTACGACTGGAATCGACCCCTGGCCGACCTAGCAGCGGAAGAAGCGATACGCGGCCTCGTCATCGAACGCGCCGACCTCGGCCCAAGCCGGCAGGAACTTGACGGGCCAAGGGAGCGCCTTCGCACAAGCAAGGCATAGCTGCTGATAGTCAGCCCAGAACCGCACGAAGCCATCGAAGCCGCGCCATCCGCTTTGTTCGGCCACGGGCGTCGATTCCACATAGGCGATGAGCTTCTCCATCCAGGCTGCACCACGCCTTGCGGCGACGAAATTCGCGTAGTGGTCTTCTGGCGCCTTCACCTCGAACATCAACAGCCGAGGCCTTGCCGCGCCAACAGCGTCGGCCCAGACAGCCAGGTAGTCCGATATTTCGGCCTCCGATCGAGCGTTGGCGAACATGAACCGGACGCTGTTCTGGAACGCCGATCCTTCCAAGATCAGAACGCCGGCTTCGGTCTGGATGAAGTTTCGGAAAGCATGGATGCAGAGGTCCGAAAAATCGGGCTCCTTGGCTTTCTTTCGGAGTGTTGCCGGCAAGACCGGATGGTCCCTTGATTCCTCCAGCCACCAGCGCGACGGCAATCCGTCGATCGAGCAACGAGCGTTCAAGCGCTCGGCCGCCGAGGTTTTCCCCGAGCCTGGAAGGCCTTCGATGAGCCAAAGTTGCGGATCGGCGGTCACCATCGCCGTCGCATACTGGCGACCGAGACGTCCGGTTTCCACCCCATCTCAGACTCTCGCGGTGTCCGCTTCTTGACGCCGGGCCGAGCCGCCTCGGCGCGCCTCCTGGGGTGCTCGTATAGGGTTTAGTCCTGATTGACGCTCCCGTTGGTTGCGAGCTACGCCGGAACGACTCAGTCGTCGCGTAACCCTCTTGCATTGGGAGAGTGACATGATCGGCTCGCGCATCGGCCTCGTCGCCGCGCTGGTTGCGGGATCGGGCTTGGCTTTTGTCGGCCAGGCCCTCCGCGCCCAGGCCGCTGAATATGTGGCGGACGTCGTCATCAGCACCGACAGCATCCGCTGCGGATACTTCGCGAACAATCAGCAGTGCTTCGGTTTCACGCGCTTTGTCGGCGGTGATTGGAACATCGCCGCCGGCGACACCCTGAAGATGAGCGTGGAATTCGAGGATCGCTTTTACGTGCCGGGCTCAAGCGAAGGCAATTTCGTGAGCGTGCTTGCTGTTGACGCCACGTCCGTCCTGGGCGGCGGAGGACCGGGCGACAACCACTACCAGGGCCAGCTCACGATGGGCGGCTATGCCGGGCCGCCCAATCCGTTGGCGGGAACCTATGAGTTTACGTCCATGGACGCCTTCGGGGCCGGCGGCGGCTTTTGCTGCGGCTATGGCGTGCCGAACGGCGGCTATTCGCTCACCGGCATGGATGCTTCGGTCCTGGCCTTGAGCGACGGCCTCCGGCCGCTGGTCGGCATCGCCGCGGGCTACTCGGTGGTGCTGCCGGCGACGCCGGCGACGATCGACAATCTGCAGGGCGGTTCGCCGGACGCGCCGGTCATCCTGCCGCCCGGAGGGGTGGGAAAGATCACCGGAAACATCGCCGGGCCCTATTCCGCCGAGTCGTTCTACGGCTTCACCTGGGGCGGCGGAACGTTCGAGACGATTGCGACGATCGTCGGCGCCGATGCCGGGGCGTCGTTCACGTTCAAGCTGATCAACAGATCGGGGGAGGTGCTCTACAAGCCTGTCCTCATCGAAGACAACCAGTTCAGCGCGACGATCAGGGAGTCCTTCCTGCCCGAGGGCGTCTACCGCATTGGCCTGACGACGACGGGCCTCAAGGATCCGAGCTTTGCGATCGACTTCCGGACCCCGGTCAACTTCTGGCCGGCCTCGGCGGTGCCGGAGCCGGCGACCTGGGCGATGCTGATCACCGGCTTTGGCCTGGTCGGCGCGGCGCTGCGTCAACAGCGACTGCGCGTCGCCTACGCGCCGAGGCGATGAACCGCGCGACGATTACGTGACCCTGCGGGCGCCGCAGCAGATCGCCGCCTGGGCCGAGGGCCAGGCGGCGATCTTGGGGGGCGGTCGCCGGAAGCCGGCCGGCTTCCGGCGACGCTGGCTCAGGAACCGCCGGTCGCGCCGAACTGCAGCGTGTCCATGACCTTCTCGAGGTTGAAGCTTCCGGCCCGCTGGGCCGGCGGGAACTCCTTCAGGGTTTCGAGATACTCGCCGATGATGTCCTGGCACGGCACCAGGATGAACGCGCGGTCGAGATACCAGTCCCAGTAGGTGTTCGAGGTGATGTCGGCGAACTCGTAGGGGTCGGTGCGCAGGTTGTAGAGCTTGGGAATGCGGCCGGTGACGAACGGCCGGCCCCAGATTTCCAGGGTGCCCTCGACCTTCTGCTCCATGAACACGACTTTCCAGTTGTCCATGCGCAGCCCGGCCACTTCGCCTTCGTCGGTGAAATAGATGAAACCCTTGCGCGGGCTCTTCTCGCCCTTGGTCAGGTGGCCGACCAGGCTGTCGCCGTCGAGGTGGGACTTGAACGTCTTGCCGCCCAGGGTGGCGCCCTTCTTGAGGTCCTCCTTGATCGAGCCGGCGCCCGCCATCTCGGCGAAGGTCGGCAGCCAATCGAGGTGCGAGACGATGTCGTTCGAGACCGAGCCCGCGGGGATCTTGCCGGGCCAGCGCACCATGGCCGGCACCCGGTAGGCGCCTTCCCAGCTGGTGTTCTTTTCCGACCGGAACGGCGTCGTGCCCGCATCCGGCCACGAGTTGCAGTGCGGGCCGTTGTCGGTCGAGTACATGACGAAGGTGTCGTCGGCGATTCCGAGTTCGTCCACGAGGTCGAGCAGCACGCCGATCGCCTTGTCGTGGTCGATCATCACGTCATGGTATTCGCTCTGCCAGCGTCCGGCCTGCCCGCGGCTCGAGGGCTTGGGGTGGGTGCGGAAGTGCATGTGGGTGGTGTTGAACCAGACGAAGAACGGCACGCCGGCCTTCACCTGCGCGCGAATGAAGGCGACCGCCTTTTCGGTCACTTCGTCGTCGATCGTCTCCATGCGCTTCTTGGTCAGCGGGCCGGTGTCCTCGATCGACTGGCCGCCCTTGCCGTCGGCCTTGCAGTGCAGCACGCCGCGCGGGCCGAAGCGCTTGCGGAAGTTGGGGAATTCCTTGGGGTCCGGATAGTCGGGGTTCTCCGGCTCTTCCTCGGCGTTCAGGTGGTAGAGGTTGCCGAAGAACTCGTCGAAGCCATGCATCGTCGGCAACTGCTCGTCGCGGTCGCCGAGGTGGTTCTTGCCGAACTGGCCGGTGGCGTAGCCCTGGGTCTTGAGCACGGTGGCGATGGTCGGGATCGAGTCCTTCATCCCCTCCTTGGCGCCGGGCATGCCGACCTTGGTGAGGCCGGTGCGAAGCCCGCCCTGGCCGGTGATGAAGCTGGCGCGGCCGGCCGTGCAGCTCTGCTCGGCGTAGTAGTCGGTGAACACCATGCCTTCATTGGCGACGCGGTCGATGTTGGGCGTTCGGTAGCCCATCATGCCCTTGGTGAAGCAACTGAGGTTCGACTGACCGATATCGTCGCCCCACATGACCAGAATGTTGGGTTTTTTCGCCACGGCAATTCTCCTCGCCCGCAAGACCAGGGCGGGATTTTCGCGTCCGGCGCGGCGGGCCGACATCGGGCTTTACCCGCGTCCTGCGAGGCGAATGTCTGGAGGGCGCGCGGCTGGGCTCAGGCCGTCGCCGGCGCCAGGTCGAGGCGGGCGGCGGCGAGGGCCAGCAGCGCCATGGCGGCGGCGGCGATCCAGAGGGCCCCGGGGCCGAGCCGTTGGAAGGCCAGGGCGCCGAGGGCGGCGCCGGCGACGAGGCCCAGCCACAGCAGCAGGTGCGGCGCCCAGCCGAAGCGATCGCCGCCCATCAGCGCCGCAGTGATCGCCTTGCCGAGCTTGACCAGGGCGCCGGTCATGTAGGTCAGGCCGAAGCGGACCTCGCCGTCCTGGGCGAAGACGGTGTTCTCCGCCCCCATGGCGAAGGCGAGGACCAGGATGGCGGCCGGCAGGGGCGCAAGCGCGGCGAGCGTGGCGGCCAGCGCCAGGACGAGGCTGACGAAGGCCAGCACCGCCGGCCCGCGCCGGGCCCCGGCCTTGCGGCCGAGGAAGGCTCCGGTCGAGACCCCGGCCACGAAGGCGGCGATCAGGGCGAACGCCAGGCCTGCATAGCCCGCGCCCTCGGCCAGGCCCACCGCCAGGCGGGTGGAGTTGCCGCTCATGAAGGAGACGAAGAAGCCGCCGGTCAGCAGGAAGCCGACGGCGTCCACGTAGCCGGCCACGGCCGAAAGGCCGCTGGCCAGCAGTCGAACCCGGCTGCTCAGACGAATCAGTTCGCCCCCTCCCGCTTAGCCAGTCAGGCCTTGGTGTCGACCGAGCCGCCGGCCTCGCCGTCGCCCACGGCGTAGGGATTGGCGGACGGGGCCGGCTCGGCGGCGGGCGGCAGGTCGGCGCCCGAACCCTTGGCGGCGACCACGACCATGGCCGGGCGGATCAGCCGGCCGAGCAGCTCGTAGCCCGGCTGCAGCACTTGGATGACGCCGCCGGCGGCGACGTCGGGGGCGGGCTGCTCCATCATCGCCTGATGCTGGTGCGGGTCGAACTTCTCGCCCTTCGGCGGGTCGATCTTCTTCAGGCCGTTGTTCTCGAAGGCGCTCAACAGCGACTTCTGGGTCATCTCCATGCCGACCACGAAGTTCTTGACCGCCGGGTCGTCGACCGGCGCGGCCAGGGCGCGGTCGAGGGTGTCGGCGACGGTCAGCAGGTCGCGGCCGAACTTCTGGATCGCGAAGGCGCGGGCGTCGTTGGCCTCGCGCTCGGCCCGGCGCTTGGAATTCTCCGCGTCGGCGGCGACGCGCAGCATCTGGTCCTTCAGGGCCTGAACCTCGGCCTTCAGGGCGATGATCTCGTCGACGGCGGCGTCGGCGACGTCGTTGAATTCTTCGGCCGGCGTTTGATCGTCGGACATCTTGTATTCCTCTAAGCGTTCGTCACCTGGGACAGCACGCGGGCGGTATAGTCCACCAGCGGGATGACCCGGGCATAGTTTAGACGGGCGGGACCGATCACGCCGATCGCGCCCAGCACCTTTTGCCGGCCCGTCATATAGGGCGCGGCGATGACGGCGGAACCCGAAAGGGAAAAGAGTCGCGTTTCGGCGCCGATGTAGATGCGCACGCCCTGGGCGTCCCGCACGTCGTCGAGCAAACCGATCAGCTGCTCCTTTTGTTCGAGGTCGTCGAACAGCATGCGCACGCGTTCGAGGTCGTCGAGGGTCTCGCGGTCGCCCAGCAGGTTGGCGCGGCCGCGGACGATCAGGGCGCGGTCGGCGCCGTCGCCGCCGCTCCAGGCGGCCATGCCGTCCTCGACCAGCCGGGCGGCGGCCTCGTTGAGCTGACGGCGGGCGGCCTCCAGCTCGCGGCGGATCTCCAGCCCCGCCTCGCCCAGGGTGCGGCCGCGCAGTCGGGCGTTCATGAAGTTCGAGGCCTCCTGCAGCGAGGAGGGGGTGACGCCGGCGGCCAGCCGCATCAGCCGGTTCTCGACCACGCCGTCCTCGAACACCATCACCGCCAGGGCCTGGTCGGCGGAGAGGGCGACGAACTCGACGTGTTTGACGCCGGCGTCCCGCACTGGGGTGACGACGATGCCGGCCCCGCCGGCGAGGCCCGAGAGGATGGCCGAGGCCTCGTTCAAGGCCTCCTCGAAGTTGCGGCCCTTGGCCGAGAGCCGGGCCTCGATGTTGCGGCGGTCCTCCTCGGCGACGTCGCCGACCTCGAGCAGGCCGTCGACGAACAGCCGCAGGCCGGCATGGGTCGGCACCCGGCCGGCGCTGACATGCGGCGCGCCGAGCAGGCCGAGCTGGGTCAGGTCCTGCATGGTGTTGCGGATCGAGGCCGGCGACAGGTGCACGCCGCCCTTGGAGAGGGTGCGCGAGCCGACCGGCTCGCCGGTCTCCAGGTAGCTCTCCACGACGCGGCGGAAGATCTCGCGGGCGCGCTCGTCGAGTTCGCCGAGCGAAGGCCCGGAGGAAAGCAGCGGGTTGGTCACCACGGGCGGCGGTGCTCGGTCTGGGCCATGGACGGAACCTCTTTCATCTAGGATAAGCCGCCGGACGCAAGACGCCAGACCCATCCGTTTTTCCAATAGCCCGCAGGACCGCCATGCGCCCCTCCGACCGCACCCCCGACATGCTTCGCACCGTGACCCTGGAGACCGGGGTCAACCGTTATGCCGAGGGCTCGTGCCTGGTCAGCTTCGGCCACACCAAGGTGCTGGTCACCGCCAGCGTCGAGGAGCGAGTGCCCGGCTTCATGCGCGGCCGCGGCGTCGGCTGGGTGACGGCCGAGTACGGCATGCTGCCGCGCGCGACCCATACCCGCGGTCGCCGCGAGGCCTCGGAGGGCAAGCAGTCGGGCCGCACCCAGGAAATCCAGCGGCTGATCGGCCGCTCGATGCGCGCGGTTGTCGATCCGGCGGCGCTGGGCGAGCGGCAGATCTCGATCGATTGCGACGTGATCCAGGCCGACGGCGGCACCCGCACGGCGGCGATCACGGGCGCCTGGGTGGCCCTGCGGATGGCCACGCAGTACCTGCTGGACGAGGGCGTGATCGCCAAGGACCCGATCGTCGACCAGGTCGCGGCGGTGTCGTGCGGCGTCTACAACAACACCCCGGTGCTGGACCTGGAATACGAAGAGGACTCCAACGCCGAGGCCGACGCGAACTTCGTGCTGACCGGCAAGGGCGACATCGTCGAGATCCAGGCGACCGGCGAGAAGCGCGGCTTCACCCAGGACGAGTTCGAGCAGCTGTTCAACCTGGCCCGCAAGGGCATCGGCGAGCTGTGCGAGGCCCAGCGCGCGGCGACCGGGAAGTAGCCGCATTTCATCGTGTCATCCCGATTTGCGAAGCAAGACCGGGATCCATGAACACCGGATGGGGCGGGTGCGCCTCAGCCGAGCTTCATCCTGCATCATTCGCGCGAATGGGTCCCGGACAAGCGCTGCGCGCTTTCCGGGATGACACTTGAGTGCGCCCCAAAACGAAAAACCCCGCCCCGGGGAGGACGGGGCGGGGTTCTCGTATCTAGACGGGCGGCTGGGGGAGGAGGGGCGCCGCGACGCGTCTAGAGGCCGTTCAGCAGATAGCGGAACGACGATGCCGGCATGCGCGCAAGTTCGCGGGCGAAGGGGCCCAGCATCCAGTCGATGACGCGTTCGATAGCGTTAGCCATGCCCATCTCCTTTGTGTGCGGCGCAGCAAATTGTTGCAATGCAAATAGGGAGGTCTTGGCGGCTATGCAATGGGTGCGGGGTGGTTTTTTGCATACCCAAGCCAAAATGAGGGCATGTTCGACCGTTGGGGGCGGAAATGTCGCACCTGTTCCAGGCGGGCTCGGCGGCAATGGCGCCGCTCGTGAGAATTTCCGCGCGGGCAAACGCGGCCTTCTGGCCGGGGAGCAGGGGCGGGGTGGACGTCGACATGTCGGCCGACTGCCGTCGCTCAGCTGCCGGCGCGAGGACGGTTCGGGATCGCACAGCGACGGCTATGCGGCAGGCGCCACCTGTCGCGGCGAGCGCGGGTAGCTAGGGCTTCGGCGGCCACTCGGCGGTGTCGTGGTCGGGATGCTGGTAAGAGACGATGCTGGCCAGGTGGGCGGCGGCCCGCGGTTCGTCGTCGGCGTGGACCGGCAGGGCCGCGAGCCCGGCGAAATACGGCAGCTCGGCCGACGAGGCGAGCTGCACGCGGGGCGCGGTCTCGGCCGGGCGATCGAGGGCGCCGATGGACAGGCCCACATCGCCGTCGTCGTACTCATAAGTCAGCGGCGTGCCGCAGTCGCCGCAGAAGCCGCGGGCGACCTTGTTCGAACTCTGGAAATGCTTGAGCCGGCCGCGGGTCCAGACCACGGCCTGGCGGGGCGCGCCGACATAGGGCCCGAAGAAGCCGCCGGTCGCCTTCTGGCACATCCGGCAATGGCAGATCGAGGCGTCGCCGAGTTCGCCGTCGACGCGGAAGCGTATGGCGCCGCACTGGCATCCGCCGGTGATGTTCGTCGTCATGTCCGCGTCTCCGCACGCCCAGGCGGGTGATGCTACCCGTTTGACGAGCGGGCGGTAGAGCCGATTTTCCGAGGCCGCGGCGACGGCGAACCGGCCTTTGCCCGATGCGGGTCCGGGTCTAGTCTGACGGCCGGGGGCTAAGGGAAGAAAGCCATGAGTGACGCTGTCGGCCCTGGCGACCTGGTTCTCTGCGTCAACGCCGCCCCAAACCATGTCACGGGAAGGCCGGTGCCCCTGCAGGCCGGCGAAACCTACCGGGTGATCGCGGTCATGGAGTTCGCCTGCCCATGCGGACGGTCCGACGCCCTGCTCGACGTCGGCATCGACTTCGCCTGGTGCCAGACGCGTTTCCGGCTGCTGCCCAAGCCCAAGGCGCAGGCCCGGACGCGGCGGGTTTCGGCGCCCAAGGAGACCGAGCCGGTCGGCTGAACCTCAGCCGAGGCGGACCGGAGCCTGCGGCGCGCTGGTCCAGAACTCCGGATCGTGGCCGTGCGCGCGCCGCGGGCCTGTGTTCGGCGTGCCGGTGGAGGCGCGCGCGAAATAGGACGTCAGAGGTCTTCCGGCGGCGTCTTCCGGCGCCGGGGGCGCTCGCGCATCACGCCGGGATAGCCCTTGAGCGGGGAGAGCGGGGCGCCGTCGTAGATCCAGTCGGCCTGTTCGGTCAGGCCGAGGTGATAGCGCGGCTCGCGGCCGGTGCGGGTGGCGAACACGCCGCGCGGAATATTGACCATCTTCGGCGAGCGCGGCCGCTCGTATAGCATCGGCGTGCCGCAGCGGGCGCAGAAGCTGCGCGCGACGCCAGTCTCCGGGTCTTCGTAGCGGGTGAGGAGCTCCTCGCCTTCCAGCAGCCGCAGGCGCGAGCGCCAGGAGCCGACATAGGTGGCGTAGGCCCCGCCGTGGGCGCGGCGGCCCGCCTGCGAATGATCGTGCCAAGCCCAGACGGCGGGGACGTCGATCTCCAGGCGGACGGCGCCGCAGGCGCAGGCGCCTTGCGATTGGGCGGCGGAGCGTTTGGCCTCTTGCGGCATCTGGGTTCTCGCGGCGGCGGCGCCGGAGCCTAGCGCATGGGGCGATGGCGTGCGGGACTATCTGGCGGCGACGGGTTTGGGCGCGGCCAGCCCCCTCAGCAGGGCGTGGATGGCCACGATCGCCCCCGCCATCTCGCAGAGCTCCTCGAGAATGATCAGGCGGGTCCAGGTCAGGCCCGTGTGGCCGATGGAGGCGATCCAGCCCCGGTGGACGGCCGAGCTGACGGTTTCGAAGCCCAGCGACCCGACCAGGAACAGGAGGCCCGCGAGGATCAGGCACGCGGCGACGTCGCGCCGGATCCGCAGGAGGAACGGCACGAGCAGGGCCGCAACCGACGCGGCCAGCATGCCCGCCACCACAACCCAGTTGTAGTAGAAGGAGTCTGCGACGCCCCTCGCTTCCTGCAGGAGGTCGCCGGTCGGGTCCAGAATGCGTTCGTGAAGCGAGGCGCCTTCGTCGAACGACAACAAGAGGAAGACGCCGCCGAGCAGGGCCCAAGACCAGCGGACGATCGCATCGCGGCCAAGCTCTCGGTGGGCGGCGGCCAGCGCCAGACCGCCGGCCATCGCCCACAGCAAGGCCGAATACCAGGTCGGGACGTTGTTCTCGCTGTCCAGGTCGAAGAGCTGGAACAGCAGTCGGGACATCTCCGAGCCGCCGGGCGCGACGCCGTAAGGATTGAGGCGATGCGTCGCGACATAGGCGCCGCCGAGCAGCAGGGCGACCAGCAGCAGCCGGATCGGAAAGCCGTAAACGGACACGCGAATGTCGGGAATGCGCGCGCTTGGACGTGTCGCTGCGCGCCAAACCGGCCCTTTTCGCTGAAGGTCGTAACGACCTTCGTCTCTTGCCTCGACGACCATGGTCCTAGCCGTGGGCCGGCTGCTTGGGCGCGCTCGTCAGCATGCTCGGTTCTGCTGTCCTGACGGGACTGGGCGAGAGGGCCAGCGCCCACAGCAGGGCGTGCACCGCGAGGATGGCGCCGATCATCTCGAGCACCTCCTCGACGAAGATGAGGCGATGCCAGCTGATGCGGAACATTTCGGTGGAGGCTATCCAGCCGGCTTCGTAGGAGGAGCCGATGGTCTCGATGGCCAGGGATCCCGACAGGAACACGCCGGCCGCGAGGATCAGACGTGCCGCGACGCCTCTGGGAATCCGCAGCATGAACGGAATGAACAGGCCGGCCACCAGGATAACCGCGAGCATCCCCATCGGGGCCCAGCTGTAATAGAAGGAATCGGCCAAGCCGAACGATCGCTTGATGGTGTCCCCGGCCAGGCCCAGCAGCCGTTCGTGCAGCGATCCGACTTCATCCAGCGAAAGCAGAAGGAAGACGCCGCCGAGCAGGAACCACGACCAGCGCATGACGGAGTCGGAGCTGAACTCGCGGCGTGACGCGACCATCGCCAGACCGGCGGCCATCGCCCAGACCAGGGCGGTGAACCAGGTCGGGACGTTGTTCTCGCCGTTGAGGTCGAACAGCTCGAACAGCAGTCGGGAGGCTTCGGAACAGCCGGGTTCTATACCGTAGGGATTAATCTTATGCGCCACGACATAGGCGACGCCCAGCGCGAACGCGACCAGCAACAGGCGGATCGGGAAGCCGTAAGGCGATAGGCTAAAGGCCGGAATACGGGCTCCGCCGCCCTCTGCTGCGTCCAACTGCTTCCCCCACTGATAGTTCCGTAGTGTTCAGCACACGGATTGCCGCAATATTATTCGGCGGGGGGCGGACTTCAACCCCACGAATTGTGTTGAGTGTGGGGTTTCTCTCAGGACGTGTGTTTTGCCCTGGACTTGGCGACGGCCGGGTTGCTTAGAAGGCCGCAGGCAACGAGAGACCCGAGTATGAGCCGCTTCTGGAGCGACCTGACCCATCAGCTGAAGCCCTATGTGCCGGGCGAGCAGCCGAAGATCGCGGACCTCGTCAAGCTGAACACCAACGAGAGCCCGACCGGTCCGTCCCCCAGGGCGATGGCGGCGATCGCGGCCGAGGCGGCGGATACCCTGCGGCTCTATCCGGACCCTGAGGCCCGCGCCCTGCGCGAGACCCTGGCCCGCTACCACGGGGTCAGCCCGGAGCAAGTGTTCGTCGGCAACGGCTCGGACGAAGTGCTGGCCCACGCCTTCGCCGCGCTCCTGAAGCGCGAGGCGCCGCTGCTGTTTCCCGACATCACCTACAGCTTCTATCCGGTCTATTGCGGGCTCTATTCCATCGCCTACGAGACCGTGCCGCTGGACGATCAGATGGCGGTTCGGGTCGAGGACTATCGCAGGCCGGCCGGGGCGATCATCCTGCCCAACCCCAACGCCCCGACCGGGGTGGCCCTGAGCCGCGCGCAGATCAAGCAGCTGCTGGACGAACACCCGGACGTGCCGGTGGTGATCGACGAGGCCTATGTCGATTTCGGCGCCGAGAGCGCCATCCCGCTGGTCGCCGAGCATCCGAACCTGCTGGTCGTGCAGACCATGTCGAAGTCGCGGGCGCTGGCTGGCCTGCGGGTCGGCTATGCGATCGGCGATGCGGCGCTGATCGAGGGGCTGGTGCGGGTCAAGGACAGCTTCAACTCCTATCCGCTGGGCCGGCCGGCCCAGGCCGGGGCCATCGCCTCGGTCGAGGACGACGCGTTCTTCCGGGCGTCGTGCGCGGCGGTGATCGCCGAGCGCGGCCGGCTGACCGCGGGGCTGGAGGCGCTGGGCTTTGCGGTGCTGCCCTCGAGCGCCAACTTCGTGTTCGCCCGGCACGGGGCGCGCGGCGGGGCGGAACTGGCCGCGGCGCTGCGCGAGCGGGCGGTGATCGTGCGCCACTTCGGGGCGGCGCGGACCGCCGACTACCTGCGGATCACGGTCGGAACCCCGGCGCAGACGCGGCGGCTGCTGGACGCCCTGGGGGAAATCCTCGGCTAGCGCCTGCGGCGAGGGGGGGCCTAAGTTGGCCCCATGAGATGGAGCCGGGTGCTGGCGGGCGTCTATGCGGCGCTGTGCCTTGGAGCGTTGGCGCTGATCCCGATCAGCTCGCGCGGCTGGTTCGGGGCCCCCCCGGACCCGCTGGCCGGCGTGCTGGCGATCGTGCTGGCCATGCCCTGGAGCTTCGCCCTGCAATGGCTGCACGGCGGGCCGTGGCCCGGGATGCTGGTGGTGCTGGCCGGGATGGCGGCCAATGTCGGGGTGATCCTCTGGCTCGGCCGGGGCTCGCGCCGGCGGCTTTAGGCCGCGACCACCTCCGCCTTCAGGAACTCGGCCAGATCGCCGCCGGTGAAGTGCAGGGCGCGGACGCCGGCGCGGGCGGCGGCTTCGAGGTCGGAGTGCTTGTCGCCGACCATCAGCGAGCGCGACAGGTCGACCGGCCATTCCGAAATCGCGCGCAGCAGCATGCCAGGGTTGGGCTTGCGGTCCGGCGGATCGGGATGACGGTAGACGTCGACCTGGGCCTCGGGATGCTGCGGGCAGTAGTAGTAGGCGTCGATGCGGGCGCCGACCTCGCTCAGGCTCTCGCTCATCTTGGCGTGCAGGGCGATGACGTCGTCCTCGGCGTAGTAGCCGCGGCCGACCCCGGACTGGTTGGTGACCACGAACACCCACCAGCCGGCGGCGTTGAAGGCGGCCACCGCCTCGCGGGCGCCGGGAATCCAGTGGAAGTCCTCCCAGCGGTGCACGTAGCCGGGGTCCTCGTTCAGGACGCCGTCGCGGTCGAGAAACAGGGCGGGTCGGGGGATACTCATCGGGGCGTGCTCACTGGACCCTTTCTGGTTCAGGTGGAGGCGCCTGAACCAGACAAAAGGGTCCATCCTCATATTTTTAGAGCGTGACGGGCGCTTCAACCGGTGTCCACTTGAAGCTGTCACGCTCTAGTTTCGCCATCCTATAGCCAAAGACTTGGGGCCCTGCGCGTGGTTTCGCCATGGCCGCGCACCGGTCTATGGTCGGCGCCTGTTTTTGATCCGAGGTCGCGTTGGCCGAGCCAGTCCTTTCCATCGACGATCTGAAGATCGACTTCAAAACCCACGACGGGATCGTCAGCGCGGTGCGCGGCGTCTCCTTGAGCGTCGCGCGCGGCGAGGTGCTGGGGGTGGTCGGCGAGAGCGGTTCGGGCAAGAGCCAGACCTTCATGGCCGCCATGGGCCTGCTGGCCGCCAACGGCAAGGCCAGCGGCTCGATCCGGTTCAAGGGCCAGGAGCTGCTGGGGCTGAAACCGCGGGCGCTGAACAAGATCCGCGGCTCGAAGATGACGATGATCTTCCAGGACCCGCTGACGGCGCTGACGCCGCACGTGCGGATCGGCGAGCAGATCGCCGAGCCTCTGCGGCTGCACCTGGGGATGAGCGACGCGGCGGCCAAGGCCAAGGCGCTGGAGTGGCTGAAGTACGTGCGCATCCCCGAGGCGGCGCGTCGGATGAACCAGTACCCGCACGAGCTGTCGGGCGGCATGCGCCAGCGGGTGATGATCGCCGCGGCCATGGCCTGTTCGCCTGAGCTGCTGATCGCCGACGAGCCGACCACCGCGCTGGACGTCACGGTGCAGGCCGAGATCCTCGACCTGATGGCCGAGCTCGGCCGCGAGACCGGCACGGCGATGGTGCTGATCACCCACGACATGGGGGTGATCGCGCGGCTGGCCGACCGGGTCTGCGTGATGAAGGATGGGGCCTATGTCGAGGAGGGCGAGGCCAGGGCCTTGTTCGCCGCGCCGAAGGACCCTTACACCCAGGCGCTGCTGGCGGCGATCCCGCGGCTGGACCGCGCGGGCCGCGGCGGACGTCCGACCCTCGATCCGGTTTCGGCCGACGCCCCGGTGGTGGTCGAGGCGCAGGACATCGAGGTCCACTTCCCGGTCCACCAGGGGATGTTCGGAACCAAGGCCATGCTGCGCGCCGTCGACGGAGTGTCGTTCAAGGTGCGCCAGGGCGAGACCCTGGGCGTGGTCGGCGAGAGCGGCTGCGGCAAGTCCACCCTGTCGCGGGCGGTGCTGAACCTGATCCCGGCGACCGGCGGGACGGTGAGCGTGCTGGGCCGCGACATCACCCACGCCGACCGCGAGGCGATGCGCGCCGCCCGCCGCGACCTGCAGATCGTGTTCCAGGATCCGCTGGCCAGCCTCGACCCGCGCATGACCATCGGCGATTCCATCGCCGAGCCGCTGAGCGTGTTCCGCCCCGAGCTGAAGGGCGCGGCGCGCGAGGCGCAGGTGCGGGCGATGATGGAGCGGGCGGGGCTCTCGACGGCGCTGATCAACCGCTATCCGCATGAGCTGTCGGGCGGCCAGAACCAGCGGGTCGGGATCGCCCGGGCGATGATCCTGGAGCCGAAGCTGGTGATCTGCGACGAGGCGGTGTCGGCGCTCGACGTCTCGATCCGCGCCCAGATCATCGACCTGCTGATCGAGCTGCAGAAGCAGATGGGCATGGCGATGATCTTCATCAGCCACGACCTGGCGGTGGTGCGCGAGATCAGCCACCGGGTGATGGTGCTGTACCTGGGCCGGGTGATGGAGGAGGCGAGCGGCGAGCAGCTCTATGCCGACCCGCAGCACCCCTACACCAAGGCCCTGCTGTCGGCGGCGCCGATCCCCGATCCGGCGCGCGAGCGCAGCCGGGCGCGGATCAAGGTGACCGGCGAGCCGCCCTCGCCGATGGATCCCAGGAGCGCGCTGCGCTTCCTGCCTTCCAGGCTGACGGCGGAGGGACCGGTGTATGTTCCGCAGCTGAAGGAAGTGGCCCCCGGCCACCTCGTCAGCGAGTACGACCCGGCATGAGCGGGAGTACGTGTCATCCCGGCTGCAGCTTAGCGGAATGCCGGGCTTGCAGCCGAAACCGGGATGACGCCTGGGGGATGACGAACGCGGCGGGAGTTGCAGCATGACCACCAAGATCATTCCCGTGCTGATGTCGGGCGGGGCCGGGACGCGGCTGTGGCCGCTGTCGCGGACCGGGCGGCCCAAGCAGTTCCACCGGCTGGGCGGGGAGCACAGCCTGATTCAGGACACGGCGCTGCGGCTGACCGGCGCGGGCTTCGCCGCTCCGGTGGTGGTCTGCGCGGCGGCGCACGCCGACCTGGCGCGCGAGCAGCTGCAGGCGGTGGGGATCACGCCGCAGGCGCTGATCACCGAACCGGCCCCGCGCAACACCGCCCCGGCCTCGGTGGCGGCCGCCGCGTTCGGGGCGCAGATCGACCCGCAGGCGCTGATGGTGCTGATGCACGCCGACAACCTGGTGGCCGACGTCGCGGCCCTGCATGGCGCGATCGAGGCCGGGCGGGCGGCTGCGGAGGCCGGTGAGATCGTGCTGCTGGGCCTGAAGCCCACCGGCCCCTCGACGCTCTACGGCTATATCCAGGCCAAGGGCGACGGCGCGGTGCGCAAGGTGGCGCGGTTCGTCGAGAAGCCGGATCTTGCGACAGCCCAGCAGTTCGTGGCCGATCCCAACTTCACCTGGAACGGCGGGATGTTCCTGTTCAAGGCCGGGGCGTTCCTGGACGAGGCGCGGCGGCTGGCCCCCGAGGTCACGGCGGCGGCGCAGGCGGCGGTCGAGGGCGCGGCGCGGGCGGGCGACCTGGTGGCGCTGTCGCCGGCGTTCCTTGAGGCGCCGAGCATCGCCATCGACGTGGCGGTGATGGAGAAGACCGACCGCGCCAGCGTGGTCGAGGCCGATATCGGCTGGGCCGACGTCGGCAACTGGGGCGCGCTCTGGGAGTTGTCGGACAAGACCGGGCGCGGCGACGCCCTGGAGGGCGAGGTGGTGGCGGTCGAGACCAAGGACTGCCTGGCCCGCACCGACGGGCCGGTGGTGGTGCTGGCCGGGGTCGAAGACCTGGTGGTCGTGGTCGAGGACGGAGTGGTGCTGGTCACCCGCCGCGACGCTCCCGCCGCCGTGCGGGCCGGGGTCGAGGCGCTGAAGTCCGGCGGGCGCGGCGACCTGCTCTAGCTGAAGGAACGAGCGATGACCTCCCATCCCCTAAGTCTGGCCCTGGCCGCCGCGGCGGCGTTCGCCCTGGCCGGCTGCGGCCAGCAGGCGGCCAAGCCTGCCGAGGCTCCGGCCGAAGACCCCGCCGCCTCGGCCGCCGCGCCCGCGCCCGTCGCGGTCGCGCCGGCCGTCGACCAGGCGGCGCTCAAGGGGCTGCTGAGCCCCGACGAGACGCTGGAGGTCCTGACCCTGGACGCGACCGGCGCGGCCAGCGCCAGCGGCGAGGTGAAGGGCTACAAGACGACGGTCTACGCCGTGCCGGTGGCGCAGGGGCAGACCCTGAGCGTCGCCTTCGAGCCCTCGAACACCAACCTCTACATGAACGTGGTCGACGCCGCCGATACCAGCGGGGCGGCGGCGCACCGCGGCGAGGTCGACGGACCCAAGGCCAGCATCGCCGCCGCCAAGGGCGGGGTCTACCTGATCAAGCCGTTCCAGCCCCGGGCGACGGCGCGCCGCGGCGAGAGCGGGACGTTCAAACTGGCGGTGGCGGTGAAATAGGGCCCAGCAGCGCCGCCAGCTTGCGGCGCAGTCCGTCGGTTTCGGGGCCTGGCTCGAACACCGGGATGGTCAGGAAGTCCTTCAGCTGCTCGTGGCTGAAGTCGGTCAGCATGTCGCGTCTGCCTTCGGCGATCCCCTCCACGATCAAGGGGCCGCGTATGAAGATCGGGTCCACCACCTTCAGCCGACCTTCCGCGTCGGCCATCAGGTTGCCGGGGCGGATGTCGGACCCGCCCCACAACTTGAAGCGCTGGGCGCCTGTGGCCATCAAGGCTCTGATCCGCTCGCGCAGAAGCTCAAGGTCGGCATCGGCCTGGTCGAACCCGTCGACATGCGGAAGCTCGTAGCCGCTCTCGTTGACGATCCCGAGCGCCGTGCAGAAGGCGTGGGCGTCGGCCTCTGGTGCGGGATAGAGGCGCTCCATGACGGTGACGTAGCCGTCCCTCAGCAACGGCAGGATCGCGTCCACGCGCGGCAGCCAGCGGTTCGCCGGGCCGTCGAGGCAAGCCTGAGCATGCAGCCGATAGGCCGGATCGAAGGGCGTCACGCGGGCCGCGAGGCGGTCCTCCGGATCGGCGAACGCCCACGACCAATTGCCGGTCCCGACCTCGCGCCAGCCGGCGGCGGCCAGCAGGGCGCGGGCCTGGTCGGCCGTCGCATCGGGCGGGATGTGCGGCATGTGGGACATATCCGCCTGCATAACCCGCCCGGCTCCATTGCCGTAAGGGGCTTGCGCCATTAGACGTGACCCATCTCCCACATCGGCTCTGACATGACGCTTTCCATCGACGACATCCGCGCCGCCGCCGACCGGCTGAAGGGGCACATCGAGCGCACGCCCTGCCGCCATTCGCGGACCCTGTCGGAGATTACCGGCGCCGAGGTGTGGGTGAAGTTCGAGAACCTGCAGTTCACGGCGGCCTACAAGGAGCGCGGGGCGCTCAACACCCTGCTGCAGCTGTCGGACAACGAGCGGGGCCGCGGGGTGATCGCCGCCTCGGCCGGCAACCACAGCCAGGGCCTGGCCTATCACGCCGCGCGGCTGGGCATTCCGGTGACCATCGTCATGCCGCGCTCGACCCCGTTCGTGAAGGTCCAGCAGACCCGCGGCCACGGCGCCAACGTGGTGCTGGAGGGCGACAACTACGACGACGCCTCGGCGGTGGCGATGAAGCTCTGCGCCGAGCAGGACCTGGCCTTCATTCACCCGTTCAACGACCTGCAGGTGATGGCCGGCCAAGGGACGGTGGCGCTCGAGATGTTCGAGGACGTGCCGGACCTGGACGTGCTGCCGATCCCGATCGGCGGCGGCGGGCTGATCGCCGGCTGCGCCACGGTGGCCAAGTCGCTGAACCCCAAGGTCCAGGTGATCGGCGTCGAGCCGGCGATGTATCCGTCGTTCACCGCCAAGATGCGCGGCGTCAACGGGACCAGCGGCGGGGCGACCATCGCCGAGGGCATCGCGGTCAAGCAGGTCGGCGAGCTGTCCTACGCCATCGCTCGGCCGCTGATCGACGAAGTGCTGCTGATCGAGGAGCCGCACTTCGAGCGCGCGGTGGCGCTCTACTGCAATGTCGAGAAGACCGTGGTCGAGGGCGCGGGCGCAGCCTCGCTGGCGGCGCTGCTGGCCTATCCCGGCAAGTTCAAGGGCAAGAAGGTAGGGCTGATCGTCACCGGCGGCAATATCGACACCCGGCTGCTGGCCTCGGTGCTGACCCGCGAACTGGTCCGCGACCAGCGGCTGGTCTCCCTGCGGATCATCGGCGACGACCGGCCGGGCCTGCTGGCCACCGTCTCGGCGGTGATCGGCCAGATGGGCGCCAACATCATCGAGGTGGCCCACAATCGCCTGGCGCTGGACGTGCCGGCCAAGGGCGCAGAGTTCGACATCATGATCGAGACCCGCGACGCCCAGCACACCCAGGAAATCATGGACGCCCTGCGCGAGCACGGCTATCCGCCGCGCGCCGTCTAGAGAGACACGACATGAAGCGCTTTCTTCCCGTTCTCGCCGTCCTGCTGCTGGCCGCCTGCGGCCGCGGCGGCGCCGACCCTGCCGAGCTGGCCAAGTCCGCGGCCGAGGCCAAGGCGTTCATGGAGACCAACGGCAAGGCCGAAGGGGTCCAGACCCTGCCCTCGGGCGTGCAGTACAAGATCGTCCGCTCGGGCCCGCCCACTGGCCTGAAGCCCGGCCCGAATGACGAGGTGAAGGTCCACTACGAGGGCAAGCTGGTCTCCGGGAAGATTTTCGACTCGTCCTACGAGCGCGGCGCCCCGGCGGCGATGCCGCTGCCGGCGCTGATCCCGGCCTGGAAGGAAGCCCTGCAGCTGATGCGGCCGGGCGACGAGTGGACGCTCTATGTCCCGCCGGCCCAGGGCTATGGCGAAGAAGGCGCGGGCAACGGCGAGATCCCGCCCAACAGCGTGCTGATCTTCCGCATCGAACTGATCGACGTGCTGCCGGCGCCGGGCCGGATCGGCCAGGGCTAGAGGCGACGCCCGGCCCGCCGATGTCCGACAGGATTGCGATCATCGGCATAAGCGGCTCCGGCAAGAGCCGCCTCGCACGCGAGTTGGGCGCCCGCTCGGGCCTGCCGGTCGTCCAAATGGACGCGTTGTTTTGGAGCGGGAGCTGGCGGCCGGTTCCGGAGGCCGAGTACCTCGCCGCCCATGAGTGTCTGATTGAAAGCGAGCGCTGGATCATCGAGGGCTATGTCGACGCCGCGATGGCCGGTCGCCTCCGTCGCGCCGACTAGGTGATTTTCCTCGACCCGCCCGGATGGCTCTGCGCCTGGCGTGTCATCAGGCGTTGGCTGGAGCATCGCAGGTCGGCGCGGCCCGAACTTTCTCCTGAAGCTCTGGAGCGCTTTCAACTACGATTTCTCTGGACCGTTACGACGCGCGCCGAGCGGCCGGCCATCCTCGCGGCGTTAGAGGGCGTGGATCCGACGAAGATTGTGCGGAGAGGCTGACCGTCCGGTTCGTTGGGAGTGGTGCGTTGTGGCTCGCGCTGCGCATCGAGGCCGGCCCCGCGATGCTCCCCCGCTGGGGGAGCTGTCAGCGTAGCTGACTGAGGGGGGCTTTGACCTTGCTGGCTTGAGAGTAGTCCCCCTCCGTCGCGCTTCGCGCGCCACCTCCCCCAAGAGGGGAGGATATTGTCGTCGGCGTCGGCGCGTCCGGTTCCTCTCCCCGCTTGAGGGGAGAGGTTAGGTGAGGGGTCTTGCGGCGCGGGGCGGCGCTCTGCTGAGTCAGCAGCCCCCTCACCCCCACCCTCTCCCCCAAAGGGGGCGAGGGAGTTGTTCCGGGCGCTTCCCCTTCAGATGCTCCCCCGTTGGGGGAGCTGTCAGCGTAGCTGGCTGAGGGGGACTTTGACTCTGCTGGCTTGAGAGCGGTCCCCTCCGTCTCGACGCTTCGCATCGATCCACCTCCCCCAGCGGGGGCGGAGCTGAAGGCTTGCCTCAGCCCAGCTTCATCCGCAGCGCGCCCATGTAGTCGCGCTTGCCGATCGGCACGCCGCGCGAGCGCAGCAGGTCGTAGGCGGTGGTGGCGTGGAAGTGCAGGTTCGGGAGCGAGAACGACATCAGGAAGTTCTCGGCGGTGAACGGGATCTTCGTGCCACGGAATTCGAAGAACACGTCCTTGCCTTCGTAGCCGTTGATCTCTTCGGGCTTGATCGCCGCGAGCTTGGCGTGGGCGTCCTTGATCAGCGCGATCAGGGCCGGCAGGTCCTGGGCGGTCTGGTCGCCGCCGGGCGAGAACACGCCGGCCTTCACGCCCTCGATGGCGCCCAGCGAGTGGTGGGCGACCGAGATCACCTGGAAGCGGAAGTCGAACATGTCCTCGCACATCTTCGAGGTCACGATCTCCTGCGGGTCGATGCCGTTGTCCTGGCAGTGGGCCAGACCGCGTTCCAGGAAGCCGGCGACGCCGCCGACGGTTTGCAGGAAGGAAGCGACGCTGACGTCGTAGAGGGAAATCGCCATCTGACCGGCCTTTGATTGAGCTTGGGGCCGGCACTTTCTTCCGCGTCGCGTTCCTAGACCAGCCGTTTTCGGCGCTACTTGAACATGCCCTCGCGCAGGTTGATCCCGTGCTCGAGCCAGGCCTTCAGCGCGCACTGCATCTGGGTCCAGCCCTGGCAATTGCCGTAGGACGCCTTGAGGCCGACCGGGGTCTGCTTCCAGCCGTGCTCTTCGATGGAAACCAGGGTGCGGCCGTCGTCGAGCCCCTCGAAGCTCATGGTCACCTGGGTCTTGTAGCCGACGTGGGTGACGAGGTTGTCGGCGTTCTCGGGCGGGCCGTCGTTGGCCTCCCACTCGAAGACGATCTTCTGGTTGGGGACCACCTCGATCACCCAGACCGGGAAGGCCCCGGGGAAGTCGGCGAAGTCCCAGTAGACCGTGGCGCCGGTCTCCAGCCGGCCCTTGGCGCCGCCGGTGGTGAAGTACTGCGACAGCTGGTCCGGATTGGCGACGGCCTCGAACACCTCGGCGAGCGGCTTGGCGATGCGGGCGGTCACGCGAAAGGTCAGATCCATGGTCCTGCTCCTGTGAGCTTTCACTTGTCTGACGGGCATTTGTGTTATAAATTTATAACATGTCAAGCGACGACGAAAACGACCTGATTTTCAAGGCCTTGGCGTCGTCTACGCGGCGGCGGATGCTGGACGAGATCAAGGATCAGCCGCTGACCACCGGCGAGCTGTGCCTGCGCTTTCCGCAGCTCGACCGCTGCACGGTGATGCAGCATCTGAAGGTGCTGGAGGCCGCCGACCTGGTGATCGCCCGGCGCGAGGGGCGCGAGCGCTGGAACCACCTGAACTCGATGCCGATCAAGCAGATCCACGACCGCTGGCTGGGTCCCTATGCGGAACGCGCGGTCACCCTGCTGGAGCGGCTGAAGACCGACCTCGAGGCCTAAGCATACCGCCTGCTTGAAGGCTTGCGCCCAGGCGCTGAGCCCTGTTTGCTGGTCGCCAAACCAGAACCGAAAAACAGAACCCAAGGGGGAAACGCCATGCGCCTCACCAAGCCGCGAATCGCGCCGGTCCAGGACGCTCAGCTGAACGACGAGCAAAAGGAGATCCTGGCGCCGATGGGCGATCGGGTGCTCAACATCTTCCGCACCATGGTGGGGGCGCCGAAGGCGGCCAAGGGCTTCCTGGCCTGGGGCAACTATGTGCTGTCGAAGAAGAACGACCTGCCGGCCCGCGAGCGGGAGATCGTGATCCTGCGCATCGGCTATCTCTGCAAGTCCGGCTACGAGTGGACCCAGCACGTGCCGATCGGCCAGCGGGCCGGGCTGACCGACGACGAGGTCGCGCGCATCAAAGGCGGGGCCGACGCCGGCGGCTGGAGCGCGGCCGACCAGGCGCTGCTGGCGGCCAGCGACGAACTGCACCACGACCAGTTCATCACCGATGCGACCTGGAGCGCGCTGAAGGCGCACTTCAGCGACAAGCAGTGCATGGACGTGGTGTTCACCGCCGGCCAGTACACCCAGGTCTCGATGATCCTGAATTCGTTCGGGGTGCAGCTGGACGCCGGCCAGACCCTCGATCCCGACCTGAAGGGCTTTTAGGCGTGCGGCTGGCGGGCAAGAGCGCCATCGTCGTCGGGGCCGGCCAGACGCCGGGCGAGACGATCGGCAACGGCCGGGCGATCGCCATGCTGTTCGCCCGCGAGGGCGCGCAGGTGCTGTGCGTCGACCGGCTGATCGACCGGGCGCAGGAGACGGTAGCGCTGATCGAGGCCGATGGCGGCCGGGCCAGCGCCGTGGGGGCCAACATCACCAAGGCGGCCGACTGCGAGGCGATGGTGGCGACGGCGCGCGAGCGGTTGGGCGCCATCGACATCGTGGTCAACAATGTCGGCATCGGCGGGGGCGGCGACGGTCCGGCGCACAGGCTGACCGAGGAGGCCTTCGACCGCATCCTGGCGGTGAACCTGAAGGGCGCCTGGCAGGTCTCCAAGGCCGTGCTGCCGACCCTGCGCGAGCAGGGCAGGGGCTCGATCGTCAACATCTCGTCGCTGGCCTCGATCGCCGGCGGGAACCAGACCGCCTACGAGATCTCCAAGGCGGCGCTGAACCGGCTGACCACCAGCGTCGCCCAGGCCAATGCGGGCAAGGGCGTGCGCTGCAACGCCATCGCCATGGGGCTGCTGGACACGCCGATGGCGGTGGCCGGCATCGCGGCGGCCAGCGGCCAGGAGCAGCAGGCGGTGCGCGAGGCCCGCAACGCCCGGGTGCCGCTGGGCGGCCAGATGGGCACGGCCTGGGACACCGCCTATGCGGCGCTGTTCCTGGCCAGCGACGAGGCGCGGTTCATCACCGGGACCGTGCTGTTCGTCGACGGCGGGATGTCGAGCCGGGTGGGCTGAAGCAAGACATTTGCTCCCTCGCCCCCTTGGGGGAGAGGGTTGGGGTGAGGGGGTTGCGGCCTTAGCAGCAGTGCGCCGCTTCGCGCCGCTGACCCCTCACCTAACCTCTCCCCTCGAGCGGGGAGAGGGACGGTCCCAGGCAGGCGGCTCCTACAGCCCGATCCCGCGGGCCATCATCGCGGCGAAGACCGGGATCAGGGCGAAGACCGCGAGTTCGGCGATCAGGAACGGGCGGACGGCCTTCACGTCGGCCGCGCCGAGGGCGAAGCCCGGCTCGGCGCGGGCGCGCTTGCGCCATTGCAGGATGCGCAGGGTCGGCGGGGCCGACAGCAGGCCGACGAGGGCGAAGGCCCCGACCTTGGCCCAGAACGTCCAGGCGCCGAGATAGGCCTCCGGGCCCTTCACGCCCATGTAGACGCGCGCGAAGCCGACGATGAGGATCAGCGCCGCGATCAGCCCGTAGTGCAGGTCGACGATCCCCAGCCGGCGCAAGGACGCCCCGCCCAGGCCGGGACGGATCGTGGCGAGCTCGACGGCCAGGATGGCGGCGAGGCTGAAGACCAGCAGGTGGTGGGCGATGGCGAGGAGGAGGTCGGTCACGGCGCGCTCCGATCGATTGCGCCGCGACTGTGGAACCTTTGACTTACAATGTAAATACTAAGTCTCGAACCCTAGGTCTTGGGGCCGGTCCGGTAGTCGTCGAACTTGCCGTCGCGCTCGCTGAGGGCGGCGGTGACGCCCTCGCGCAGCCGGGCCATGTAGTCGCGCGAGGCCCTGGTGCTCCAGCCGAGGGCGTGAAGGTCGGTGCCGGCGCGGATGCCCTGGCGCATGCCCATCACCTCCATCTGGCGATGCACGAGGCGCTTGTTGAGCTGGGCCAGCTCCGGATCGACCTTGGCGATGCGCTGGGCCATGGCCAGGACCGCCGGCTCCAGGTCGTCCAGGGGGTAGGCGCGGTTGGCGAAGCCGAGGCGGACCGCCTCGTTTCCGTCGATGGAATCTCCGGTCAGCATCTGCTCCATGGCCGCGCGCATGCCCATCAGCCAGACGTGATAGTGGTTGTCGGGCGGGCTCATGGTGCGCACGGCGGGATAGCCGATCTGGGCGTCCTCGGCGACGTAGACCAGGTCGCAGGCGACGGCGAGTTCGGAGCCGCCGGCCAGGCACCAGCCGTGCACCTGGGCGATCACCGGCTTGGCCAGGTCCCAGACCCGGAAGCAGCCGTCGACGACATGGCGCGCCCACTGGCCCTGGTTCCCGGCCGTGTGCCAGGGGAGCTCGCCGACCCCGGCCAGGTCGTAGCCGGACGAAAAGCAGGTCCCCGCCCCGCGAATGATCATCACCCGCACGTCGGGGTCGGCGTCGCCAGCCTCCAGCGCTGCGAAGATCTCGGCCCGGAGCGCATTGGAGAGGGCGTTGCGCTTGGCGGGGCGGTTGAGGGTGATGCGGCGCACGTGCGGCGCCGGATCGTCGGTCAGCAGGATCGGCGCGTCGGCCATGGGGTCCTCCTCCGGGTTTCGGAGGAGGGTCGGCGCTTGACGCCGCGACAGTCAAAGCCGTGCTCAGGCCAGGCGCAGGACCACGGCGCCGGCGGCGATCAGCAGGGCCGCGAGAATGCGGCCAGGGGTCGGACGCTCGCGCAGCACGAAGACCGCGATGGCGGTGGCGAACAGGATCGAGGTCTCGCGCAAGGCGGCGATCACCGCCACCGGCGCGTAGGTCATCGCCCATAGCGCCAGGCCGTAGGAGGTCAGCGTCCCCAGCCCGCCGACCACGCCGAGCGCAAGGTGCGTGCGGGCATAGGGGATGAAGGTGCGCCAGCGGGCGGCCAGCACCCAGATCAGCAGCGGCGCGCCCGAGAGCAGGTTGAGCCAGAGGGTGTAGGCGGCGGGCGTCCCCGAGGCCCGGACCCCGGCCCCGTCGATCAGGGTGTAGCTGGCGATGACCACCGCGTTGAGCAGGGCCGCGCGCACGCCGGCGCCGCTGGTCCCGCGCGCGCCGAGCGCCAGGCTGAGCACCCCGCCGCAGATCAGGGCTATCCCGACGGTCGCGACGGCGGACAGCTGCTCGCCCAGCCAGAAGCGGCTGACCAGGGCGACGATCAGCGGCGCGGTCCCGCGCATCAGCGGATAGGCCTGGCTCATGTCGGCGCCGCGATAGGCGCGGGCGACCAGCAGGTAGTAGCCGACCTGCAGCACGGTGGAGGCGGCCAGGAACGGCCAGCTCTCGCGCGCCGGCTGGGCCAGGAACGGCAGGGCCAGCGCCGAGATCACCGCCGCGGCGGCGGCGACCAGGATGGTGGTCAGCAGCTTGTCCGGCGCCAGCTTGACGATGGCGTTCCAGCTCGCATGCAGCAGGGCCGCGAAGAGAACGATGCCGAAGACGCTGAGGGGCATGGGGCGCGCGTGTCATCCCGGTTTCGGCCGCAGGCCGAAGACCGGGACCCATGAACACCAGATCCTACAGGATGCGGCGCCGGCCCGGCCAAGATTTCCTTCGCCGACGCAAATGGGTCCCGGTCTTGCTTCGCAAACCGGGATGACACGTGATGCAGTTTAGTCCGTGAACACCACGGTCTTGGCGCCGTTCAGCAGCACGCGGTCTTCCAGCCGCCAGCGGACGGCTCTCGCCAGGACCCGGCGCTCGATGTCGCGGCCCTTGCGGATCAGGGCGGCGGGGGTGTCGCGGTGGCTGATGCGCTCGACGTCCTGCTCGATGATCGGGCCTTCGTCGAGGTCGGCGGTGACGTAGTGGGCGGTGGCCCCGATCACCTTCACGCCGCGCTCGTGGGCCTGGTGGTAGGGCCGCGCGCCCTTGAAGCCGGGCAGGAACGAGTGGTGGATGTTGATGCACCGCTCCTCAAGCTTGGCCGCCAGGCCGTCGGACAGCACCTGCATGTAGCGGGCGAGGACGACGAGTTCGGTGTCGGTGTCCTGGATCAGCTTCCAGATCGCCGCTTCCTGCTCCAGCTTGGTCGAGCGCTTGACCGGGAGGTGGTGGAACGGCACGTCCGAGAGGTCGAGGTTGGCGTAGGTCTCGATCGGGTGGTTGGAGACCACGGCGGTGATCTCCATCGGCAGTTCGCCGCGCCGCCAGCGATAGAGCAGGTCGGCCAGGCAGTGGTCCTGCTGGCTGGCCAGGATCATGACCTTGCGCTTGACCTTCGGGTCACGCAGCGACCAGCGCATGGAAAAGCCCTTGGCCAGTTCCTCGAACTGTCCGCGCAGGGCGGGCAGGTCCGCGCCCTTGGCGTCGAAGACGACGCGCATGAAGAACTTGCCGGTCTCCTGGTCGTCGTACTGCTGGGCGTCGAGGATGTTGGCGCCGCGCTCGAACAGGAAGGCCGAGACGCGCGCGACGATGCCCGGCTGGTCGGGGCAGGAGAGGGTCAGGATCATGGCGCCTGTCTAGGCCGCGATCATGATCAATACGTCAAGGCTGGAGGCTCGCGGCTTGGAGGTCGGCGGCGGGCGGGCTTAGGTTGCGCCCATGCCCACGCCCCAAGCCCTGACCGCCCGCGCGCTGGAGATCCTCGAGACGCTCGTGGCCTTCGACACCACCTCGCGCCTGTCCAACTTGGCCCTCATCGAGTGGGTGGAGGCCTATCTCGACGGTCACGGGGTCGCGCACCGGCGGGTTCCGAACCATGACGGCAGCAAGTCGAACCTGATCGCCAGCATTGGGCCAGCCGAGGCCGGCGGGGTGGTGCTGTCGGGCCATACCGACGTGGTGCCGGTCGACGGCCAGGCCTGGACCAGCGATCCCTTCGTGCTGACGCCCAAGGACGACGGGCGGATCTATGGCCGCGGGACGTGCGACATGAAGGGGTTCCTGGCCCTGGCGCTGGCGGCGGTTCCGGGCCTGGCCGCGGCGAACGCGAAGAAGCCGGTGCACCTGGCGTTTTCCTACGACGAGGAGATCGGCTGCCTGGGCGCGCCGGACATGATCGCGGTGATCGCCCGCGAACTGCCGCGCCCGGCGCTGGTGGTGGTCGGCGAGCCGACGATGATGGAGGCGGTGCGCGGCCATAAGGGCATCTCGACCTTCACCGTCACGGTGACCGGCAAGGAGGCCCATTCCAGCCAGACTCAGCTGGGGGTCTCGGCGATCATGGAGGCGATCCCGCTGCTGGCGTCGCTGAAGGCGCTGGCCGCCCGGCTGGAGGAGGAGGCCGATCCGGCCTCGCCGTTCACGCCCAGGCACGCGACCCTGACCGTCGGCCTGCTGAACGGCGGCACGGCCGGCAACATCCTGGCGCGGGAGTGCGCGTTCCAGTTCGACCTGCGCTGCCCGCCCGGCCAGGACCCGCTGGCGCTGCTGGCCCCGTTCCGGGCGCAGGTGGCGGGGCTGGACGCGCGGCTGAAGGCGCTGTTCCCGCAGGCCGGGGCGAAGATCGTGCAGCGCTCGGGCACCCCGCCGCTGTCGCCGGAGGAGGACGGAGCGGCCGAACTGTTCGCCCGGCGGCTGGCCGGCGACAACGGCCCGGCCCGGGTGGTGCCCTATGCGGCCGAAGCCGGGCAGTTCCAGGAGGCGGGCTTCTCGACCGTCATCTGCGGCCCCGGCTCGATCGACCAGGCCCACCAGGCCGACGAGTATGTCGACCGCGCCCAGATGGAGCGCGGCGCGGCGTTCATGGCGCGGTTGATCGATTGGGCCGCAGCGGGCGAATGACCGCCCGCCGCCCGAACAGGTCGTAGGGGTTCCAGGTCATGGCCCGGGCGATCTGGGCCGTCGAGGCGCGCCGCCGCTTCTGGACCTGTCGGCGGCTCTTGAGGATGGTCGGCAGCCCCTTGAGGGACTCGGTGAACGCCCGCCAGACGATGTGGGCGTGCGGATGGTTCTCGCGCCGGCTGGAGATGTAGGCGACCGCCACCAGGTGCAGCGGCACGACGATCGGCAGCAGCGGCCAGGGCGTGTCCTTGTAGACCACGTAGAAGCGGTTGCGGGTGCCGTGGAAGACGGCGAACTCCGACTTGCGCCCGCCGGTAGAGGCCGAGCCGACATGGTGGATGGTGGCGGCTGGGACCAGCACGGTCGGCTCGCCGGCCAGCTGCAACCGGTAGCCGAGGTCGACGTCCTCGGAATAGCAGAAGAAGAACTCGTCGAAGCCGCCGAGCTCTAGGAACAGCTCCCGGTCGATCATCATCGCCGCGCCGCAGGGCGAGAACACCTCGCCCTCGGGGGTGTTTCCGGGATCGGGGGCCAGATAGCCGCCGCGGTAGGGGATGCCGTAGCCGCTCATGACGTCGCCCAGGCCGTCGAGATGGGTCGGGTCCTCGGCCATCACCTGGCGCGAGGTGAAGGAGCGCACCTGCGGATGGCGCCCGGCGGCCGCGACCAATTGTTCCAGCCAGTCGGGCTCGGCGTAGGCGTCGGGGTTGAGCAGCACGAACCAGCGGCCGCGCCCCAGCCGCGCGGCCTGGTTGCCGGCCCCGGAGAAGCCGAGGTTCTCGGCGTTCTCGATCAGCCGCACGAACGGAAACTCGCGCGCGATCGCGCCGTCGCCGGGATCGGGCGAGGCGTTGTCGATCACCAGGGTCTCGAAGTCGCGATAGGTCTGGTCGGCCAGGTGCTGCAGGCAGGCGCGCAGGGTCGGGCCGGAATTGTAGGCGATGACGCAGACTGTGATCTGAACCGCGGTCTCGACTGATGATGCGACTGGGGACTTGGCTGGGCTTTGCGGCGCTGGCGACTTGTGTTCCTGCGCGTGGTCGTTCATGCGGGGGCGGTTCCAAACTTGCAGGCAGCCATGACGTCGATCACGCCGCTCTCCATTCCTGAGGTCCTGCTTATCACGCCCAAGCGCCATGGCGATGCGCGCGGCTGGTTCGCCGAGACCTGGAGCCGCCGTTCGCTGGCGGCGGCCGGCGCCGACCACGACTTCGTGCAGGACAACCAGGCCTTCAACGCCAAGGCCGGCACAGTGCGCGGGCTGCACTTTCAGAACGCGCCGCATCCCCAGGCCAAGCTGGTGCGGGCGCTGCGCGGCGAGATCTTCGACGTGGCGGTCGACATCCGTCCCGGCTCGCCGACCTTCGGCCAGTGGGTGGGCGCGAGACTGACCGCCGAGGGCGGCGAGCAGCTGCTGGTGCCGCGCGGCTTCGCGCACGGCTACCAGACCCTGACCGACGGCTGTGAGCTGGCCTACAAGGTCGACGGCGACTACGCGCCGCAGACCGAGGGTTCGCTGCTGTGGAACGACCCCGAGGTCGCCATCGCCTGGCCGTGGGACGGAGAGGTCATCCTCTCCGACAAGGACCGCGTGGCGCCGCGGCTGAAGGACATGCCGGCGGCGTCGTTCTGAACGACCGCCCGGACTGAAACGAGTGACGGAAATGAGTGAGCTGGTCCGCATCCTCGACATCGAGGCGATCGACCTGGACATGTTCCGGGGCCACACGCCCCCGGGCGAGACGCGGCGCATCTATGGCGGCCAGGTGGTGGCCCAGGCGCTGGCCGCGGCCTATCGCACCGTCGACGGGCGGGTCTGCCACTCGATGCACGCCTATTTCATCCGCGGCGGCGATCCGAAGATTCCGATCCTGCTGAAGGTCGAGCGGGTGCGCGACGGCGGCAGCTTCACCATGCGGCGGGTCACCGCCCTGCAGCACGGCCAGCAGATCTTCAACCTGTCGGCCTCGTTCCAGGTCCCGGAGGCGGGGCTGGAGCACCAGATCGCGATGCCGGCCCTGCCGGGACCGGACGGCCTGCTCGACGAGGACGAACTGCGCGCGGCCGGCGGCGAGACCGAGACGCGGCGGACCTGGCCGGTCGAGGTGCGGCCGATCGATCCGCCGCCCTATGGCACCGCGCCGGTGATGGACCCCGAGCAGGCGATCTGGTTCCGGGCCCGTGAGCCGCTGGGCGCCGACCCGATGATCCACCAGTGCGCCCTGGCCTATGCCACCGACATGACCCTGCTGGACACCTCGCTGCGCCCGCACGGCATTCCGTGGAGCGAGGGGCGGCTGCAGGTCGCCAGCCTCGACCATGCGCTGTGGTTCCATCACGCCACCGACTTCACCCAGTGGCACCTCTATGTGCAGGACAGCCCTTCGGCCTCGGGCGGGCGCGGCTTCAACCGCGGCTCGATCTTCGACCAGAGCGGCAAACTGGTGGCCTCGGCCACGCAGGAAGCGCTGATCCGCTATCGGTAGCAGCAAATCCTCCCCTCTTGGGGGAGGTGGCGTCCCGTGAGGGACGACGGAGGGGGACCGCTCCTGGAGTCCAAGTCCCCCTCAGTCAGCTTCGCTGACAGCTCCCCCAGAGGGGGAGCAACTCGTGGGCGCTAGACCGTCTCTTGCTGGGCGACGAAGCCCTTCCAGCCGTTCATGTAGTCGACGAAGGCCGGGCCCAGGCGCTCGTTTCGCAGGTGCTCGCGCGTGACCGGCAGGGCGATCGAGACGAAGTCCGGGTCGGCGGCGACCTTCTGCGGGAAGTCGTGGTGCAGGATGGCGGCGCGGCCGATCAGGACGTAGTCGGCGCCGTCCGCCAGGCACTGGCGCGCGGTCGCGCCGGACATGATCTTGCCGGCGACCCCGAGCCGGACCTGCCCGCGGTCAAGTTCGGTGAAGTAGGACATCAGGCTGCGGCCCTGGAACGCTTCCTCGACCGGCTCCTTGGCCACGTCCCACAGCGACATGTCGAGATAGTCGATCTTGCCGTCGGCCAACACCTGGCGGGCGACCTCGATGATCTCGGCCAGCTCCAGGCCGAAACGCTCGGGCGACAGGCGCAGGCCGAGCTGGAAGTTCGCGCCGCAGCGGGCGCGGATCCCGTCGATGATCTCGAAGACAAGGCGGGCGCGGTTCTCCGGCGAGCCGCCGTAGCGGTCCTCGCGCCGGTTGAGGGTCGGCGACAGGAACTGGCAGAGCACGTAGCCGTGGGCGCCATGGATCTCGACCCCGTCGAAGCCGGCCTTCTCGGCGCGGACGGCGGCGGCGATGAAGTCCTCGCGCAGCTGCTCGACCTCGGCCAGGGTCAGGGCTCGGGCGCCGGTCTCCGGATCGTCCGAAGGGCAGACCGGCGCCTGGCCGATGAGCTCCTGGGGCGAGCGGTTGCCGGCGTGGTGCAGCTGCAGGGCCGCGATGCTGCCCTTGGCCTTGATCGCCGCGGCCAGGCGGGTGAGGCCGGGCAGGTGCTGGTCGCCGAACACGCCGAGCTGGCCGGGAAAGCCCTGGCCGATGGCCTGGACGTGGGCGGCGCAGGTCATGGTCAGGCCGAAGCCGCCCTCGGCCCGATAGGTCAGCCAGGCGAACTCGTCGTCGGACAGCGTGCCGTCGGGGTGGCTCTGGGTGTTGGTCAGCGGAGCCAGCATGAAGCGGTTCTTCATCGCCGGGCCGTGCTGGAAGCTAAGGGGGGTGAACAGGTCGGTCATGCTTCCACCTCGAACTTGAGGCCTGCGTTCTTCTGCAGGCGCGCGATCAGCTTGTCGCCCAGGGCCGCGCCCGGGACCCAGAGGCCGCCGGGAACGTCGGCGGCTTCCTTGACGAGACAGATGGCGGTCTCGGCGATCATTTTCGAGGTCGAGCCGTAGCCAGGGTCCTTGTCGCCCTTGACCGAGACCACGACCTTGCGGCCGTCGGCGGCGATGCCGATGAAGGCCGCGTCATAGAAGCCGGTCTCGCGCTCTTCCTTGCTGGGGCCCTCGCCCGGCTGCGGGCCGGCACCTTCCTCGAGGGCGAAGCTGGCCGGAGCCTTGGGGTCGACCACGGCCATTTCGTCATAGACGAAGTCCTGCCCGTAGGCGTGGCCCTGCAGGAAGTTCGAGCGGTGGACGTTCTTGGTGTTGATGGCGGCCATCATGAACGGCCCGACGTCGGCGTTCAGGTCCTCGTCGTGCTCGACGGCCTGGCCGGCCGGCTGCTCGGGGCCCTTGAAGCCCGGGGTCAGGGCGAACGGGTCGACCATCAGGGCGAACAGGCTGGGGTCCTTCTGGATCGCGGCCATGGTGGCGCGGCCGCTGGCGGCGGTGCCGCCCGAGAGGCCGCCCTTGAGCTGGCGCATCCGGCCCTTCACCCGTGGGACCACGCCGCCGAGTTTCTGGCGGGCGGTCGCCTGCGCGAAGTAGACGCCCAGTTCGAACGGGATGGAGTCGAAGCCGCAGGAGAACAGGATGCGCGCGCCGCTCTTCTGGGCGGCCTCGTGGTGCTGCCTGATCATGGCGGCCATCCAGTTCGGCTCGCCGCAGAGGTCGAGATAGTCGGTTCCGGCCGCGACGCAGGCGGCGACCAGGTCCGAGCCATAGAGTTGGTAGGGGCCGACGGTGGTGAGGATCGCCTTGGCGCGCTCGACCATCGCCTTGACCGAGGCCGGGTCGCCGGCGTCGGCGACGATCAGCGGCGTGTCCTTGGGAGCGCCGATCTCGTCGCGGACCTGCTGCAGCTTCTCAAGGCTGCGTCCGGCCATGGCCCACTTCACCTCGCCGCCGACGCCGTACCGCCCGGCCAGGTGTTCGGCCACCAGCCGGCCGGTGAAGCCGGTCGCGCCGTAGACGATGATGTCGAATTCCGCGCCGCTGTTCATGGCGTCTGTCTCCGCTTTCCGTCCCCTTGGAAGGGGCGGACCTTGCCGGAAAATCAGCGAGGCGCAAACGGGTGTTTGAAAATTGCGCGTGTCGAACGGCGTCCGAGGCGCTTTTCTCGCCCGTAGTGCTTCTCGCCCTTGCCCTGACCGTGGGGAAGCGGGTGAATGGGGGCATCCGACGTCGGCGGCGACCGGCGCGAAGGGAGATGCCGAGTGACCCAGAACGCGCAGGCCAGCGGGCCTCGGCCGTTGTCGACCCCGACTGCGCTCTCCTTTTCCACGCTGGCGTTTCCGCTCGGGGCGCTGGCGGTGGCGGTTTCGGTCTACATCCCGCCGTTCTTCGCCAGCCACCTTGCGGTCGACCTGACCTTGATCGGGGTCGCCTTCTTCGTGGTGAGGATGCTCGATCTCGGGGTCGACCCGGTGCTCGGCCTGGCGATGGACCGCACGCGCACACGGCTCGGCCGCTACCGGGTCTGGGTGCTGATCGGCGGGCCGATCCTGATGGCGGCGGTCTACGCGCTGTTCGAGGCGCCCAGCGGGATCGGGCTGCCCTACCTGATCTTCTGGCTGCTGGTGTTCTATCTCGGCAATTCGATCCTCGGCCTCGGCCATTCGGCCTGGGCTGCGACCCTGGCCACCGAGTACCACCAGCGCTCGCGGATCTTCGGCATTTTGGCGGCGGCCGGCGTGATCGGGGCGATGACCGTACTGGTGATCCCGATCGGGGCGGCGCATGTCGGGCTGTCCGAAGCCGAGGGCGTCAAGGCCATGGGCTGGTTCATCTTCGCGATGATCCCGGTGGTGGTGGCGCTGGTCTGCCTGCGCACGCCCGAGCACATCGTGAAGACCGCGCCCGAGCACTTCGCGCTCAAGGACTACCTGTCGCTGATCACCAAGCCGGACCTGCTGCGGCTGTTCCTGGCCCAGATGGCGCTGACGCTCGGCCCGGGCTGGATGAGCGCGCTCTACATGTTCTTCTTCACGGACTCGCGCGGGTTTTCGACAGAGCAGGCTTCGGCCCTGCTGTTGGTCTACGTGGTGGCCGGCATCCTGGGCGCGCCGCTGACCGCGCGCCTGGCCATGCGGTTCTCCAAGCACCGCACGCTGATGGTCACCACCACCGCCTACTCGCTGGGCCTCTGCACCGTGATGTTCCTGCCCAAGGGGGACATGGCCTTCGGGATCCCGATGATGTTCTGGCAGGGCTTCATGGCGGCCGGCTTCGACCTGATGATCCGCGCCATGCTGGCCGACGTCGCCGACGAGGTGCGGCTGGAGCAGGGCCAGGAGCGCTTAAGCCTGATCTATGCGCTGAACGCCCTCGCCAACAAGATCGCCTCGGCCTTCGCCATCGTGCTGACCTTCCCGCTGCTGGCGCAGATCGGTTTCAATCCTGCCGACGGAGCGGTGAACACCGAAAGCGCGATCCGCGGGCTGGAGCTGGCCTTCATCGTCGGGCCGATCGTCTTCGTGATGCTGGGCGGGGCCTGCGTGCTGGGCTGGAAGCTCGACGCGGCCAAGCATGCATCGATCCGCGAGGAGCTGGAGCGGCGCGATGCGCTTTATGCCGAGGCTCCGATCCTCGAGAGCTTCGCCCCCGACGTGGCGCCGGCGGTGACCAACGATCGCCCGTGACGCGGGGTCATGGTGGGCGGCGAACCAATTCCGTGACAGCGTAAGCTCCACGGCCCAGCAAGAGGCCGGGTTTGGAAACGCCTATGAGCGGGTTGATCCTTCATCACTACGACACCTCGCCGTTCTCGGAGAAGGTCCGCCTGCTGCTGGGCCTGAAGGGCCTGGCCTGGGACTCGGTCCAGGCGCCGGTGATCATGCCCAAGCCGGAGCTGACGCCGCTGACCGGCGGCTATCGGCGCATCCCGGTGCTGCAGATCGGCGCCGACATCTATTGCGACACCCAGGTGATCCTGGCCGAGATCGAGACGCGGGCGCCGTCGCCGCGCGCGATCGGGGGCGCGGCGTGGGCGGTCAACGCCTGGGCCGACCGGCAGTTCTTCGGCCTCACCGTGCCGATCATCTTCGGGGCGCTGGGCGACGCGACGGCGCCGGAGTTCATCGCCGACCGCGAGAAGCTGACCGGGCGGCCGTTCAACGTCGCGGCGATGAAGGCCGCCGCGCCGCTGATGGCGCCGCAATGGCGGGCGCAGGCGGCGTGGATCGAGGAGGGGCTGGCGACCTCCGACTGGCTGGCCGGCGAGGCGCCGGGCCTGGCCGACGTCGCCGCCTACATGAACATCTGGTTCCTGGCGCGGAACCTGCCCACCGTGGCTGACGAGCTCTTGGCCGGGCTGACGCGGACGCAAGGCTGGCGCGAGCGGGTGGCGGCCATCGGCCACGGAACCCGCCGCGAGATCAGCGGCGCCGACGCCCTGGCCGCGGCGCGCGAGGCCGAGCCGGAACTCGCGCCGGCCCACGACCCGACCGCGGCGTTGGCGCCCGGAACCGCAATCACCGTCGCCGCCGACGACTATGGCCGCGACCCCGTCGAAGGGACCCTGGTCGCGGCGACGCCGGGCCGGATCGTCCTGGCCCGCCAGACCCCTGACCTGGGCAGGACCCAGGTTCACTTCCCACGCGCCGGCTACGTCGTCGGCAAGGCCTGAAGGAGCGCCACCATGGAAGACCGCATCACAGTCGAGATCAGCGAGGGCGTGGCCGATGTCCGCCTGGTCCGCACCGACAAGATGAACGCCTTGGACGACGCCATGTTCTCGGCCCTGATCGAGACCGGCGAGCGGTTGAAGGCCGAGGCGGGCGTGCGGGCCATCGTGCTGTCGGGCGAGGGCCGAGCGTTCTGCGCCGGCCTGGACATGGGCAACTTCGGCAAGATGGCCTCGGGCGAGCGCAAGGGCGGCCAATCCTCGACCGGGGAATCGCTGCTGACCGACAATCGCACGGCCGGCGGCTCGAACCGCGCTCAGCACGCGGTGATGGTCTGGAGCGAGCAGGTGGTCCCGGTGATCGCCGCGGTGCACGGCGTGGCGTTCGGCGGCGGCTTCCAGCTGGCCCTGGGCGCGGACCTGCGCTTCGTCACCGCCGATACGCGGATGTCGGTGATGGAGATCAAGTGGGGCCTGGTGCCGGACATGGCCGGCATGGTGCTGATGCGCGGGCTGGTGCGCGACGACGTCGCCCGCGAGCTGACCTATACGGGCCGGATCTTCGACGGCGAGGAGGCTGCGCGCCTGGGCCTGGCGACCCGCGTCTGCGCCGACCCGCGGGCCGAAGCCCTGGCGCTGGCGGCCGAGATCGCGGCCAAGAGCCCGACCGCGATCCGCGCGGCCAAGCGGCTTCTGGACATGGTCGCCGACGCCGACCAGCACGCGATCCTGAAGGCCGAGAGCGTCGAGCAGGCCGCCCTGATCGGCTCGCCCAACCAGGTCGAGGCGGTGATGTCGAACATGCAGAAGCGCGCCGCCGCCTACGCCGACTGATGCCGACGCTCTATCATTGCCAGGACGCCCGCTCGTTCCGCGCCCTCTGGGCCATGGAGGAGCTCGGCGTCCCCTATGACTTGAAATTGCTGCCGTTTCCGCCGCGGGTGCGGGCCCCGGAGTACCTGGAGGTCAACCCGCTGGGGACCATCCCGTTCTTCGTCGACGGGGAGACGAGGATGACCGAATCCTCGGCCATCCTGCAGTACCTGGCCGTTCGGCACGGCGGGCCGCTGAACGTGCCGAACGACGATGGCGACTACGGCGCCTGGCTGAACTGGCTCTATCTGGGCGAGGCGACGCTGACCTTCCCGCAGACCCTGGTGCTTCGCTACACGCGGCTGGAGCCGAAGGAGCGGCGCAACCCGCAGGTCGCCGAGGACTATGCCAAGTGGTTCGCGGCCAGGCTGCGGGCGGTCGATAGGGCCTTGGAAACGCGGGACTATCTGGTCGCCGGACGGTTCACGGCGGCGGACATCTCGGTGGGCTACGCGCTGCTGCTGGCGAGCACGCTGGGACTTTCGGAGCGGTTCAGCCCGGCGGTGGGCGCCTACTGGGCGCGGCTGCAGGCCCGCGAGGGGTTCCAGCGGGCCAAGGCCGCGCAGGCCGCCGATGGGACGCCGGAGTGGCAGGTTTAGCGGGCCGGACTGCAGGAAGGGGCCGATAGAAAGGGTGTCATCCCGGAAGTCGCGCAGCGGCTGTCCGGACCCATTCGCGCCGCGCCCTCGGAGTGAGACGCGGCCGAGCAAGTTTTGATCGATCAGGTGTTCATGGGTCCCGGTCTTGCTTCGCAAACCGGGATGACAGCTCGAGGTCAGGCCTCCGCCCACTCAGCGAGGACGTCGGGGTCGGTTTCGTCTGAGGCGGCGCGGAGGCTCGCGAAGGCGGCCGGCGGCAGCAGGCGCGAGAGCGCCCAGACGGCGGCGCCGCGGACGACGGGGGCGGGGTCGGCGAGCAGGGCCTGGGCGTGGGCGGCCAAGGCCGGTTCGCCGGAGTTGCCGATGGCGTAGAGCACGTTGCGGACGAAGCGGTCGCGGCCGATGCGCTTGACCGGGCTTTTCGAGAACAGGGCGCGGAAGGCGGCGTCGTCGAGGCCGGCGAGGTCGGCCAGCGCCGGCTCGCGCAGGGCCTCGCGGGCGTGCAGCCGTTGCTCTCGCGACTGGGCGGCGAACTTGTTCCACGGGCAGACCGCCAGGCAGTCGTCGCAGCCGTAGATGCGGTTGCCGAGCAGGGGCCGGAACTCCTGCGGGATCGGGCTCTTCAGCTCGATGGTCAGGTAGGAGATGCAGCGGCGGGCGTCGAGCTGGTAGGGCGCGGGGAAGGCGTTCGTCGGGCAGATGTCCAGGCAGGCGCGGCACTGGCCGCAGGAGCCGCCGCTGGGGCCGTCGGCCGGCAGTTCGAGCTCGGTGAGGATCGAGCCGAGGAACAGCCAGGAGCCGAACTCGCGGCTGACCAGATTGGTGTGCTTGCCCTGCCAGCCGAGGCCGGCGCGCTCGGCCAGCGGCTTTTCCATCAGGGGCGCGGTGTCGACGAAGACCTTCAGCTCGCCGCCGAAGCGGGCGACCAGCCAGCCGGCTAGCTGCTTGAGCCGGCCCTTGATCAGCTCGTGATAGTCGTCGCCCTGGGCGTAGACCGAGATCGCGCCGCGGTCCTTGCGGGCCAGGGTCTCCAGCGGGTTGTGGTCGGGGCCGTAGTTGACGCCGAGCATGATCGCCGAGCGGGCGTGGTCCCACATGGCGGTCGGGTGGCGGCGGCGGTCTTGCGTCTCCTCGATCCAGCCCATCTCGCCGTGTCGGCCGAGCTCGACGAACTCGCGCAGGCGGCCCGAGGCGGCCCACTGCGCGCGGGCGTCGGCGATTCGGCAGACGTCGAAGCCGAGCTCGGCGGCGCGCTGGCGGATCAGGTCGGCTGTTCGAGGATCAGAAGTCGAGGTCGTCATAATGCTGCGCCGGCGCGAGGCCGGGCCAGCGATCGGCCAGCAGCGGCCGGAAGCACGGCCTCGATTTCAGCTTCATGTACCACGTCTTGACCGCCGGGAAGTCGCGCCAGGGCACGTCGCCGAAATAGTCGATCACCGACAGGTGGGCGGCGGCGGCGAAATCGGCCATCGAGAGGCGGCGGCCGGCCAGCCAGTCGCGGCCCGACAGCAGGGTCTCGACATAGACCAGGTGCGCGCGCAGCGCCTCGCGGCCGGCGCGCATGGCGGCCAGATCCGGGGCCCCGAGCCCGAGCAGGCGCTTTTCCATCTTCTCGTGCAGCAGGAAGCCGCCGACCTCGTAGTCGAACTTGCGGTCGAACCATTGCAGCAGGCGGCGCGCCTCGGCCCGCTCGGCCGGGTCGCGGCCGAGCAGCGGCGGCTCGGGATGGGTCTCTTCCAGGTGGTCGAGGATGGCGCGGCTTTCGCACAGCACCAGCGGCTCGCGACCGCCGCCCACGACCAGCACGGGCGTCAGGCCCGAGGGGTTGAGCCTCACCAGCGCCTCGGGCCGCTCCCAGTAGCGGGCCGCCTCCTCGGCGAACGGCAGCCGCTTTTCGCCCAGCGCGAGGCGGACCTGCCGAGAGGCGGGATCCAGGGGGAAATGAAGGAGGGTGAGGTCGAGGCTCATCAGGCGACCGAGTATCGCTAGTCCTCGTTAAGGCCACGTTTACCGAGGGCGGTCTCGGCGAAGGCGCCGCCGTGCGGTTCGGCCGCGCCGCGCGGGTCCGGATGGATGATGATGTCGGCGCTGGGGAACTCAGCCAGGATGCGCTTTTCGGCCGCGACCATGGCGGCGTGGGCCTGTTCCAGCGAGAGGGCGGGGTCGAGGTCGACGTGCATCTGCATGTGAACGTACGGACCCGAGGCGCGGGTCCGCAGCTGATGCACGTCGGTCAGCGCCGGGTCGTGGGTGACCAGGGTCTTGATCCGCTCGCGCTCCTCGTGCGGCAGTTCGCGGTCCATCAGCTGGTTGGCGGCTTCGCGGAACACGCTGATCGCACCCCACAGCAGCAGGCCGGTGACCACCAGGGCGGCCAGCGCGTCGAGGCCGGAGAGCCCCAGCCAGGCGGCCGCGGCGATGCCGACCAGGGCGGCGATGTTGGAGGCCAGGTCCGTCGCGTAGTGGGCGCGGTCGCCGGCGACGGCCACCGAGGCGGTGCGCTTCAGGACCCAGCTCTGGGCGCTGATCAGGCCGAAGGTCAGGGCGGTGGAGACCGCCATCACGATCACCGCCAGACCCTCCTGGCGGACCGGCTGGGGATCGATCAGGCCCATGACCGCCTCGCGGCCGACCAGGGCGGCGGAGGCGAACACCAGGCCGCCCTGCATCAGGCTGGCGAAGGCCTCGGCCTTGCCGTGACCGAAGCGGTGCTCGGCGTCGGGCGGGCTGGCGGCGTAGCGGACGGCGAAGAAGGTGACCAGCGAGGCCAGCAGGTCGAGGGCGGAGTCGGCGGCCGAGGCGAGCAGGGCGATCGACCCGCTCATCGCCCAGACCAGCGTCTTGATCGTCACCAGCAGCAGCGCCACGCCGGTCGAGGCGAGCGTGATGCGGCGGGTCAGCATGGCCGATTCGGCGGCGGAGAGACGAGGTTGGACCATGGCCCGTCATACCGTCCCACGCCGGGCGACCCCAGCGCGAACGACTCGCGGCCGGTGCCGCGGGGCGGGGCTTGTTCGCGCTCCGCTTCCGATCAGGCCCCGGCCAGCGCCGCCTCGATGCCAGCCAGCAGGCTGGAGGCGGTGATCGGCTTGGCGACGTGCAGGTCGGCACCGGCGGCGCGGGCCTCGTCGAGGTGCTCGGCCATGGCGTTGGCGCTGAGCATGACGATCGGCACGGGCGCGGCGCCGCGCTCGGCCTCCAGGGCGCGGATGGCGCGGGTGGCGGCCAGGCCGTCCATGTGCGGCATCTGCATGTCCATCAGCACCAGGTCGAAGGCGCCGGCGGCGAAGGCCTCGAGCGCCTGGGCCCCGTCCTCGACGATCACCAGTTCGGCGCCCTGGCTGGCGAGGATCAGCTGGACGACGCGCTGGTTGGTCGGATGGTCCTCGGCCAGCAGCACCCGCAGGGGGCCGGCGGCGCGGCAGGCCGGCGCGGGGGCGGGGACGGGGCGGACGCCGCGCGTCTCGTCCGCGGGCTCGGCGCGGACGAGCGGCAGGGCGACCACGAAGCGGCTACCGACGCCCGGCTGGGAGGTCGCGGCGATCTCGCCGCCCATCATCTCAGTCAGCGAGCGGCAGATCGACAGCCCCAGGCCCGTGCCGCCGAAGCGGCGGCTGATCGAGGCGTCGGCCTGGCTGAAGCGGTTGAACAGCCGGCTGGCGTGCTCGGCGTCGAAACCGACGCCGGTGTCCTCGACGACCAGGGTCAGGCGGCCGTCGTCGGCGAGGTCCAGCCGCAAGGCCACGGTCCCGCTGGGGGTGAACTTGATGGCGTTGGAGAGCAGGTTGGCGACGATCTGGGCGATGCGGGCGCCATCGCCGACGAACAGGCCGCGCGCGCCTGGGCCGCGGGCCAGTTCGAAGGCCAGGCCCTTGTCCGCGGCCCGGTAGCGCATGACCTCGATGCAGGGGCCGAGCGCCAGTTCGAGGTCGAACGGCGCGATCTCCAGCGGCAGTTCGCCGGCCTCGATCTTGGAGACGTCGAGGATATCGGAGACCAGGCGCTCCAGCACCGTGCCGGAATTGCGGATCAGGTCGACCATCTCGGCCTGATCGACGGCCAGCGGCGTGCGGGCCAGGGCGTCGACGATGCCGATGACGCCGTTGAGAGGGGTGCGGATTTCGTGGCTCATATTGGCCAGGAAGTCGGACTTGGCGCGGCTGGCCGCCTCGGCGGCGACCTTGGCCTCGCGCAGTTCGCGTTCGGCCGCGACGCGCTCGGTGACGTCGCGGGCCACGCCGTAGATGCGGTCGCCGAACCGCTGGGCCCGCCATTCGAGGGTGAGGTAGCGGCCGTCCTTGTGCCGGTAGCGGTTGGTGAACCCGAGCACCGGTGCGCCGGGCCGGCGGTTCTCGACCTCCTCGACGCTCTCCAGGGTGCCGGGCATGTCGTCGGGGTGGACCAGGCCCAGCAGCGGCTGGCCGCGTAGCTCCTCCGGATCGTGGCCGAGAAGGGTGCGCCAGGAGGAGCTGGCCTTGAGCACGCGGCCTTCGAGGTCGCGGATCACCAGCAGGTCGAGCGAAAATTCGAAAAAGGCCCCGACATCCACGAGCGGGTCGTCGCCAGACCAGGGAGCGGCGAGCGGCTCAGGGGGCATGGGACGAATCCTCGAAAGCAGGGGAACTGGCCAGGTGGATAGTCCGGTAGGGTTAAATCCGCATTGCGGCGAGCGGCGGCTCGGCGCGAACAGGCGCCCGTCGCGGCGGAAAGTGGCTTAGCTTCCGGCCATGGATCTGAAGCACCTGGAACAGATCGTAGCGATCAGCCGGCACGGCGGGTTCAGCGGCGCGGCCCGTCGGCTGGGCATGGCGCAGTCGACGCTGAGCAAGAACATCGCCCGGCTGGAGGCCAAGCTGGGGGTGGAGCTGTTCGCGCGCGAGGCTGGCGCCGCCCAGCCGACGTCCTATGGCCGGTTCCTGGTCGCCCGGGCCGAGGCGGTGCTGCGCGACGTCGAGGCCCTGAACCACGATTTCGACAAGCTGATGCACGGCGAGCGCGGGCGGCTGCGCATCCGGGTCGGGCCGGCCCCGCGGCACGGGCTGCTGGGCCCGATCGTCACGGCCATGGCTCAGCGCTATCCGGAGCTGTCGCTGCGCACCGCCCAGGACAACGCCCAGCGGCTGGTCAGCGACCTGGCCGAGGGCGCCTATGATGCGGTGTTCGTCCACCAGGAGGCGGCCGCGCCGTTCGGCGACCAGCTGCATCGCGCTGAAGTAGGCTAGGCCGCCTTCAGCGGGGCCGGGCCGACATAGACCGACTGCGGGCGGATCAGGCGGCCGCCGGCCACCTGTTCGCGGGCGTGGGCGATCCAGCCGGCGACCCGGCCCATGGCGAAGACGCAGGTGAAGGCGCCGGGCGGGAAGTCGAGCGCCTCCAGCAGCAGGGCCGTGTAGAACTCGACATTGGTGTCGAGCGGCCGGTTCGGCTTGTGCTCCTTGAGGATCGCCAGGGCCGCGGCCTCGACCGCCTCGGCGAAGGCAATGCGGCCGGGGCGGACGTTGGAGCCGTCGCCTAAGCGCCGGACGGCGGCCTTCAGGGCGTCGGCGCGCGGGTCGCGGACCCGATAGACCCGGTGGCCGAAGCCCATCAGTCGATCGCCGCGGGCCAGGGCCTGCTCGATCCAGGCCCGGGCGTTGGCGGGCGCGCCGATCTCGTCGAGCATCTCGATCACCGGGCCGGGCGCGCCGCCGTGCAGCGGGCCCTTCAGGGCGCTGATCCCGCCGAGCACGGCCGAGGTCAGGCCGGCGCGGGTCGAGGCGATCACCCGGGCGGCGAAGGTCGAGGCGTTGAGGCCGTGATCGCTGACCGTCACCAGGTAGGTGTCGAGGGCGTCGGACTGGGCCTTGGCCGGAACCTGGCCGGAGATCATCCGCAGGGCGTCGGCGGCGTGGCCGAGCGCCGGGTCAGGTGCGATCGGAGCCTGGCCCTGGTGGGCGCGGACCACGGCGGCGGTGAACACGGCCGGGGCCGCGATCAGCCGCAGGGCGGTGGCCAGGTCGTCGCCGTCGGGCAGACGGGCGGTCAGGGCGCGCATCGCCTCCACCGGGGTCAGGTCGAGCAGGCCGGGATCGAGGGCGGCGACCTCGGAGAACACCTCGGCGCGGGCCGCGCCCAGGGCCGGGGCCAGATCGGCCGGCAGCGCGTCGAAGAATCCGTCGAACAGGGTGCGGACCAGATCCTCGAACCGCGTGGCGCCGGCCAGTTCGTCGAGCGAATGGCCGCGGATGATCAGCACGCCGCGCTGGCCGTCGACTTCCGACATCACGGTGTTGGCGGCGACGACGTCTTCAAGGCCATCGGACATGGCGGGAACTCCTCTTGCTTGCCGCGATATTTGCCCGCAAGCTGGAAGCGTCAATCTTGATCAATATAATCAACATATGACTGCATCGGCCCCCGCCAGACCGCCCGAATGGATCGCCGCCGAGGAGGCCCGCGCCCGGCTGGGCGTGCGCTCCCAGACGCTCTACGCCTATGTCAGCCGCGGGCGGGTGCAGGTGCGGCCCGATCCGCGCGATCCGCGCCGCAGCCTCTATCGGGCCTCGGACATCTCGGCCCTGACCGACCGCAAGAGCCGCAGCCGCAAGGTGGCCGAGGTGGCGGCGGGGGCGATCACCTGGGGCGAGCCGGTGCTGACCTCGGCGATCACCACGGTGTCCGGCGGGCGGCTGTTCTATCGCGGCCGCGACGCGGTGGAGCTGGCGGAGACCGAAACGCTGGAGGCCACGGCGCGGCTGCTGCGCGGCGGCCACGGGGCGGCGCTGAAGCGCACCGACCGGCCAAGGCCGCCGGAGGGGCCGGACATGCGCTCGCGCGCGTTCCTGGCGCTGGCGGCGCGGGCCGGCCAGGATCCGCCGGCCCGCGGGCGCAATCCGCTGGCCCTGGCGGTCGAGGCCGCGACCTTGCTCGACGTGCTGACCGACGCCGTCGCCGGCCAGCAGGGCGGCGGGGCGATCGCCGGCCGGCTGGCGCTGGCCTGGGGGCAGGGGCCGGGCGGACCGGGCGCGGACCTGATCCGCCGGGCGCTGGTGCTGCTGGCCGACCACGAGCTCAACCCGTCGACCTTCGCAGCAAGGGTGGCGGCCTCGACCGGCGCCTCGCTGGCGGCCTGCGCCCTGGCCGGGCTCTCGGCGCTGTCGGGACCCAGGCACGGCGGGGCCGCGGCGGCGGTGCAGGGCCTGGCGCGCGAGGCGGCCGAGGTCGGCGCGCGGGCGGCGGTCAATGCGCGGCTGGCCGAGGACCGGCAGATCCCGGGGTTCGGACACAACCTCTATCCTGACGGCGACCCGCGGGCCGCGGCGCTGCTGGAGCGGTTCGAGCCGGATCCGGAGATGGCCCGCCTGCAGGCGACGATCGGCGCGATCACCGGCCTGGCTCCGAATGTCGACTTCGCCCTGGTGGCGATGGCGCGGGCCCTGCGCCTGCCCGACGACGCGCCGTTCGCGCTGTTCGCCGTCGCCCGCTGCGCCGGCTGGATCGCCCACGCCATCGAGCAGGGCCAGGGCGGGGGGGTGATCCGCCCACGGGCGCGTTATGTCGGCGAGGTGGTGGGGTAGTCCTCGCCCTCGCGCGCGGCGGCGAGCCTCCCCTCACCCTAACCCTCTCCCCCAAGGGGGCGAGGGGACGTGATGTGCGGGCTGCTCGACCTGTTCCCTCTCCCACGGGGAGAGGGCTAGGGTGAGGGGGGGCGCTCGCCGCCGCACGAGGCGAGGATCGCGTCGCACACGCCTTCGCGGCCTTCGAGGACGCCGTGGTTCCAGAAGCGGATGACGCGTAGGCCGTGCGCGCCGAGCATGGCGGTTCTGAGTGCGTCGTGCTCGCGCCGTTCAGCATGGCCGCTGCCGTCGAGCTCGATGACGAGCCCGGCCTCGATACAGAGAAAGTCGACGACGAAGGGGCCGACGCCGACCTGACGCCGCCACTTCCAACCGCCGAGCTGGCGGTTGCGGAGCGCGGCCCAGAGGTAGGCCTCGGCGTTGGTTTGCCTGGCGCGGAGCGAGCGGGCTTGTGCTGTCGAGGCGTTGCGCGGCATCGGGGTCCCCCTCACCCTAACCCTCTCCCCCAAGGGGGCGAGGGAACTTATCGTGCAAGCTGCTTTGGCGGTTCTCGCCATTTTGTTCTTGATATGTTCATATCGAGTTAGCGGCGATGCAAGCGCCTTTCCCTCTCCCCGCCGGGGAGAGGGTGGGGGAGGGGGCGGCGCTAGGCGCGGTGATGCACCGCCTCTTCCTCGGCGAGCGGCTTGTCGAGGCGGTGGACCATTTCCTTGGGAACGACCTGCCAGAACTTGGCGAGGTGGCGGTCCCAGTCGCGCAGGATGGTCTGGGCCAGGACCGAGCCGGTCTCGCGGGCGTGTTCCTCGACCAGGGCCTTGAGCTCGGCTTCCCAGTGGCGGGTCCCGATGCGCTCGACCACCACGCTGTCGCGGTTGAGCATGGTCAGGAAGCGGTCGTCGAGGTCGAGCACATAGGCCATGCCGCCGGTCATCCCGGCCGCGAAGTTGAAGCCGACCGGGCCCAGCACCACGGCGACGCCGCCGGTCATGTATTCCAGGCCGTTGGTTCCGCAGCCTTCGACGACGGTGACGGCGCCGGAGTTGCGCACCCCGAAGCGTTCGCCGGCCAGGCCGGCGGCGAACAGCCGCCCGCGGGTGGCGCCGTAGAGCACGGTGTTGCCGATGATGGCGTTGGTCTGTGGAGACGCCAGCTGCGGGGCGGGCCGCACGACCAGGGTCGCGCCCGATAGGCTCTTGCCGACATAGTCGTTAGCCTCGCCGGTCAGCTCGATGCGCAGGCCCTGGACCGCGAAGGCGCCGAGGCTCTGGCCGGCCGAGCCCTTGAGCTGGACGGTCAGGTGGCCGGGCGGCAGGCCGTCCATGCCGAACTTGCGGACGATGTGCGAGGAGGTGCGCGAGCCGATCGCCCGGGCGGTGTTCCGCACGGTGTAGGTCAGCTGCATCTTCTCGCCGCGCTCAAGCAGCGGGGCGGCGTCGCGGACGATCTGGGCGTCGAGGGTGTCTGGCACCTCGTTGCGGCCCTCCACCGTGCAGAACGGGGCATGGTGGCCGGGGTCGGCACGGACCAGCAGCGGGTTGAGGTCGAGGTCGTCGAGGTGCTCGCCGCCGCGGCTCACCTGCTGCAGCAGGTCGGTGCGGCCGACGATCTCGTTGAGGCTGCGGAAGCCCAGGCCCGCCAGGATCTCGCGCACCTCCTCGGCGATGAAGGTGAAGAGGTTGATGACCTTTTCCGGACTGCCCGAGAACTTCTCGCGCAGGGCCTCGTCCTGGGTGCAGACCCCCACCGGACAGGTGTTGGAATGGCACTGGCGGACCATGATGCAGCCCATGGCGATCAGGCTGGCGGTGCCGATGCCGAACTCCTCGGCGCCGAGCATGGCGGCGATGACCACGTCGCGGCCGGTGCGCATGCCGCCGTCGGCCCGCAGGCGCACCGAGTGGCGCAGGTTGTTCAGGGTGAGGACCTGGTTGGCTTCGGACAGCCCCATCTCCCACGGCCCGCCGGCGTACTTGATCGAGGTCTGCGGCGAGGCGCCGGTGCCCCCGACATTGCCGGAGATCAGGATCACATCCGCTTTCGCCTTGGCGACCCCGGCGGCGATGGCGCCGATGCCGGTCATGGCCACCAGCTTCACGCAGACCCGGGCTTCCGGGTTGATCTGCTTGAGGTCGTAGATGAGCTGGGCCAGGTCCTCGATCGAATAGATGTCGTGGTGCGGCGGCGGCGAGATCAGCATCACGCCGGGCGTCGAGTGGCGCAGCTTGGCGATCAGCTCGGTGACCTTGAAGCCGGGCAGCTGGCCGCCTTCGCCGGGCTTGGCGCCCTGGCTGACCTTGATCTCGATCTCGCGGCACTCGTTCAGGTACTGGGCGGTGACGCCGAAGCGGCCCGAGGCGATCTGCTTGACCGCCGAGTTCGGGTTGTCGCCGTTGGGCAGCGGGGTGTAGCGGGCCGGATCCTCGCCGCCCTCGCCGGACACCGACTTCGCGCCGATCCGGTTCATGGCGATGTTGAGCACGCCGTGCGCCTCAGGCGACAGGGCGCCCATGCTCATGCCGGGGGTCAGGAAGCGCTTGCGGATCTCGTTGACGCTTTCGACCTCGTCGAGGCTGACCGCGCGCTCGGGCGAGCGCAGGTCGAGCAGGTCGCGCAGCTGGATGGTCGGCATCCGCCGCATGCCCTCGGAGAAGGTCTTGTAGGCGGCGTACTCGCCGGTGTCGCAGGCGCGCTGCAGGGTGTGGATCATCCGCGCTTCGAAGGCGTGCGCCTCGCCGGCGCGGCGGGCCTTGTAGAAGCCCCCGACCGGCAGGGTTATGGCGGCGGCGTCCCAGGCCTTGCGATGCAGCTCGAGGGCCTTGACTTCGATGCCGGCCAGGCCGATGCCGGAGATGCGCGAGGGCATGCCGGGGAAGAACTCGGCGACCAAGGCCCGCGAGAGGCCGAGGGCCTCGAAGTTGTAGCCGCCGCGATAGGACGAGATCACCGCGATGCCCATCTTGGCGATGATCTTCAGGAGGCCGCCTTCGATGGCGTGCTTGTAGTTGAGGCAGAGGTCGCGCAGCGACAGCTCGCCGGTCAGGCCGCGGTCGAGCCGGTCCTGGAAGCTCTCCTGGGCCAGGTAGGCGTTGACCGCCGTCGCCCCGACCCCGACCAGCACCGCGAAGTAGTGGGTGTCGAGGCATTCGGCCGAGCGGACGATCAGCGAGACGTAGGAGCGCAGGCCCTTGGCGACCAGCGAGGAGTGCACCCCGCCGGTGGCCAGGATCATCGGCAGGGCCAGGCGGCCAGGGCCGCTCGCCTCGTCGGTCAGCACGATGGTGGCGCAGCCGCGCAGGGCCGCGTCCTCGGCCTCGGCGCGGATACGGTCGAGGTTGGCGCGCAGGGCGTCGCCGTCGCGGCTCTCGGGCGCGGGCAGCGGCATGGTGCAGTCGATGACCGCGACGTTCTTCTCGCCGATGAACTCGACGACGCGGTGGTACATGCCGGTGGTCAGCACCGGGCTTTCCAGCACGAAGACGTCGGTCTGGGCCTCGTCCTGGGCCAGGATGTTGCCGAGGTTCTTGAACCGGGTCTTCAGGCTCATCACCGAGGTCTCGCGCAGCGAGTCGATCGGCGGGTTGGTCACCTGGCTGAAGTTCTGGCGGAAGAAGTGCGACAGCGGCCGGTACTGGTCGCTGAGCACGGCCAGCGGGGTGTCGTCGCCCATCGAGCCGACCGCTTCCTTGCCGTCCTCGACCATGGGGGCGAGGATCAGCTCGATGTCCTCCAGGCTGAGGCCGGCGGCGACCTGACGGCGGACCAGCTCCTCACGCGAGTAGGCGCGCGGCTCCGGCCCCGGGGCGATGGTCTTCTCCAGGTCGACCATGTTGCCGAGCCACTGGTCGTACGGGTGGCGGACGGCGAGCTCGTCGACGATCTCGTCCTCGCCGTAGAGCCGGCCCTCGGCCAGGTCGACGGCGATCATCCGGCCGGCGGAGATGTGGGTCTTGCGCACGATGCGCGACTCTTCCACCCGGCACATGCCGGCCTCCGAACCCATGATCAGCAGGCCGTCGTCGGTATAGGCCACGCGCAGCGGGCGCAGGCCGTTGCGGTCCTTGCCGGCGACCACCCAGCGGCCGTCGCTGGCGCAGATCGCGGCCGGGCCGTCCCACGGCTCCATCACCGAGTTGCAGTAGGCGTAGAGCGCCTTGTGCGCCGGCTTGATCTGTTCGTCGGAGCGGGCGTTCCAGGCCTCGGGCATCAGCAGGGCCTTGGCCATCGGTGCGTCGCGGCCGGCGCGGACCAGCACCTCGAAGGTGTTGTCGAGCGCCATGGAGTCCGAGCCGTGCGGGTCCTGGATGACCGGCTTCACGTCGTCGCCCATCTCGCCGAAGGCGTCGGCCGCCATCCGGATCTCGTGCGACTTCATCCAGTTGACGTTGCCCTTCTTGGTGTTGATCTCGCCGTTGTGGGCGAGCATCCGGAAGGGCTGGGCCAGGCGCCACTCGGGGAAGGTGTTGGTCGAGTAGCGCTGGTGGAAGATCGCCACCGCGGCGGCGAAGCGTTCGTCGCGCAGGTCGGGATAGAACTCATCAATGTGCTGAGCGAGGAACATGCCCTTGTAGATCAGCTGCCGGGCCGAGAACGAGCACAGGTAGAAGTGCTGGATGCCGGCGGCGGCGACGCGCTTCTCGATGCGCTTGCGGCACAGGAACAGGGCGCGCTCCAGCGCCTCGCCGGTCAGGCCGGCCGGCGGCGAGAGCATGATCTGCTCGATCTCGGGACGGGTGGCGTTGGCCTTCTCGCCGATCACCGAGGTGTCGACCGGCACCTGGCGCCAGCCGTAGATGTAGAAGCCGAAGCGCAGGGCCTCGGCCTCGACGATGGTGCGGGCCGCCTCCTGATTGCCGAGGTCGTTGCGCGGCAGGAAGACTTGGCCGACGGCGATCGGGCCGGGGCGTAGCACGTGGCCGATGCGGGTCACCTGGTCGGCGAAGAAGTCCTGCGGCACCGAGAGCAGCACGCCGGCGCCGTCGCCGGTCTTGCCGTCGGCGTCGACCGCGCCGCGGTGCCAGACGCTCTTGAGCGCGGTGATGGCCAACTCGACCACCTCGCGGCGCGGCTTGCCGTCGAGGGCGCAGACCAGGCCGACGCCGCAGGCGTCGCGCTCGTCGCTGGGGGAGTAGGCGTGGGCGGCGGTCAGGGCGGCGCGGTTGGCGGCGTACCGGTCCAGTTCCTCGCTCACCCCGGCGAAGGCCGGGGCCCAAGCCGAGGTCTGGTTCGGCATGGCTTGAGGGGCTTGGAGGCTGTTTGGGTCCCCGCCTTCGCGGGGATGAGCGGTCTTCATGTGATCACTCCGCGGCCAGCAGCGCGCGCTGCGAGAGGTGTTGGTGGATGGCGTCGGCGGCGTCGCGGCCGTCGCGGATGGCCCAGACGACCAGCGAGGCGCCGCGGACGATGTCGCCGGCGGCGAAGACGCCAGGCAGGCTGGTCTGCATGGTCTTGAAGTCGGCCTTCACCGTGCCCCAGCGGGAGACCGCGAGGTCGGGCGCGGACAGCAGGTTCGGCAGGTCTTCCGGATCGAAGCCCAGGGCCTTGATGACCAGGCCGGCGGGCAGGTCGAAGTCGCCGCCCTCGACCTCCTCGGGGGCCTGACGGCCGGAGGCGTCGGGCGGGCCGAGCCGCATGCGGATGGCGCGCAGGCCGTCGGCGTGGCCGGCGTCGCCGAGCACGGCGCGGGGCGCGGCCAGCCATTCGAACACCACGCCTTCCTCCTCGGCGTGGGCGACCTCGCGGGCCGAGCCGGGCATGTTGGCGCGGTCGCGGCGGTAGAGGCAGGTGACGGACCTGGCGCCCTGGCGCACGGCGGTGCGCACGCAGTCCATGGCGGTGTCGCCGCCGCCGACGACGACGACGTCGCGGCCGGCGGCGTTGAGTTCGCCGCTGTCATAGGCCGGGACGCTGTCGCCGAGGCCGATGCGGTTGGAGGCGATCAGGTAGTCGAGGGCCGGGGCGACCCCGGCCGAGCCGGAGCCCGGGGCGATCAGCTCGCGGGCCGCATAGACGCCGGTGGCGATCAGGACCGAGTCGTGGCGGGCGCGCAGCTCGTCCAGGCCGGCGTCGCGGCCGACCTCGAAGCCGAGCTTGAACTCGACGCCGCCATCGGCCAGGCGGGCGGTGCGCCGCTCGACCACGTCCTTTTCCAGCTTGAAGCCGGGGATGCCGTAAATCAGCAGGCCGCCGGCGCGGTCGTGGCGGTCGTAGACGGTGACCTCGTAGCCCATTTCGCGCAGGCGCTCGGCGGCGGCCAGGCCCGCCGGCCCGGCGCCGATGATCCCGACCGACTGGCCGCGGGCGGGCCCGGCGCGCAGAGGTTGGACCCAGCCTTCTTCCCAGGCCTTGTCGGTCAGGTAGCGCTCCACCGCGCCGATGGTGACGGTGCCGTGGCCGGATTGCTCGATGGTGCAGGAGCCCTCGCACAGGCGGTCCTGCGGGCAGATGCGGCCGCAGATCTCCGGCATCGAGTTGGTGGCCTGCGACAGGGCGTAGGCTTCCTCGAGGCGGCCCTCGGCGGTCATCCGCAGCCAGTCGGGGATGTTGTTGTGCAGCGGACAGTGGGTCTGACAGAACGGGATGCCGCATTGCGAGCAGCGCGAAGCCTGCTCGCTGGCCTTCGCGTCGATGAAGTCGGCGTAGATCTCGTGGAAATCGCCCGAACGGGTTTGTGCGGCGCGCTTGGCGGGCGTCGTGCGTTCGACCGTCGTGAACTTCAGCATGCGCTCGGCCATGGCCGCAAAACCTCCATACCCGGATGTTAGGCAGGCTCGTGTAGCGGCGAATGCGCGCCGACAAAAGTTGATGGTAAAATTATGAGACCAATTGAGCCGTCGCGATGTCGCGCTACGCCAGAAGCACTGCGAGACTTCTTCTAAATAGTCCCAAAAATGGATGAACTGGAAATTTACCCTGTTCATCGCCCTTGATCGCTCAATCTCGTTCCATGGAGTCGCCAGTGTCAGACTGGATCGCCGCCGTCATTCTCGGCCTTGTCGAAGGCCTGACGGAGTTCATTCCAGTCTCGTCGACGGGGCACCTGCTGCTGACCAAGAAGCTGCTGGGCCTGCCGAGCGGCTTCTGGGACACCTTCAGCGTCATGATCCAGCTGGGCGCGATCCTGGCGGTGGTGGTGATCTACTTCCAGCGGCTGTGGGGAGTGTTCATCCGCCTGCCGAGCGACCCGAAGGCCCGGTGGTTCGCCGCCAGCGTGCTGATCTCAGTGCTGCCGTCGATGGCGGTGGCGTTCTTCGCACACGACTTCATCAAGACCGTGCTGTTCGAGAGCATCGGCCTGATCTGCGTGATGTTGATCGTGGGCGGGGTGATCCTGTTGCTCGTCGACCGCTGGGCGCCGACGCCCAAGGAAGACGACGCCATGAACCTGAGCTGGAAGCGGGCGCTGGGCGTCGGCTTCTGCCAGATCCTGGCGATGGTGCCGGGGGTGTCGCGCTCGGGCGCGACCATCGTCGGCGGCGTGATGATCGGCATCGACCGGCGCGCGGCGGCCGAGTTCTCGTTCTTCATGGCCATCCCGACCATGGTCGGGGCGTTCGTCCTGGACTTCTGGGAGAACAAGGACGTGCTGACCAGCGACAATCTGGGGATCATCGCCATCGGCTTCGTGGTCGCGTTCCTGTCGGGCCTGGTTGTCGTGAAGACGATGCTCGACTTCATCAACCGCTTCGGGCTGGCGCCCTATGGCTGGTGGCGGATCGGCGCGGGCCTGGTCGGGCTGGGCGTGCTGTATCTCCACGGGGGCTGAGGCGAACCTCGCGCCCCCTGTCATCCCGGTTTGCGCAGCAAGGCCGGGATCCATTAGCGCCGTGACGGCGGAATGGGCGCGGCCTGGCCATAGCTTGCCAGATCAGGTGTTCATGGGTCCCGGTCTTCGGCCTGCAGCCGAAACCGGGATGACACGTCTAGGCGATCAGGCCGCGGTGAGGGCCTGATCGGCGAACTGGCCGCCCTTGCGGAAGCGGTAGAGATAGGTCGGGGCGATCGCTTCCAGCGTCATGGGCGCGGTGACGCCGAGGTCGGACAGGCCCGGCAGGGCCGGGTCGGCGACGTTGTCGGTCTTCAGGATCTCGACCTGGCCGGCGGTGATAGGCGGCGACAGCGGGGTGATCAGGCCGATCGGGGCGCTGAGCTTGGCCAGCAGGCCGGCGACGCCGAACGGCACCGGGACCATGCCCCGGCGGCGGCCGGTCTCGGCGATCACCAGCTCGACGATCTGGCGCACGGTGAAGACGCCCGGGCCGCCCAGCTCGTAGGTGCGGCCGGCGCAGGCCGGATCGGTGACGGCGGTCGCTGCGGCGCGGGCCAGGTCGCCGACATAGATCGGCTGCAGGCGGGTCTCGGCGCCGATCAGCGGCAGCACCGGGCTGTAGACGGCCATCTGGCCGAAGGTGTTGAGCAGCTTGTCGCCCTGGCCGAACACGACCGAGGGCCGCAGGATGACGGCGTCGGGGAACTCGGCGCGGGTGACGGCCTCGCCGTCGGCCTTGGAGGCGACGTAGTCGGCGGCCCCGGGGGCGTGGGCGCCGATCCCGGAGATCAGCACCAGACGCTCGACGCCCAGCTCGCGAGCGGCGCGGGCGACGTTGCGGGCGCCGTCGACATGGACGTCGGCCAGCTTCTGGCGGCCGGTGTCGTGGAAGATGCCGACCGCGTTGATGGCGGCCTGGGCCCCGGCCAGGGCGCGGCGGACCGAGGCCTCGTCACGGATGTTGGCCTGCACGACCTCGACCTGACCGACGTCGCCCATCAGGCGCATGGTGTGGGCCAGGTGCGGCTGACGGACGGCCACACGGATGCGCAGGCCCTGCTTGGCGAGGGCCCGAACGATCTGGGTTCCGATGAAGCCTGATCCGCCGAAGACCGTGACCAGATCCTGCATGCCGTGCGTCCGCATATGAAAACAAAGAAGGTTCCGAGCCGCCCGGATAGACGAAGCCGCCGGGCGCTGCAACGAGACTTCGAATAATGCGACAGAGCGTGTTGACCGCGGCCGAGCGGCGCCCTAAAGAGCGCCCTCCCCGATCCGAAGGGACCGGGCCCAGGTGGCGGAATTGGTAGACGCGCTGGCTTCAGGTGCCAGTGGCCGAAAGGTCGTGGAGGTTCGAGTCCTCTCCTGGGCACCACTCTCGTAGCAGAGTGGCGCCTGTTCAGCTCCCAGACATCATGGTTCCTGCAGGTTGCGCCAGCGTTGCGCGGCCGCGACAGGTGTACGTCCATCGCGTGTCTGCGCCTGTGCGGCGCAGATCGCGCGCTATATAGGGTGGCGCGACTTGAAGTTTCGGAGACGGCCCTTGGCCAACCATCTGCATATTGGCGATCTTCCCGAGGGCGTGTTCGCCGACGCCGAGGCCGTAGCGGTCGATTCGGAGACCATGGGCCTGGCGCTGGGCCGCGACCCGCTGTGCGTGGTGCAGCTGTCGGACGGCAAGGGCGACGCCCACCTGGTCCAGCTGGATCGCTCGACCTATGACGCGCCGAACCTGAAGCGGGTGCTGACCGATCCGAAGATCCTGAAGATCTTCCACTTCGGGCGGTTCGACATCGCCATGTTCCACCTGCACCTGGGGGTGGTCACTGCGCCGGTCTACTGCACCAAGATCGCCTCGAAGCTGGCCCGCACCTATACCGACCGTCATGGTCTGAAGGACGTCAGCAAGGAGCTGCTGGGCGTCGACATGTCCAAGGCCCAGCAGAGCTCGGACTGGGGCGCGGCCAAGCTGTCGGACGAACAGATCGCCTACGCCGCCTCGGACGTGCTGCACCTGCACGCCCTGCGCGACAAGCTCGACGCCATGCTGGCGCGCGAAGGCCGCGACGGCCTGGCGCGCGCCTGCTTCGACTTCCTCCCGCACCGCGCCCTGCTGGACGTGAGGGGCTGGGAAGAGGTCGACATCTTCGCGCACGCCTGAGACGCCGATGACGTCGCTCGCCGCCACAGTCCAACCGCCGGTCCGCAGCGACTTCGAGCGCTGGCGGCGGCGTTCGCGGCTGATCCGGCGGCTGCGGGTCATCCTGCCGGCGCTGATCGTGGCGATCCTGGCGGCGCTGCTCGGCTTCATCGCCCACACCACCTTTCTTGGCCGCGACGCCAAGCCGCGCGAGGCCGACGCCCCCATCGAGCTGGTCAATCCGCGCTTCGTCGGCAAGGACGACAAGGGGCGGGCTTTCGTGCTGACCGCATCGACCGCGGTGCGCGACGAGAACGACTATCAACGGGTGCTGCTGGACAAGCCGGCGCTGATCCTCGACGCCGAGGGGGTGAACCCGACGCGGGTGACCGCCAAGTCCGGCGTCTACAGCGAGGACCGGCGGGTGCTGAACCTGGACGGCGGGGTGAAGATGAGCGGCGGCGACGTCACCTTCGACACCGCCAGTTCGATCTTCAACACCGCGACGGGCGAACTCGAAGGCGAGGGTCTGATCTCCGGCGCCTCGTCGCTTGGCGAAATCACGGCGAAGTCCTATGGCGTGTACGACAAGGGCGAGCGCCTGGTCTTCAAGGGCGGGGTGCGCGGACGCATCGATTCGAAGTAGAGCTTGCGGACTCGATCTTTTCGCACTCGACTTTCGGACCGGGCTTCCCAGATGGGCTTCATGAGCATGAGCGGGCTTGAAATGACGAAGCTGGCGGCGATGGCCGTAGTCGCATTGACGCTGGGCGCGAGCCCGGCCGCCGCGCAGCTGAGCCAGAGCTCGGATGCGCCGGTGGACATCACCGCCGACGCGCTGGAAGTCATCAACAACGAGTGCGTGTCGATCTGGAGCGGATCGGCCGAGGCGCTGCAGGACCGCACGCGGCTGCGCGCCGACGTGATCAAGACCTTTTCCAAGAAGGGCGCGGGCCGTCCCGGCGCGGCCGGCGGATCGTGCGGCGCCCTCGACCGCATGGAGGCGATCGGCAACGTCTACTACGTGACCCCGCAGCAGAAGGTCCGCGGCGACAACGCCAACTACGACGTCACCGCCGAACGCATCGTCATCACCGGCGACGTGGTCGCCGTGTCGGGTCCGAACGTGATCCGCGGCGACCGGCTGGTGGTCAATGTCGCGACCGGCGATGCGCAGATGCAGTCGGGCGCCAAGGGCCCCGGCAAGGCGCGTCCGCGCGCCGTCATCTATCCGAACCAGCAGGCGGGCCAGCCCGCCGCCCGCCGCTAGGAGTTCACTTGGCCGAGGCCGAACAGTCGTTGCCGGGCCTGGCCGGCGAGGGTCTTGTCGTCGACAATATCGGCAAGTCCTTCCGCAAGCGTGCGGTGGTCAAGGGCGTGTCGCTGCGCCTGGCGCGCGGCGAGGTCGCGGGCCTGCTCGGCCCCAACGGCGCCGGCAAGACCACCTGTTTCTACATGATCACCGGCCTGATTCCGGCCGACTACGGCTCGATCTATCTCGACGGCGAGAACATCACCCGCCAGCCGATGTACCAGCGCGCCCGCATGGGCGTCGGCTACCTGCCGCAGGAAACCTCGATCTTCCGCGCCATGACCGTGGAAGAGAACGTCATGGCCGTGGTCGAGCTGCGCGAGCGCAGCCAGGCCCGCGCCAAGCAGACGGTGACCGAGCTGTTGCAGGAGCTGCGCATCGAGCATCTGCGGACCTCGCCGGCGGTGTCGCTGTCGGGCGGCGAGCGGCGCCGGGTGGAGATCGCCCGGGCCCTGGCCAGCGAGCCGTCGTTCATGCTGCTGGATGAGCCGTTCGCCGGTATCGATCCGCTGGCCATCGCCGACATCCGCGAGGTGATCACCTATCTCAAGGGCCGCGGCATCGGCATCCTGATCACCGACCACAATGTCCGCGAGACCCTGGACATCATCGACCGCGCCTCGATCATCCATGCCGGCGAGGTGCTGTTCGAGGGCACCCCCGACCAGATCGTCGACGATCCGGAAGTGCGCCGGGTCTATCTCGGCGAGCGCTTCGGCCAGGACTGATCGCGTCGGGTCCGAGGCGAGTTAGTCCGCGCCTGGACAATCGCCGCGCAAGTTCCTTCTATGGCGCCGCCGCGATGGGGCGGTCGGGGAACTTCGTCCTTATGCGTTACGCCAGTCTGATTCTCGCGGCCTGCGCCGCGCTTTCCGTGACGCCCGCCGCGGCCCAGGTCGCCGACGCCCCGTCGCGGGTGTTTGGGCCGCGCGACCTGTTCGGACTCGAGTACGCATCCGATCCCCAGTTCCGCCCCGACGGCGGCGCCATCGCCTATGTGCGGGTCGCGAACGACATCATGACCGACCGCGGTCGCCGCGCGATCTGGCTGATCGATCCCAAGACCGGCGCGCAGAGTCCGTTGATCGCCGACGATCGCTCGAACAGCCGGCCGCGTTGGTCGCCGGACGGGCAGCGCCTGGCCTATGTCGTGTCGGGGCCGGGCGGCCCGCAGATCCACGTCCGCTGGATGACCAGCGGGCGCTCGGCCCAGGTCGCCACCCTGGAGCAGGCGCCGAGCGACCTGGCCTGGTCGCCGGACGGCAAGTCGCTGGCGATCCTGATGCTGACCGCCGATGAGCCGGCCAAGCTGGGCGCGCCGCTGGCCAAGCCTGAAGGCGCGAGCTGGGCGCCGCCGCTGAAGGTCGAAGACCGGATGACCTGGCGCGCCGACGGCGACGGCGAACTGAAGCCCGGCTTTTCCCACGTCTTCGTGGTCTCGGCCGACGGCGGCGCGCCGCGCCAGCTGACCTTCGGCAAGTTCGACGCCAACGGGCCGCTCGCCTGGAGCGGCGACGGCGGCAAGGTGCTGTTCTCGTCCAACCGCAACAAGGACTGGGAGCGCAATCCAAACGAGAGCGAACTCTTCAGCGTCTCGGCGACCGACGGCGCCCTGACCCAGCTGACCCGGCGGTTGGGGCCCGACGCCTCGCCGGTGGTGTCGCCCGACGGGCGACAGATCGCCTATCTCGGCTATGACGACGCCGCGCGGCGCAGCTACGAGAACGCGCAGCTCTATGTGATGGGTGCGGACGGTCAGGGCTCGCGGTCGCTGACCGCCGGCCTGGACCGCAGCATCGACGGCGCGCAATGGTCGCGCGACGGGCGCAGCCTGGTGGTCTCCTACGACGATCACGGCGTGAAGAAGCTGGCCAAGGTGGGGCTGGACGGGAGGATCCAGGTCCTGGCCGAGGGCTTGGCCGGCCCCGCCCTCGACCGGCCCTATACCGGCGGGGACTTCTCGCTGGCGCGGGACGGCGCCGTGGCGTTCACGCAAGGGTCGCCCGAGCGGCCGGCCGACATCGCAGTCGCCGGCAAGGGGCCGGCGCGGCGGCTGACGGCGCTGAACGCCGACCTGTTCGCCGGCAAGACCTTGGGCAAGGTCGAAAAACTGGCGGTGACTTCAGCCTATGACGGCAAGCCGATCGACGCGTGGATCGTCACGCCGCCGAATTTCGACCCGTCGAAGAAGTATCCGCTGGTGCTGGAGATCCACGGCGGGCCGTTCTCGGCCTACGGTCCGTACTTCTCGAGTGACAACCAGCTCTATGCGGCCGCCGGCTACGTGGTGGTCTACTCGAACCCGCGCGGCTCGACGTCATACGGCGCGGCCTTCGCCAACGAGATCGACAAGACCTATCCCGCCCACGACTACGACGACCTGATCAGCGTGGTGGACGCGGGGGTGGCCAAGGGCTTCGTCGACCCGGGCCGGCTCTATGTCACCGGCGGCTCGGGCGGCGGGCTGCTGACCGCCTGGATCGTCGGCAAGACCGACCGGTTCAAGGCCGCGGCGACCCAGAAGCCTGTGATCAACTGGACCAGCCAGGTGCTGACCGTCGACGGGGCCAACTTCATGGCCGACTACTGGTTCGGCAAGATGCCGTGGGAAGACCCGCAAGGGTACTGGGCGCGTTCGCCGCTGTCGCTGGTCGGCCATGTGAAGACCCCGACCCTGGTGCTGGTCGGCGACCGCGACCTGCGCACGCCCGTGGGCGAGTCCGAGCAGTACTATCAGGCCCTGCGCCTGCGCGGGGTGCCGACGGCTTTCGTCCGCGTGCCCGAGGCCTCGCATGGGGGGCTGGCGGTGCGCCCCTCGCAGTCGGCGGCGCGGGTCCAGGCGATCCTCGCCTGGTTCGAACGCTACAAGTAGGTCACGCGGCTAGGCGCTAGGCGCTAGGCGCGGCCCGCTGGTCGCGCTGCGCCTCGTACTGTTCGTGGTGGCGGCGACGTTCCTCCTCCAGCGCCTGGCGCCAGCGGGCCCGCAGCAGGGACGGACGGTCGGGATAGCGGTCTTCGAGGAACTCGGCGGCGACCACCCGGTCGGTGCGGAAGTTGCGGAAGTCGGTCCGCAGTTCGCACCAGGCGACCAGCATCCGCACCGTCTCGTGATAGCCGACGGTGACCGGCCAGACGGTGCGGCGGCTCTCGCGGTCCTGCTCGTCGCGATAGTGCAGGGTGATCTTGCGGCCGGCGCGGATGGCGGCGCGGACCTGGGCCATGTCGAGCTGGTCGGGCGGGGCGGTGCGCCAGCCTGGAACGGCGCGGCCGGCCGGCTCCAGCACGTAGGGGCGCAGGCGTTCGGGCACCGAGGCGCCGATTTTGGCGATCAGGTCCTGGGCGGCGCGGGCCAGGGAGGGGTCGCCGCGGCTGGCCACCCACTGGGCCCCGAGCACGGCGGCCTCGATCTCGTCGGGGGTCAGCATCAGCGGCGGCAGGTCGAAACCCTGGTCGAGGACATAACCCATGCCGGCCTCGCCGCGGATCGGCACCCGCTGGCCCATCAAGGTGGCGATGTCGCGATAGACCGTGCGCTTGGAGGTCTCGAGCTCCTCGGCGATGGCGTCGGCGGTGATCGGCGCACGCGCCCGGCGCATGATCTGGATGATCTGAAACAGGCGATCGGCGCGACGCATGGAGATCCGTTTCATGGGGCTGGAGCATCGGCCGGCGATGCTGACAGCATGGTGGCAGTAGCCGGGTTCTAAGCCAACGGAGTTCTTTCAGGGAGAGACTCCATGATCACGCTTTACGGAGCCGGCGCGAACTTCGGCGTGCCCGAGGTCAGGCCCTACGTCACCAAGACCGAGGTCCATCTGCGGATGGCGGGCCTGCCCTATGTGAAGGAAGCCGCCATGCCGCAACTGTCCCCCAAGGGCCAGCTGCCCTGGCTGGACGACGACGGCGAACTGATCGCCGACAGCCACTTCATCCGCCTGCATCTGGAGAAGAAGTACGCCGTCGACTTCGACGAGGGCCTGAGCCTGGCCGAACGGGCCCAGGCCTGGGCCATCGAGCGGATGGTCGAGAATCACTTCGGCTGGACGCTGGCGCACGTGCGCTGGCTGATCCCCGAGAACTACGCCAAGGGCCCGGCGCAGTTTTTCGCCGCCCTGCCGCCGGCCCTGCAGGAGGACATGCGCCGGGACATCCAGGGCCGCGTCGCCGAGAACATCCGCGCGGCGGGCGTGGGCCGCCACTCGGAGGCCGAGATCCTGAGCCTGGGCGTACGCTCGCTGGCGGCGCTGTCGGCCCTGCTGGGGGCCAAGCCGTTCCTGATGGGCTGCCGGCCGAGCGGGGTGGATGGGGTCGCCTTCGGCATGCTGGCGGGGCTGATGGCGCCGTATTTCGACGCCCCGATCCGCGAGCGGGCGATGAGCTTCGGCAACCTCGTCGCCTATGTCGATCGGATGATGGCCGGGGTCTATCCGGAGTTCGACTGGGCGCCGCTGGCCCCCGCACGGGAGACCATGGCCGCTTAATCAAGCTGCGCCGTGCGGTTAACACTTCGGTTGGGATGAGCGCGCTAACCTCGCCAGCAAGAAACAGGCCAGGAGGCGGATTTGGCGCTCGGCGCGCGTTTGGAGCTGAGGCAAGGGCAGGGGCTGGTCATCACGCCCCAACTGCAGCAGGCGATCAAGCTGCTGCAGCTCTCGAACCTTGAGCTCGAAGCCTTCGTCGAGGGCGAGCTGGAGCGCAATCCGCTGCTGCAGCGCGACGAGCGCGAATCAGAGCCCGACCGCGACGAGGCCCCGCGCGAATCGGACGACGGCGTCAGCGAACATCTGGCCGACCACGCCGCCGCGGCCGACATGGACGCCGCCCACGACCAGGCCTCGCCCGGCGAGCACGCCACCGGCGACGCCCAGGAAGCCCAGCATGCAGGCGGGGCGGTCGACTGGTCCAAGGCCGGCAAGGGCGGCTCGTTCGAGGACACCGAGGACTTCGAGGGGCGGCTGACCCGCGAGAAGACGCTGGCCGAACATCTGCACGACCAGCTGGCGGTGGCCCGGCTCAGCCCGACGCAGAACGCCATCGCCGCCATCCTGATCGATGGGGTGGACGAGGGCGGATACCTGCGCATCGACCTTTTGGAGACCGCCGAGCGGCTGGGCTGCGAGCTGGCCCCGGTCGAGGACGTGCTGACCACGCTGCAGGGCTTCGAGCCGACCGGGGTCTTCGCTCGCGACGTGCGCGAATGCCTGATGCTGCAGCTGAAGGAGCGCGATCGCTGCGACCCGGCGATGGTGGCGCTGCTCGACAATCTGGAACTGCTGGCGCGACGGGATATGAACGCGCTGCGCCGCGTCTGCGGCGTCGACGACGAGGACCTGCGCGACATGGTCGCCGAGCTGCGTGGCCTGACCCCGCGGCCGGGCGCGGCGTTCGGCGGCGAGCCGAGCCAGCCGGTGGCGCCGGACGTCTTCGTGCGCGAGGGCCTGGGCGGCCTGTGGCACGTGGAACTGAACACCGACACCCTGCCGCGGCTGCTGATCGACCAGCGCTATCACGCCCGCGTCGCCGGCGGCGCGCGCACCGACCAGGAAAAGGTCTTCGTCTCCGACTGCATGGCCAGCGCCAACTGGCTGGTGAAGAGCCTGGACCAGCGGGCCAAGACCATCCTGAAGGTGGCCAGCGAGATCGTGCGTCAGCAGGACGGTTTCCTGGCCTTCGGGGTCGAGCACCTGCGGCCGCTGAACCTGAAGACCGTGGCCGACGCCATCGGGATGCACGAATCCACCGTCAGCCGGGTGACCTCGAACAAGTACATCGCCACTCCGCGCGGCATGTTCGAGCTGAAGTTCTTCTTCACGTCCTCGATCGCCTCGACCTCGGGCGGGGAAGCGCACTCGGCCGAGAGCGTGCGCCACAAGATCAAGCAGCTGATCGACACCGAGCGCGGCGAGCGCGACGTGCATTCCGACGACCGGATCGTCGAGATCCTCAAGGAAACCGGCGTCGACATCGCCCGCCGCACCGTGGCCAAGTACCGCGAGGCGATGCGCATCCCCTCGTCGGTCGAGCGCCGGCGGATGCTGAAGGAAGCGGTCTAGGCGCGCGCCTGCAGGCGAAGGGACGGGCGATGAGCGAGAACGCCAAACAGTCGCTGATCGCGGTCGTGGTCGCCGTGGTGTTCATCGGCGGCGGGCTGCTCGCCGTCCACCTGACCCGGGATGTCGATCTGCCGGCGTGGGGCAAGTGGGCCTGGATCGCCACCGGCCTGATCGTGATCGTGCGCCTGGCGCTGGCTTGGCGACGGCGGCGCCGGCGGCGCTGAGCCCTCAGCGCGCGGCGGGCAGGGCCGCCAGATAGGCCTCCAGCAGCCGGACCAGTTCGTCCTCCAGCGCTTGCGGATCGAGCCCCAGGCCCGGCTCGGCCGCAGCGGCGCGCAGCAGACTGACCGGCGCGTGGGTGAGCACGAAGGCGCGCTCAGGCGTCAGCTCGGCGTGGAGTTGGACCTTGCCGTCGATGGCGGCGAGAAACGCCTGATGGTGCTGCTGCAGGCCGCCGTCGTCGCGCCCGCGGTACATAGCGTCGAGCAGGGCTGCGCGGGCGCGCGGGGCGTCGTCGAAGCTGCGGGTCAGGGCCTGGACGATGGCGCGCACGGCGTTCGCGCCCGGCGGGCTGATGACCAGCTGGGCGATGTCGTCGCGCACTGCGCCGGCCCGCTGCTGCGCGAGGGCGGCCAGGATGTCGTCCTTGTCGCGGAAGTACTGGTAGACGGTGCCGATGCTGACCCCGGCGCGGGCGGCGATGTGATTGGTGGTCAGACGCTCGACGCCCTCGGCCTCGAGAAGTTGAAGGGCGGCGCCCAGGATCACCTCGACGGTCAATCCGGCCCGCGCCTGGCGCGGCGTTCTTCGTTTTCTTTCAGACATTTGTCGAGGCCGTGAAGCGCGCGCAGGGGGCTGCGCGAACGCGAGTAGGAATGTGAGGAATGCTTACATATCGTTTCCGGCAGACCAAGACCGCATTGCCTGGAGACGTCCATGACCCCCGCCGTCGAGCGCGCCCGCCAGCGGATCGCCGCCCAGAAGGCCCTGCTGCCGCAGATGTATGCGAGCGTGGATTTCGACCGCCAGCCCGAGCGGTTCAATGACGAGGCGACTGCGGTCATGGTGCGCGACTGCGGGCCGCCGGAGCTGCGGGTCACCGACGAGGAGTTCGAGCTGGTCCGCGCCTACACCATGCTGGGCGACGTGGTGGCCGACGCCTATGCGGGCTTGATCCCGCAGTACGGCTTCAAGCGGCTGATCGCCATGTTGGTCCAGGCCTGCGACCAGGGGATCGCGGCGGTGGAGGACGCGCCGCCGGAACTGGCCGCTTTCATCGGGGCGATGGAGGCGACGCCGGACTGGGTGGACATGGAGCTGGTCGCCGAGGGCGCGCGGATCGACCGCAACGCCACCGCCAACCTGGCGCCGTTCGCGATCCGCGGGGCGTTCATCGCCACCTTCCTCAACAAGTATTCGGCCCTGCCGATGGCCCTGACCGGGACCTTGAGCAACGACTCCGCCGCGCGGCGGGTCAACGAGACGGCGACCTTCTTCGCCACCACCGTTCTGCCGGGCGCGCTGGAGCGGCACGGAGAGGGTTTCAAGGCCGCGGCCATGGTGCGGCTGATGCACTCGATGGTGCGATTCAACGCCCTGCGCAGCGGCCGCTGGGACAGCGCCGTCTACGGCGTGCCGATCCCCCAGGTCGACCAGATGCCGGCCGGGCTGATCCCGATCTTCCTGATGGCCTTCAAGATCGTCGGCCAGGGCCGCCGGACCTTCACCGCGTCCGAGCGCGCCCAGGTGGAGCTGGCCCGCTACCGCTGCTTCCTGCTGGGTCTGCCCGAGGAGCTGCTGGCCACCACGCCCGAGGGGATCGTGCGGATCATGACGGCGCGCAATTCGACCCTGCGCCAGGGGTTCGACGACGAGACCTGCGGCGAGCTGATCCGCGCCACCCTGTCGGCCTATCTGCCGGCCAGCCGCTCGCCGGCCGCGCGGCTGCACAACGTCATCGAAAAGAGCTTCGCCAAGGGGTTCTTCCTGCGCCAGTTCCTGAAGGGCGACCAGGCCGCGGCGCAGCGGATGGGCGTGCCCGTCAGCGGTCTGGACCGGGCGGTGTTCGCGCTGGTGGCGGTGGCCGTCGGCCTGCGGATGGGGGCCTATCGCTGGGCGTCGCGCACGCCGCTGCTGCGCGGCGCGGCGGACGCGATCCTGGTGCGCAAGATCCGCGCGCTGCTTCAGCGGTATGGCCATGCCGAGTTCACGAGCGACGCCGGCGCCTATCGGCCGACCCCGGGCGTGCGCGCGGCGGCCTGATGTCGGCAAGAACGCGCCCGGACCTGCGGGCTTTGCGAGAAATTCTGTCTTGAGCCTGGCGGGCGTCCGGATAGGGATGCCCGCGTGATCAGCTTTCAATCCGTCGGCAAGACCTTTGCGCGCGCGCCTGCGCCTGCGCCTGCGCTCCATGACGTCACCTTGCAGGTCGCGGCCGGCGAGGTGTTCGGCGTCATCGGTCAGTCCGGGGCCGGCAAGTCGACCCTGATCCGGCTGATCAACGGCCTGGAGCGGCCGAGCGCGGGCAAGGTGGTCACCGACGGCGAGGACGTCGGGGCGCTGGACGCCGCGGCGCTGCGGGCCCTGCGCCGGCGGGTCGGGATGATCTTCCAGCACTTCAACCTGCTGTCGTCGAAGACCGTCGCCCAGAACGTCGCCTATCCGCTGAAGGTGGCGGGCGTGCCGAGCGCGCGGATCGGGCCGAAGGTGAGCCAGCTGCTGGCGCGGGTCGGCCTGGCCGACCAGGCGCCCAAGTATCCGGCCCAGCTGTCGGGCGGCCAGAAGCAACGGGTCGGCATCGCCCGGGCGCTGGCCAACGGCCCGAAGATCCTGCTCTGCGACGAGGCGACCAGCGCGCTCGACCCGCAGACCACCGAACAGATTCTCGACCTGCTCAGCGAACTGAACCGCGAGCTTTCCCTGACCATCGTGCTGATCACCCACGAGATGGAGGTGATCCGCCGGGTCTGCCATCGCGTCGCCGTGCTCGACGCCGGATCGGTGGTGGAGAGCGGCGAGGTGGCGCAGGTGTTCCTGCATCCGCAGCATGCGGTGACCCGGGCGCTGGTGGCCGACGCCGCCGGCCTGGGCGCTGCGGCGACGCCGGGGGCGCTGCGGCTGACCTTCCGCGGCCAGGCGACCTACGAGCCGATCCTGGGGCGCATCGCCCGCGACACCGGGGTCGACTACTCGATCCTGGCCGGACGCATCGACCGCATCCGCGACGAGCCCTACGGCCAGCTGCTGGTCAGCCTGGTCGGCGGCGACGTGGCCGCCGCGCGCGAGCGGCTGAGCGCGGCCGGCGTGCGGGTCGAGGAGGCGTGAGCATGTTCGCCAACATCAACTGGGCCGACATCGGACAGGCCAGCCTCGACACGGGCGTCATGCTGGCCGGGTCGCTGGGGTTCTCGGTGCTGCTGGGCCTGCCGCTCGGCGTGATCCTGTTCCTGACCGGCAAGGGCCGGCTGCTGGAGAACGGCCCGGCGCATGGCGCGCTGTCGTTCGCGGTCAATGTGCTGCGCTCAGTGCCGTTCGTGATTTTGCTGATCGTGATGATCCCACTGACCATGCTGCTGGTCGGCACTTCGCTGGGCGTGGCCGGGGCCATTCCGCCGCTGGTGGTCGGCGCCGCGCCCTTTTACGCCCGGCTGGTCGAGACCGCCCTGCGCGAGGTCGACAAGGGCGTGATCGAGGCGGCCCAGGCGATGGGCGCCAGTCCGCGGCAGATCGTGTTCGGGGCGCTGCTGCCCGAGGCGCTGCCGGGGATCGTGGCCGGCGCCACGGTGACGGCCATCGCGCTCGTCTCCTACACGGCCATGGCCGGCGTGGTCGGGGCCGGCGGCCTCGGCGACCTCGCCATCCGCTTCGGTTACCAGCGGTTCCAGACCGACGTCATGGTCGTGACGGTGCTGCTGCTGCTGGCCCTGGTGCAGGGGCTGCAATGGGCGGGCGACCGCCTGGTCATCAAGCTCAGCCGCCGCTGAGCCGAGAGGTTTTTCCAGATGTTGAACAAGCGCAACCTGATCCTGGCCGCCGCCGCCCTGGCGTTGGCCGCTTGCGGCCAGAAGCCCGCCGCCACGGCGGCCTCCGACACCCTGGTGATCGCCGCCACCCCAGTGCCGCACGCTGAGATCCTGGAGGTCGTCCGTCCGATCCTGGCCAAGGAAGGCGTGAAGCTGGATGTGAAGGTGTTCAACGACTACGTGCAGCCCAACCTGCAGGTGGCGCAGAAGCAGCTGGACGTGAACTACTTCCAGACCGCGCCCTATCTCGACGAGTTCAACAAGGCCCGCGGCGTCAATCTGGTGAAGGTGGTCGGCGTGCACATCGAGCCGATCGGGGCCTATTCGAAGAAGATCAAGTCGCTGGCCGAGCTGCCGCAGGGGGCGAGCGTGGCGATCCCCAACGAGCCGAGCAACGGCGGGCGGGCGCTGCTGCTGCTGCAGAAGGGCGGGCTGATCACCCTGAAGGATCCGGCCAATCCGCTCTCGACGCTGAACGACATCGTCGCCAACCCCAAGGGGCTGAAGTTCAAGGAACTGGAGGCCGCGACCCTGCCGCGGGTGCTGGGCGAGCTGGACCTGGCGGTGATCAACACCAACTACGTGCTCGACGCAGGCCTGAACCCAGCCAAGGACGCGTTGATCCTGGAGGACGGGAACAGCCCGTATGTGAACCTGCTGGTCGCCCGGCCGGACAATAAGGACGACCCGCGGGTGCAGAAGCTGGCCAAGGCCCTGACCGGACCGGAAGTGAAGGCGTTCATCGCCCAGAAGTACGCCGGCGCGGTGCAGCCGGCGTTCTGAGCCAACTCTCCTCTCCCCGCTTGAGGGGAGAGGTCAGGTGAGGGGTTCGCGACGCGAAGCGGCGCATTGCGGCAGATATCGTAGATCCCCTCACCCCAACCCTCTCCCCCAAGGGGGCGAGGGAGCGAGCGGGCGCCTCCTGAGCCAATTGCTCCCCCTTTGGGGGATCTGACGGAGGGGGACTGCTGACTCAGCAGGCCCCCTCCGTCGCGCTTCGCGCGCCACCTCCCCCGGCGGGGGAGGAATTGCTCGGCGCTTAGGCCGCCACGACCTCGGCGATCTGGACGGCGTTGAGGGCCGCGCCCTTCAGCAGCTGGTCGCCGACCACAAAGATGCTGAGCGTTCGGCCGGTGGGGTCGGAGAGGTCGGCGCGGATGCGGCCGACCAGCACGTCGTCGCCGCCCGAGGCCTCGTTCGGCATCGGGAAGTGGTTGCGCAGGGCGTCGTTGACCAGCTTCACGCCCGGGGCGGCGGCCAGCCACTCCTCGGCCTCCTGCGGCGTGATCGGGTTCTCGAACTCGACGGTCAGCGACATCGAGTGGGCGCGCAGCACCGGCACCCGCACGCAGGTGAACGACAGGCGCAGGTCCGGCGCGGACATGATCTTGCGGATCTCCTCCATCGCCTTGAGCTCCTCGCCGTTGTAGCCGGTCTCGGCGTCGATCCCGGCGTTGTGGCTGAACAGGTTGAAGGCGTAGGGGTGCGGCAGCACCTTGGGCTCGAAGGCCTCGCCGGCCAGGTAGGCGGCGGTCGACTGCTCGAGTTCGGCCATGGCCGCGGCGCCGGCGCCCGAGGCCGACTGGTAGGTTGCGCCGATCACCCGCTGGACCTTGTTGTTGGCGTTCAGCGGGGCCAGGGCCATCACCGCGATGGCGGCGACGCAGTTCGGGTTGGCGACGATGCGTGGCTGCTCGCCCAGCAGGGCGCCGTTCACCTCCGGCACCACCAGCGGGATCTCCGGCTGCATGCGGAAGGCCGAGGAATTGTCGACCACGACGCAGCCCTTGGCCGCGGCGATCGGCGCGAACTCGCGGCTGATGCTGGCGCCGGCCGAGAACAGGGCGATGTCGACGCCGGTGAACGACTCGGCGGTCAGCGCCTCGACGGCCACCTGGCGCCCCTGGAAGCTGTAGGTGCGGCCGGCCGAGCGCGGCGAGGCCAGCAGCTTCAGCGAGCGGACCGGGAAGTTGCGGCGCTCGAGGCATTCCATGAGCTCGACGCCGACGGCGCCGGTGGCGCCGACGATGGCGACGTTGAACAGGCGTTGGCCGGCGGGGCGGGCGACTTGCGTGGAAAGCATGACTCTATCGTCTCCGGTGGGTGAGTTCCGGAAGGCCGAGGTCTTTCGCTTTTCGAGATTGCGACCCCAGCCTGCCGGCGGGGTCCTTGGGGTCTTACGCGGCGAGCACGCGCGAACCCCCAAGCCCCGCGGGCATGGTGGTTTTAATCGCGCTTTTAATGGTCGAACGACGCATGGCGCTCCGATATGGCAAGAAGCGCCTGCTTGTAAATGAAGAAATGCAGGCCAAATCCAATTCACGTCCTGGGCGTTGTGGTCACGCTGGGCGACTGCAAGGGGCCGTGACGGCGAGGCATGATCGAGGACGACAACGGCCACACCTCCATCTCGGCGATCGTCCGTGAGCTTGGCGCGCGCGACAGCGTGAGCGTCGGCGAGATCGTCGACCGGTTCGGCACCCGCGCCTTCGGGGCGCTGCTGTTCATCTTCGCCCTGCCCAACCTGCTGCCGCTGCCGCCGGGCTCCTCGACGGTGCTGGGCGCGCCGCTGCTGCTGCTGGCGCCGCAGGTGGCGCTGGGGGTGGACGCGCCGTGGCTGCCTCGGTCGGTCGACGGGCGGAGGATCAGCGGGGCGGACCTCAACAAGGTGTTCGGGCCGCTGCTGCCGTGGGTGGAGCGGTTCGAGAAGATCTCCCGCCCGCGGATCGCGGTACTGTTCAGCGCCTGGGGCCAGCAACTGATCGGCGTGATCTGCACGCTGCTGGCCTTCGTGCTGATTCTGCCGATCCCGCTCGGCAACCTGTTGCCGGGGCTGACCATCGGCGTTTTCGGGTTTTCGCTGTTCCAGCGGGACGGCTTTTTTGCGGTCGCCGGCTACGTGTTGGCGGGGTTCAGCGCCTTTCTTTTGTACGTCGCGGCGGACGCGGTGATCGCCGGAGTTCGCCTTCTCGTGAACTGGCTCGGGGGTGCTTGACACCGGCGCCGCTCGGGCGCGTTGTTAGCTCATGCAAGTCTTAGTCTCTGGCAAGCATGTCGCCGTCGGGGAGGCCCTGCGAGAGCGGGTCACCGACGAAATCACCGGTTCCATTGGCAAGTACTTCGAACGTGGCGGAGACGCCGACGTCGTGGTCAGCCGCGAGGGCCATTCCTTCCGAGTCGACTGCGCGGTGAAGCTGGCCTCCGGCCAGGCGTTGCAGTCCCACGGCCTGGGGAGCGACGCGCACGGCGCGTTCGATGCGGCGCTCGCCAAGATCGAGACTCGCATCCGCCGCTACAAGCGCCGGCTGAAGAGCCACTCGGCTGCGGCCAACGCCAAGCAGGCGGAAACGGCGTCCTATTTCGTCATCCGTGCGCCGGAGGGCGAGGAGGACGTCGACTGGGACGACGGCGAAACGTCGCACGCCGCCCACGCCCCGCCTTCGGCGATGGTGATCGCGGAAACCGAAAAGCCTGTTCGCGAAATGACCGTTTCCATGGCGGTCATGGAGTTGGACTTGACGGAATCTCAGACAATCGTGTTTAGGAACGCCGCTCACGGAGGCTTGTCCGTGGTGTACCGCCGGCCGGATGGGAATATCGGCTGGATCGATCCCGAACGTACGAAAACGCTCGATGGGAACGGCGTAAACGGAACCAGCGTCTAGGCGCTGGATCTCGCCGTCCCCGAGCCGGACGTAAGTCGGGCTTTGTTCGAGTTTGGGCGTCACGAGATTATGCAAATAGGCGACATCCTGGACCGCGCGGCGATCGCGGCGCGTGCGAGCGCGCCGAGCAAGCGTCAGGCCCTGGCCGTGGTGGCGGAAATCGCCGCGCGGGGCTTCGGGCTTGACGCGGGCGTCGTGCTCGACGCGCTCATCGAGCGTGAGAACGCCGGCTCGACCGGCGTCGGCCATGGCGTGGCCGTGCCGCATGCGCGGCTTGAGGGCCTGACCCAGATGCGCGGCGTGTTCGTGCGCCTGGACCAGCCCGTCGCTTTCGAGTCGGTGGACGAGCAGCCGGTGGATCTGATCTTCGCGCTGTTCGCGCCGCCGAACGCCAGTTCGGAGCACCTGCGGGCCCTGGCCCGGGTGTCGCGCATGCTGCGCCAGGGCGACCTGCGCGAGCACCTGCGCCAGGCCAGGACGCCCGACGCCATTCATGCGCTGCTGGTGCAGGAGCGGCCGTCCGCGGCCGCCTGATACGGCGCCCGGCCAGGCCCCGCAGGGCCCGACCGGCGCAATCTGCTATCGATGATCTAGTGGACCGAGACCGGCGCCAGTTCGTGGGCCAGCGCCGCAGCCACGGCCGAGTCCTTGTCAGTCAGCACCGCCAGGCGTTCGCCGTCGGCGCGGTGGACCGCATACAAAATCTGATCGGGATCGAGCTGAAACCCCTGGATCTGTGCAGCGGGCGTGCTCGCCATGATCTCAGCGGCCTTGATCGGACGGACATAGACCAGGTCCGGGGCGCCAAGAGCGGCGAAAGCTTCAGTCGTAAGATTGGGCGTCATCATGACCACCTCCGTAAAACTCAACGCGTCGAACGGCCGCCGGTTCAGCCGGCCGTCTTGATCGGGATCCGCTGAACGAGGCGCTCCGGTTCCGGGCGGATCAGGTCGATGTGCAGCAGGCCATGGGCCAGGAGGGCCCCTTCGACCTTCATGCCGTCGGCCAGGACGAACGTGCGGATGAAGCCCCGCGCCGCGATGCCGCGGTGCAGGTAGGCCTCCTCCGAGCCGCCCTCGCGCTTGCCGGCCACGACCAGTTGGCGGTCGTCCTCGACCGTCACCTGCAACTGGTCGGGGGTGAACCCGGCCACCGCCAGGGTGATCCGCAGGGCGCCGTCGCCGCGGTCTTCCACGTTGTAGGGCGGATAGCTTTCGGCGGCGGCCTTGGCCGCACGCTCGATCAGGCTGCGGGTATGATCGAAACCCAGCAGGAAGGGGCTGTCGAAGACAAGCGACCGGTTCATTCCAGAGTCCTCAGCTTAAGCGACTCCCCGGAACCCCCGCCCAAGGTTCGGCGCGGCGGCCCGGTTGGATTTCATGTGGCGATTGGCGGGCGCGATTTCAACGGCGCGGCGAGTCGGCCGGCTGCTGACAGGTTTCGGCCGCTTGCGCGTTAGGGGACAGGTCCTGTTGCTTAAGGAGCCCTGCCCGATGTCCCTGACCGCTTCCTGCCATTGCGGCGCCACCAAGATCCAGGCGCCGGTCCCGACCAGCGCCACGGAGTGCAACTGCACCTACTGCGCGCGTACCGGCGCGGTGTGGGCCTATTACAAGCCCGGCGAGCTTGCGATGCTCTCGCAGGACGACGAGCGCACTTACTCGGCCACCGAGGCCGACAACCGCCACCACTTCTGCGGCCGTTGCGGGATGCAGACCTGGGGCGACTCGCCGGACTGGGGATCGGTCTACGATACGGATGGGACGCCGAAGCCGGGGTTCGAGGCCGGCGCCATGCCGAGCGCCTGCATCCATGCGCTGAACCTGCGGCTGGTGGACGACCTCGATTGGTCGGCGATCACGGTCGAGAAGGTTGACGGGCGCAACAGCTGGTGAAGTGGTCCGGCCCGGTCGGACCCCAGATAAGGCGAAGGCCCGCAGGGTGTCCTGCGGGCCTCCATGGTGGAGCTAAGGAGAGTCGAACTCCTGACCTCTTGAATGCCATTCAAGCGCTCTACCAACTGAGCTATAGCCCCGAGGTCTCGGGTCTCTTCAGTGGTCGCCCCCCGAAGAGGCGCGGAACCTAGTCTGAGAGTTTCGTGCGATCAACCCACCCTGAAAGAAAAATTTGAGCGGGTTGTCGCACCCCTGATTTTTACCGGTCGTCGTCGTTCCCTTCGCCCGGCAGACCCTCGATTTCGGTGTCGTCGAAATCGTCCTCGTCCTCGTCCTCGAGGAACGGAACGTCGTCGCTTTCCTCGTCTTCGAGTTCGTCCTCGCTGAACTCGGAGAGTTGGTCTTCCGGCGTGGCGTCCGGCGCCTCGTCGTCGTCGTCCGAGACCAGCGGCGGCTCGTCGCTGACTTCGTCGAGTTCGGGGGTGACCGCCTCGTCCTCGTCTTCTTCGTCTTCGTCCTTAGCCTTGCCGCGGACTTGATCCTCGGCGTCCTCGTGATCGTGGTCGACGGTCGAGGTCCGGGCGCGAACCCGGCGGTTGCGGACGGCTTCGTCCGGGTCGAACTCAGTGCCGCACTTGGGGCAGACGGCGGGCCGGCGGGTCAGGTCGTAGAATTTTGCCTGACAGTTGGGGCAAATCTGCTTTGCGCCCAGTTCTGGATTGGCCAAGGGGCGTAGCCTCTTAGAGAGGTTGGAATTGAAGCGGGCTCCCTTGCCATGGGCGGGGAGCGCTGTCAAAAGCAATCCCCTTTTCGAAAAACAGCAAGCCCTCAAGGAGGCTTGGACATCCCATGACGTCGGCAGGACTGACCGCGAAACGCGGCGGCCCGCTGCGGGGTCGCGTGCGCGCCCCAGGCGATAAATCGATCTCTCACCGCTCACTAATTCTCGGCGCGCTGGCGCGGGGAACGACGCAGATCGAAGGGCTTCTCGAAGGGGACGACGTGCTGCGCACGGCCGCGGCGATGCGCAGTTTCGGGGCCAAGGTCGAACGGCTCGGCGAGGGCCGCTGGCGAGTCGAGGGCGCGGGCGGGTTTTCCGAACCCTCGGACGTGATCGACTGCGGCAACGCCGGCACCGGCGTGCGCCTGATCATGGGCGCGATGGCGGGCTTTCCGTTCGCCGCCACCTTCACGGGCGATGAGTCCCTGCGCGGGCGGCCGATGCGCCGGGTGCTGGGGCCGCTCGGCCAGATGGGCGCGCGTTTCATGGGCCGCTCGAACGGGCGTCTGCCGCTGACCCTGGAAGGCGGGGCGCTACAATACCTCTCCTATCGGCTGCCCGAGCCCTCGGCGCAGGTGAAGTCGGCGGTGCTGCTGGCCGGCCTGCATGCGCAGGGCGGCGCGCAGGTGATCGAGCCGGAGGCCACGCGCGACCACACCGAGCGGATGCTGCGGGCCTTCGGGGCGGTGGTCGAGGTGGAGGACAAGGCCGACGGTCGCTGGATCACCCTGCCGGGCGGCCAGGCGCTGACCGGGACCACGGTGCGGGTGCCGGGCGATCCGTCCTCGGCGGCCTTCCCGCTGGTGGCCGCACTGGTCACGCCGGGATCTGAGGTGACGGTCGAGGACGTGCTGCTCAACGAACTGCGCATCGGCCTTTTCACGACCCTGCAGGAAATGGGCGCCGATCTCGTCATCACCAACGTGCGCGAGGAGAGCGGCGAGCAGGTCGGCGACATCACCGCCCGTCATTCGGCGCTGAAGGGCGTCGCGGTGCCGCCGGAGCGGGCGCCGTCGATGATCGACGAATATCCGATCCTGGCCGTGGCCGCCGCCTTCGCGGACGGTTCGACCGCCATGCGCGGCATCGGCGAGATGCGGGTCAAGGAAAGCGACCGCATCGCCCTGATGGCGGCGGGGCTGGCGTCCTGCGGCGTCGGGGTCGAGGAGGAGCCGGAGGGGCTCATCGTCGTCGGCTCGGCGCGGGGCAACCATCCGGTCGCCGGCGGCGCGCGGGTGACGACCAAGGGCGACCATCGGATCGCCATGTCGCACCTGGTCATGGGCCTGGCCTCGGACGCGCCGGTGGCGGTCGACGAGCCCGGCATGATCGCCACCAGCTTCCCCGGCTTCGTGGAGCTGATGCGCGGCATGGGCGCGGAGATCTCGTGAAGACGCCGTTCGTCATCGCGGTCGACGGGCCGGCCGCCTCGGGCAAGGGCACGATCGCCAGCCGGCTGGCCGGCGCCTACGATCTGCCGATGCTGGACTCCGGCCTGCTCTACCGGGCGGTCGGGGTGCTGCTGGCCCGGCACGGCGGCGATCTGGACGATGTCGCGGCCGCTACCCAGGTCGCCCGCGACCTGACCGCCGAGATGCTGACCGACCCGGCGTTCCGCACCCGCGAGGCCGGCGAGGCCGCCAGCCGCGTCGCCGTCCATCCGCCGGTGCGCGAGGCGCTGCGCGACATGCAGCAGGACTTCGCCCGCCGGCCGGGCGGGGCGGTGATCGACGGGCGCGACATCGGCACGGTGATTGCGCCCGAGGCCCCGGCCAAGCTCTACGTCACCGCCACGCCCGAGATCCGGGCCGAGCGGCGCTGGAAGCAGCTGCAGGGCCAGGGCGAGGCGGTCGCCTACGAGGACATCCTGGGCGACATCCGCAAGCGTGACGCCCGCGACGGCGGCCGGGCCGACAGCCCGATGCGGCCGGCCGACGACTCCGTCTTGCTGGATACCAGCGAAATGACTATAGAGCAGGCCACCGATGCGGCCCGCCGCATCGTCGAGGCGGCGCGCGCGCGCTGGGAGAATTCCTAGCCCGCAAATCCAACCGCGCCTTTCCCTCGCACGGCTGCGGGCAAATCACCGGCGCGGGGTCTCCCGCGTCATCGGTCGCAACCCTCAACCTGACGCCGGGACTCCGTCCGAACTCCGTTCGGCTGGAGCCATGCCCTTTCCGAAGGGCGCCGACGCCATTCAAGACGAAAGAACATCAATGGCTGACGATCTTAGCCTGAACCCCTCGCGTGACGATTTCGCCGCGCTGCTCGACGCCTCGATGGGCGGCCGTGACTTCATGGAAGGCACCGTCGTCAAGGGCGCCGTGGTCGGCATCGAAAAGGACTTCGCGATCATCGACGTCGGTCTGAAGACCGAAGGCCGCGTGTCCGTGAAGGAATTCGGCGTCGACGAAAGCGGCAAGCCGACCCTGAAGGTCGGCGACACCGTCGAAGTCTTCCTGGAGCGCGTCGAGAACGCCATGGGCGAAGCGGTCATCAGCCGCGACAAGGCCCGCCGCGAAGAAGCCTGGACCCGTCTGGAAGGCGTCTACGAAAAGAACGAGCCGGTCATGGGCTCGATCGTGGGCCGCGTTAAGGGCGGCTTCACCGTCGATCTGGGCGGCGCCTCGGCGTTCCTGCCGGGTTCGCAAGTCGACATCCGCCCGGTGCGCGACGTCGGCCCGCTCATGGGCAAGGAACAGCCCTTCGCCATCCTCAAGATGGACCGTCCGCGCGGCAACATCGTCGTCTCGCGTCGCGCCATCCTGGAAGAAGCCCGCGCCGAACAGCGCACGGAGCTGGTCAGCCAGCTGCAAGAGGGCGAAGTCCGCGAAGGCGTGGTCAAGAACATCACCGACTACGGTGCGTTCGTGGACCTGGGCGGCATCGACGGCCTGCTGCACGTCACCGACATGAGCTGGAAGCGCGTCAACCACCCGAGCCAAGTGCTCGCGGTCGGCGACACCGTGAAGGTCCAGATCGTGAAGATCAATCCGGACACCCAGCGCATCAGCCTCGGCATGAAGCAGCTGCAGTCCGACCCGTGGGACGGCGTGGAAGCCAAGTACCCGGTGGGCGCCAAGTTCACCGGCCGGATCACCAACATCACCGACTACGGCGCCTTCGTGGAGCTGGAGCCGGGCGTCGAAGGCCTGGTCCACGTCTCGGAAATGTCCTGGACCAAGAAGAACGTCCATCCGGGCAAGATCGTCTCGACCTCGCAAGAAGTCGACGTGGTCGTGCTGGACGTCGATCCGTCGAAGCGCCGCGTTTCGCTGGGCCTGAAGCAGGCCATGGCCAACCCGTGGGACGCCTTCGTGGCCGCTCACCCGATCGGCTCGACCGTCGAGGGCGAAGTCAAGAACGCCACCGAGTTCGGCCTGTTCATCGGCCTGGACAACGACATCGACGGCATGGTGCACCTGTCCGACCTCGACTGGTCGGTGCCGGGTGAAGAAGCGATCGCCAAGTACAACAAGGGCGACGTGGTCAAGGCGCGCGTTCTCGACGTCGACGTCGAGAAGGAACGCATCTCGCTGGGCATCAAGCAGCTGGCCGGCGACCCGATGGAAGGCGACACCTTCCGCCGCGGCCAGACCGTGACCGTCACGGTGACGGAAGTCACCACCGGCGGCATCGAGGTCAAGTTCGGCGACGACGAAGCCCCGATGACGGCCTTCATCCGCAAGTCGGACCTGTCGCGCGACCGCGCCGACCAACGTCCGGAGCGCTTCGCCGTGGGTGACCGCGTCGACGCTCAAGTGGTCCAGATCGACAAGGCCGCCCGCCGCGTGTCGCTGTCGATCAAGTCGCTGGAAATGGCCGAAGAAAAGGAAGCCATCGAGCAGTTCGGCTCGTCGGACTCCGGCGCTTCGCTGGGCGACATCCTCGGCGCGGCCCTTCGCGAGAAGGCCGGCAAGGAATAAGCCTCACAGCCGCATAGCGGTTTGAAGCTGGCGGCGGATCGGGAAACCGGTCCGCCGCTTTCTTTTTGGGGCCGGAGATCGGGAAGCCGGTCCGCCGTTTCCTTTTCCGGTTAGGCCGGTATCGTGCGCGCCCTCAGTTCCCCGTGGAGGCGCGCCGCCTTGTATCGTACGACCTTGGTGGCGATCGCCGCCGCCGCCTGGTTCTCGCCCGCGCTGGCCGCCGACCGGCCGAGCTTCGGCCCGCCGGCCGCCTGGGTGGCGGTGGCGGAGATCCCCCAGACCCCGCCCGAGGACGGCGGCGCGGCGGTGCAGGTGGTGCTGGACGACAACCAGACGCGGTTCTCGTCGGACGGGGATTCCTACTACAACCGCCGCATCTACCGGGTGACCCGGTCCGAGGGGCTGACCGGCTTCCAGTCGCGCAACGTGACCTGGGACCCGGCGGTCGAGCAGGTGGCCTGGCACACCCTGCGCATCGTCCGCGACGGCAAGACCATCGACCTCCTGAAGGGCGGCAAGGACCTGCTGGTCCTGCGCCGCGAGACCAACCTGGAGCGGGCGATGCTGGACGGGCGGCTGACCGCCAGCCGCCAGATCGAGGGCCTGCAAGTCGGCGACCTGGTCGACATGGCCTGGACGATCACCCGCCGCGACCCGATCGTCGAGGGCCATTCCTACGACTATGAGCGGATGCAGTTCCCCGGCGCGGCCGGGCGCTATCGCGTGCGGGTCTCCTGGCCGCAGGACAAGGCGGTGCGCTGGCAGGGCACCGAAGGTTTCGGCGAGCCGAAGGTCGCGAGCCAAGGCGGCTGGACGGTGCTGGAGCGCGACCAGGCGCTGGCCACGGCGCCCAAGCCGCCGCTGGGCGCGCCGCTGAGGTTCCAGCGGCTGGGCGACCTGGAAGTGTCGAGCTACGCGGCCTGGGGCGAGGTCTCGCGCATCATGCATCCCCACTTCGCCAAGGCCGCGACCCTGGGGCCGGGCTCCGACGTGAAGGCGCAGGCCGCGGCCATCGCCGCCGCGCACAAGGAGCCCAAAGACCGGGCCTTCGCGGCCCTGCAGCTGGTCGAGGACCAGACCCGCTACCTGTTCCTGGGCATGGGCGAGGGCGGCTATGTGCCGGCTACGGCCGACGAGACCTGGCAGCGGCGGTTCGGCGACTGCAAGGGCAAGACCGTGCTGCTGCTGGCGCTGCTCAAGGAGCTGGGGATCGAGGCCGAGCCGGCGCTGGTGTCGCTGGGCGGCGGCGACGGGATGGACGAGCGCTTGCCCTCGCTGTCGGCGTTCAACCACGTCCTGGTGCGCGCCGTCATCGGCGGCAAAACCTACTGGCTGGACGGCACGCGGACCGGCGACCGCGGCGGGATCGACACCCTGCCTGCGCCCGGCTGGCGCTGGGCGCTGCCGCTGCGCGCCGACGGCGCCGAGTTGGAGCGGGTGGTCGAGCCGCCGCCCAGCCGGCCGCAGATCGTCGCGGAGATCCACCTCGACGCCTCAAAGGGACTGTCGGAGGCCGCCCCGGCGCGGGTCGAACTGCGCATGCACGGCGACGCCGCCGCCGGCTTCCGCCAGGTCGCCGCGCGCGCCCCCAAGGCCGACCTGGAGCGCACCTTCCGCCAGGCTTTCTCCGCCAGCTACAGCTGGATCGCGCTGGACAGCGTCCGCTGGGACAGCCAGCCGGGCGACAACAGCTTCACGCTGGTGATGACCGGCACGGCCGAGGTCGACTGGCGCGAGAACCCCGACCTGGGCGTGCGCGAGTTCAGGCTGCCGGGAACCGGCGGCGGCGTGACCGCCTATCCGCGGCGCGAGCCGGGCCCCAACCGCGACGCCCCCTATGCGGTGGCCTATCCGACCTTCCGCGAGTCTGTGACCGAGGTGGTGCTGCCGGGCGGCGGGCGCGGCTTTACGATCCGCGGCCCGAACGGCGAGCAGACGATCGGCGGCTACGAAGTGCGGCAATCCTCGCTGATCGAGGGCGAGGTGGCCCGGTTCTCGACCCAGGTGCGCGCGATGGCGCCCGAGATTCCGGCGGCCGATATCGAGGCGGCGAATCGCGGCCTGCGGGCGCTGGCCGCGCAGGAATACTTCGTGCGGGCGCCCAAATGACGTCGCGTGACACTTACCTGACGTCACCTGACGGTTGAAAAACCGGCGAACGGGGCTGTGGGAGGGGGCGTCAACCTTCTTTGCGCCTTGAACATCCAATCGGACTCGACCATGGTCCCGCTCGCTTCCAGCGATTTCTTGCGAGGCGCGCCGTCTGGCGAAGTTGTTGCTCCTAGTTGAAAGCCTATGAGCCGTCTCCCCACGGCTCGGGGACCCGGAAATAGGCATGATCAAGTCGGAACTTATCGCCCGCTTGTCGGAGGAAAACCCGCACCTGACCCAACGCGACGTCGAGCGCGTGGTCGGGGTTATCCTCGAGCGGATGATCCAAGCTTTGGAAACTGACGGCCGCGTCGAGCTGCGCGGCTTCGGGGCGCTTTCGGTGCGGTCGCGCGACGCGCGGGCCGGCCGCAATCCGCGCACCGGCGAGTCCGTGGACGTGCGCGCCAAGCATGTTCCGTTCTTCAAGAGCGGCAAGGAACTGCGCGAGCGGCTCAACGCCGACTAGTCAACCGGCAGAGGTTTGCGGTTGACCTAAAGGAAGGGCTCAGTCGATCCTGACCCTTGGTTTGAGCGATCAACGGTGATCCATGGGCATCTTCTCTGAATTCCGCGAGTTCATCGCGCGTGGCAATGTCATCGACCTTGCGGTCGGCGTGATCATCGGCGCGTCGTTCAACAAGATCGTCGACAGCCTGGTCAATCAGGTGGTGATGCCGCCGATCGGCCTGCTCACCGGCGGCATGGACTTCTCGAAGCTGGAATGGGTGCTGCGGGCGGACGACCCGGCGACCAAGGCCAGCGAGCTGGTCGCCATCCAGTACGGCGCCTTCGTCAACACCCTCATCCAGTTCCTGATCGTCGCCTGGGTGATCTTCCTGCTGGTCAAGGGCGTGAACGCCCTGCGCCGTCAACAGGAGGAGGCGCCCGCCGCGCCCAGCCCCAGCGAGGCCCTGCTGACCGAAATCCGCGACCTTCTGAAGACCAAATCCTGATCCGGCTTGGCTTGGCGCGCCAGCGGGGCTAACTGCGGCCCATGACCGTGCGCGCCAAGATCTGCGGACTTTCGACGCCCGAGACCGTGCGTGCGGCCGCCGACGGCGGAGCCAGCCACATCGGCTTCAACTTTTTCCCCAAGAGCCCGCGCTATGTCGAGCTGGAGGCCGCCGCGATCCTGGCCCAGCCGGCGCGGGCGCGGGGCGTGAAGATCGTCGCCGTCACCGTCGATCCGGACGATGCGATGCTCGACCGGCTGATGGCGACCCTGAAGCCCGACCTCATCCAGCTGCACGGCAAGGAGACGCCGGCGCGCGCCCATCAGGCGGCCGAGCGCACGGGCGTCGGGATCATCAAGGCGCTGCCGGTGTCGGACGGCTCCGACGTCGCGGCGGCGGGCGGCTTCGAGCCGGTGGTCGAACATCTGATGTTCGACGCCAAGCCGCCGAAGGACTCCGAACTGCCGGGCGGAACCGGCGCGCGGTTCGACTGGACGATCATGGCCGGGCGGCGCTTCCAGCGGCCCTGGCTGCTGGCCGGGGGCCTCGATCCGTGGAACGTCGCCGAGGCGATCCGGCTGTCGGGCGCGCCGCTTGTGGACGTTTCTTCTGGCGTGGAACGCGGTCCCGGACTAAAGGACCCGGCCTTGATCAAGGCGTTTCTCGACGCCGTCCGCCGCGCTTGAAGTTGCAGATTCCTGTGAACGCCCCAGCGAAACCCAACGACTACACCGCCTATCCGGACGCATCCGGCCGCTTCGGCGACTATGGCGGGCGCTACGTTCCCGAGACGTTGATGCCGCTGGTCCATGAGCTGGACGCGGCGTACACGGCGGCGAAGAACGATCCGGCCTTCCAGGCCGAACTGCGCAGCTTCCTGACCCACTATGTCGGCCGTCCCAGCCCGCTCTACTACGCCGAGCGGCTGACGCAGCACTATGGCGGGCCGAAGATCTATCTGAAGCGCGAAGAGCTGAACCACACCGGCTCGCACAAGATCAACAACTGCATGGGGCAGATCCTGCTGGCCATGCGGATGGGCAAGACCCGGATCATCGCCGAGACCGGCGCCGGCCAGCACGGCGTGGCCACGGCCACCGTCTGCGCCCGCTTCGGCCTGCCCTGCGTGGTCTATATGGGCGCGGTCGACGTCGAGCGGCAGAAGCCGAACGTCTTCCGGATGAACCTGCTGGGCGCCCAGGTCGAGGCGGTCACCGCCGGCTCGGCGACCCTCAAGGACGCGATGAACGAGGCCCTGCGCGACTGGGTCACCAACGTCCACGACACCTATTACCTGATCGGCACGGCGGCGGGCATGCACCCCTATCCGGCCATGGTCCGCGACTTCCAGGCCGTGATCGGCCAGGAGGTGAAGCAGCAGATCCTGGAGTTGGAAGGCCGGCTGCCCGACGCGGTGGTCGCCTGCGTCGGCGGCGGCTCGAACGCCATCGGCCTGTTCCACCCGTTCCTCAACGACGAGGGCGTGCAGCTGTTCGGCGTCGAGGCGGCGGGCGAGGGCATGGGCACGGGCCGTCACGCCGCGGCGATCAACGGCGGCCGTCCGGGCGTCCTGCACGGCAACATGACCTATCTGCTGCAGGACGACGAAGGCCAGATCACCGAGGCGCACTCGATCTCGGCCGGCCTCGACTATCCGGGCATCGGGCCCGAGCACTCGTGGCTGCACGACGTCGGCCGGGCCAAGTACCTGACCTGCACCGACCAGGAGGCGCTGGACGCCTTCAAGCTGCTGGCCGAGCTGGAAGGCATCCTGCCGGCGATCGAATCCTCGCACGCCCTGGCCCGACTGCCGGAGATCTGCGCCGAGGTCGGCAAGGACGGGATTGTGGTGCTGAACCTCTCCGGGCGCGGCGACAAGGACGTGCAGACCGTCGCCGACCACCTGGGCCGCACGATTTGACCGCGTCGATGTCCAGGCTGAGATACGCCCTGCAGATCGTCGTCGCCGTAGCGCTGTTGCTGGCGGCTGGCTGGGCGACGGGCGTGATCAAGGTCGACGTCCGCGATTCGACCCCCACGGTGCACAGGGCGTCCCCATGAGCAAATCCCGTATCGAGGCCCGCTTCGCCCAGCTGAAGGCGGAGAACCGGGCGGCGTTCGTCGCCTATGTGATGGCCGGCGACCCCGACTACGCGACCGGCCTGGAGATCCTGCAGGGCCTGCCCGCCGCCGGCGCCGACCTGATCGAGGTCGGCTTTCCGTTCTCCGATCCGATGGCCGAGGGCCCGCCGATCCAGCGCGCCGCTCAGCGGGCGCTGGCGAACGGCCAGACACTGAAGAAGACCCTGGCGATGATCGCCGAGTTCCGGAAGTCCGACCAGGCGACGCCGATCATCATGATGGGCTACGCCAATCCGCTGGTGCACCACGGCTATGCGGCGTTCGCCCGCGACGCCGCGGCGGCCGGGGTCGACGGCGTGATCTGCGTCGACATCCCGCCGGAAGAGGCCGATCCGCTGGCCGACGCCCTGGACGCCAGCGATCTGTCGCTGATCCGGCTGGCGACGCCGACCAGCGACGAGAAGCGGCTGCCGGTGGTGATCCGCCGCACGTCCGGCTTCGTCTACTACGTGTCGGTCGCCGGTGTGACCGGCGTAAAGGAGGCCGACGCCGCGGCCGTGGCGCCGAACGTCGAGCGCATCCGCGCCGCCTCGGGGCTGCCGGTGGCGGTGGGCTTCGGAATCAAGACGCCCGAGCGGGCCGCCGAGATCGCCCGCGTGGCGGACGCGGCGGTGGTCGGTTCGGCCCTCGTCGAAGAGGTCGCAACAGGCTTGGCAATGAACGAATCTGTGACCGCCAGGGTTCTTTCCAAAGTGGAATCCTTGGCTAAGGCTGTGCGCTCCGCGCGAGTCGAAAGCCTCACGGTGTAGAACCCCATGGCGATGGCTGAACAGCGAAACGACAAACCGGGCAAAGGCCCTCAGGCGCCCCGCGAACGCCGCGGCTGGCTCTCCCGGATCGCGCCCGGCGTGCGCAATCTCGTCGCCAAGCGCGAGACTCCGGAGAACCTCTGGGTCAAGTGCCCGGACACCGGCGAGATGATCTACCGCTCGGACCTGGAGGCGGCCCTGTGGGTCACTCCGTCCGGCCACCACATGCGGATCGGCGCCGAGCAGCGCCTGCGCTACACCTTCGACGACGGCCAGTACGAAAAGCTGGAAGCGCCGAAGGGCGTGGTCGACGACCCGCTGAAGTTCCCCGACACCAAGCCCTACATGGACAAGCTCAAGGCCGCCCGTAAGGCGAGCGGCGCGCAGGACGCGATGAGCTCGGGCTATGGGACCATCGAGGGCGTGCCCTGCGTCGTCTCGGTGCAGGACTTCAGCTTCATGGGCGGCTCGCTCAGCGTCGGCGTCGGCGAGGCCTTCATCAAGGCCGCGCAGGAAGCCGTGAAGCGCGGCGTGCCCTATGTGATCTTCACCGCCGCCGGCGGCGCGCGCATGCAGGAGGGCACGCTCGCCCTGATGCAGATGGCCCGCACCACCCTGGCGCTGAACGAGGTCAAGGCCGCCGGCCTGCCCTACATCGTGGTGCTGACCGACCCGACCACGGGCGGGGTGTCGGCGTCCTATGCGATGCTGGGCGACATCCATCTGGCCGAACCGAACGCCATGGTCGCCTTCGCCGGCCGTCGGGTGATCGAGCAGACCATCCGCGAGACCCTGCCGCCCGGTTTCCAGCGCGCCGAGTTCCTGGTCGAGCGCGGCCAGATCGACCGCGTGGTGACCCGCGCCGAGATGCGGCCGGTGCTGGGTTCGATCCTCAAGACCCTGATGATGGGGCGCGAGCGTTCGAACGCCGCCTAGGCCTTCCGTTCCAATCTGACTGGAAACCGCGCGCGGCCTTCGCTGTGGCTCGCGAATGGGCTAGTGAGCGCGCGGTCTCCACCCTTAGTCCTGGCAGGCGCACCGCTCATGTATGATCCCATCCGTGCTTCGGACGAGGCGATCCTGCGGCTGCGGGCGCATCACCCGTCGCTGATCGACCTGACGACGGGGCGGGTCGAGCGGCTGCTGGCGGCGCTGGGCCATCCCGAGCGCAAGCTGCCGCCGGTGATCCATGTGGCCGGCACCAACGGCAAGGGCTCGACGGTCTCGTACCTGCGGGCGATCGCCGAGGCGGCGGGCATGAAGGTCCATGTCATCACCTCGCCGCACCTGGTGCGGTTCGCCGAGCGCATCCGCGTGGCCGGCGAACTGATCAGCGATGCGCGGATGAACGAGCTGATCGACAAGCTGGAGGCGGCCAACGCCGGTGAGCCGATCAGCTTCTTCGAGATCACCACGGTGCTGGCCATCCAGGCCTTCGCCGAGACCCCCGCCGACCTGTGCATCGTCGAGGTCGGCCTGGGCGGCCGGTTCGACGCCACCAACATCTTCGACGCCCCCGCCGTCAGCGTCATCACCCCGGTCGACTACGACCACCTTGAGATGCTGGGGCCCGAGCTCCCCAAGATCGCCTGGGAGAAGGCCGGCATCATCAAGCAGGGCCGCCCGGTGGTGGTCGCCCGGCAGATGGAGGAAGGCGAGGCGGTGATCCTGGAGGAGGCCGAAAAGCTCGCCGCGCCGGTCACGCTGATGGGCCGCGACTTCGACGCCTGGGAGGAGCGCGGGCGGTTGCTGGTGCAGATGGAAGACCAGCTCTACGACCTGCCGCCGCCCAGCCTGTTCGGCGGCTATCAGTTCGCCAACGCCGGGCTGGCGGTCGCCGCGGCCCTGGCGCTGGGCGACCCGCGCATCGACGAGGCGGCCCTGGCCAAGGGCGTCTCCAGCGCCGTTTGGCCGGGCCGCTTCCAGCGGCTGACCGAGGGCCCGATGGCGCGGCTGGCGGCCGAGCGCGGCAGCGACCTGTGGCTGGACGGCGGGCACAATCCGCATGCGGGCCGCGCCCTGGCCGAGGCGGCCGGGCGGCTGGTCGCGCGCGATCCGCGGCCCTTGGTGCTGGTGGCGGCGATGTTCGCCCGCAAGGACGCGCTGGGCTTCTTCCAGCCGTTCCAGGACCTCAAGCCGACAGTGTTCGCGACCACCTTCGACTCGCCCAACGCCGCCCCGGCCGACGAACTGGCCGAGGCCGCCGCTCAGGCGGGGCTTGCCGTGCAAGAGGCCGCCGATGTCACCGAGGGCGTTCGCCGCGCCCTGGCCATGCCCGGTCCGGCCCCGCACATCCTGATCTGCGGCGGGCTGCATTTCGCCGGCGAGGTGCTGGCCATGAGCCCGGAAACCTGGCCGACATGATCCCCTGGGTTCACCTCGCCACCGCTGTGGTGCCCGACGACGGCGGTGAGCTGCGGCTCATGCAGCGCGGGACCGAGTTCTCGATCATGGCCGGCGCCATCGAGCTGATGAGCAGCCGGCTCAGCGGCTCGGAGAAAGCGCTGGCCACCCTGGCCTGCGAGCGCCTGAAGGACCGTCCCAAGCCCCACATCCTGATCGGCGGCTACGGCATGGGCTTCACCCTGCGCGCGGCGCTGGAGAGCCTCGGGCCGTCGGCGCAGGTCACGGTCGGCGAACTGGTCCCGGAGATCGTCGATTGGGCGCGCGGGCCGATGGCCCACCTTTCGGGCGAGTGCCTGAAGGATCCGCGGCTCACGATCGCCGTTGGCGACGTCGGCGACCTGATCGGGTCGGGCCGCGAGAGCTACGACGCCATCCTGCTGGACGTCGACAACGGGCCCGAGGGCCTCAGCCGGGCCGGCAACGACAGGCTCTATAACGACAGCGGTCTGGCGGCGGCGCGGCGCGCCCTGCGGCCGGGTGGGATCCTGGCCGTCTGGTCGTCGGCTCGGGACGAGCGCTTCACCAAGCGCCTGCGCAAGGCCGGCTACGATGTGGAAGAGGTCGGGGTGCGCGCCACCGGCGGCAAGCGCGGCGCGCGGCACGTCATCTGGATGGCGACCGCGCCTGCGAAAGGCTGACGCAGCCGGGAGGCCCGGCTGCGTCGCAGAAGCTTAGATGCCGGCTTCGTTAAGCCACTCGACGATCTTCTGCTTGGGCATGGCGCCGACTTTCATCGAAGTCATCTGGCCGCCCTTGAACAGCATCATCGTCGGGATGCCGCGCACGCCGTAGCGCGACGGGGTCGTCGGGCTGTCCTCGATGTTCAGCTTGGCCACGGTGACCTGCTCGCCGAGTTCGGCGGCGATCTGTTCCAGGGCCGGAGCGATCTGCTTACAGGGGCCGCACCACTCGGCCCAAAAGTCCACCAGCACAGGCTTGGAAGCCTGCAGGACGTCCTTGTCGAAGGATTCGTCGGTGACCGTCACGGTGCTCATGAAAAGCTCCTTTTAGCCCGGCCGGAAGAACGTTTGGCCGCGGCTCTCGATCCGCCGATGTAGGCGGGCATGGCTCCGGTATCAACCTTCACGATGGAGCTCGGCAAGGGTCTGACGCCACAGGTTTTCTGGAACCGCCATCAGCTTCGGGCCGTCGGTCCAGACCAGGGCCGCCTCGATGCGCCGGCCCTCGAAGATGTCCTCCAGCACCGCGGCGTAGATCGCCATCTGCCGCAGATAGGCGCGGTCGGCGTCCTCGATGCGGTCGGGGGAGGGACGGTTGGTCTTGAAATCCGCCACTAGGACACGGTCTTGCAGCACCACCAGCCGGTCGATGCGGCCGGAAATGGCCAGGCCCGGCGGCAGGCCGCGGGCGGTCCCGGCGACCGAAACCTCGGCCCGGCTGCCGGGCCCGAACACCTCGGAGAAGCGGGCGTCGGTGAGCACGCCCAGGGCTGCGGCGGTCATCTCCGCGCGCTGCTCGCCGGTCAGATCACGTTCGCGCGAGAGGATGCGGACGGCGGCCGATTCGCGTTCTGCGGGCGGAAGGTCGGGCAGGATCTGCAGCAGGCGGTGAATCAGGTCGCCGCGCCGGAACCGGCCCAGGCCCTCTGTGCGGATGAGCGGCGAGGTGGCGGGCGTGGCCACGTCCTCGCCGAGCTGCGAGGGCGAGGCGTAGCGGGCGAAGGCCTCGGCCGGGGGGGCGACCTGGGCCCAGGCGGGCAGGGACGCCGCGGTCTTGGCCTGCGCCTGGGCCGCGCCCAGGGCGACCGGATCGGGGCCGAAGCGCACGAACTCGCGGCCGCCGCCGACGATGGACCGCTTCTCGCCGCCGACATGAGCGTGGTCGAAGGCGGCGACCACCGCGCCCCACCAGCCCTTGATGTTCTCTTCCTTGGCGGTGGCGGAGACCCGGCCGCACAGCACCAGCCGGTCGCGGGCGCGTGTCAGGGCGACATAGAGCAGGCGCGCAGCCTCGTCCTCGTCCTTTTTGACCCGCCACTCGCGCGCCTCCAGCGAGGCGGCGCAGTCGGTCCCCTTCGACGTGCTCCAGAGGAAGCCGCCGGCGGGCGTCGGCATCAGCGGCGAGCCGCGGGCGGTGCGGCCCAGCGTCGTCTCCGGCAGGAAGACGATCGGCGCCTCCAGGCCCTTGGCGCCGTGCGCGGTCATCACCCGGACCTCGTCGCGGCCGGCCTCCATCTCGCGTTTGACGGTGATGTCGAGGCTGGCGAGCGCGGCGGCCAGGCTTTCGAGATCCTCGAGCCCGCGGCTCTCGGCGGCCAGCACCTGGGCCAGGAACTCATCTAGCGCGTCTTCGGCTTCGGCCCCCAGCCGCTCCATCAGGCGGCGGCGCATCGAGCGGCCGCCCTCGTCGCGCAGGGCCAGCAGGCGCGAATAGAACTCGAAGGGCCGCAAGGCGCGGCTGGCGACCAGCCATTCGACCATATCGGCGGCGGCCGACCACTCGGGCGCCTCGTCGCGGCGGCGGCGCAGTACTGCGGCGAGGTTCTCGCGGCCGCGGCCGTGGGCCAGGGCATAGAGGCTGTCGTCGGAGAGGTCGCAGAACGGGCTGCGCAGCAGGGCGGCCAGGGTCAGTTCGTCGGCCGGGTACTGGGCGAACCGGGCCAGGGCCAGCAGGTCGTCGAAGACGATGTGCTCGGAGAGCGCCAGCCGGTCGGCGCCGGCCACCGGGATCTTGCGGTGCTTGAGCGCGCGCAGGATCTCCTCGAAAAGCGCTTTGCGGCGGCGGACCAGGATCAGCACGTCGCCGGCGGTGGCCGGGCGCGGTTGGCGGGTCTCCTTGTCCAGCACCGCGTCGCCGCGTTCGATCAGGGCGCCGATCTCGGCGGCGATCTTCTCGGCCAGCCGCTTGTTGGCGCTGGCCTGGCCCTCCTCGTCGAGCGGCGCGTCCCAGGCGTCGCGGACGTCGCCCTTCTCCTCGCGCTCCAGCGGCCAGAGGTCGACGCAGCCGGCGTCGGAGCGCACCGCCTGGTGGACGATGGCCTCGGCCTCGAGGCGCGGCAGGACAGCGGCGGCGAGCTCGGGCGGGGCGAAGGCCGCGTCGACGAAGGCCAGCACCTGGGGCGTCGAGCGCCAGGAGGTCAGCAGGTCGACCCGCTCGAAGCGGAAGCCGGCGCCGGTGGCGCGCTCGCGGTGGAACTCGAACTCCTGGATCAGCAGCTCGGGCCGCGCGCCCTGGAAGGAGTAGATCGACTGCTTCTCGTCGCCGACCACGAACATGTTGCGCTCGAGCAGGCGTTGGGTGGACTGGCCGGATCCGGCGAAGAACTCCTCGGTCAGGGCGCGGACGATCTCCCATTGCTCGGGGGCGGTGTCCTGCGCCTCATCGACCAGGATGTGGTCGACGCCGCCGTCGAGCTTGTAGAGCACCCAGGCGGCCATCGGTCTCGAGGCGACGAGATCGCGTGTTTTTTCAATAAGATCGGTGAAGTCCAGCGCGCCGGAGGCGGTCTTTTCGATGCCGTAGGCGGCGAGGTAGGCGCTGGCGAGGATCAGCGCGCCGTGGGTGTCGTGGGCGACGCGGGCGGCGCGGCGTCGTTCGCGGGCGATCTCCAGGCGGTCCTGTTCGGCCAGCAGGAAGAACCGCAGGTCCTCGCGGACCTTGAGGCCGGAGGTCTTCTGCACCCAGGCGACCGGCGTGCTCTCGCCCTTTTCGGTGAAGAGGGCCGCTAGCGCCTCGTCGAGACCCGCGCCGGGGACCAGGGCGGCGGCCAGCTTGGCGGAGTTGGTGGTGTCGGCCTTGCCGCCCTGGGCCAGCACCTCGACGCAGTCCTGCCAGGCCGAGCGGTTCATCTGCGCCAGCGCTTCGGCCTCGACCTCGTCGGGGTCGGTGGGGGCGTCGAAGCCGCAGACGCGCCAGACGTCCTCGACCGCGCCCTCAAGGCCGCCCTGAGCGCCCAGATAGGCGGCGAGCGGGCCGCGCTGGAACTCGAAGGTCGCGAACATGCCCTGGAAGCTCTGGAAATCGAGCGCCACCGAGAAGCGGGCATAGGCCTCCGCCACCGCCCCCTCGCCGCGCAGGGCGTGGCGGGCGACGGCCTTGCGCGCGGCGTCGGCGACCGCGGCGCTGGCGCTGTCGTCCATGACCCGGAAGCCGGGCGAGACCCCGGCCTCCAGCGGGAAGCGCCGCAGGAGCTTTTCGCAGAAGGCGTGGATGGTCTGGATCTTCAGGCCGCCGGGCGTCTCCAGGGCGCTGGCGAACAGGGCGCGGGCCTTCGACAGGCTGCGCGCGTCGTAGGCGTCCGGCGTGCGGCCTTCGAGCTTGGCCAGTTCGGCGCTGAGGCTGGCGTCGTCATAGACCGACCAGCCGCCGAGCAGGTCGTAGAGCCGCCGCTGCATCTCGGCGGCGGCGGCCTTGGTGTAGGTGACGCAGAGGATGGTCTCGGGTTTCGCCCCGGCGAGGAGCAGGCGGGCGACCCGGTCGATCAGGGTCTTGGTCTTGCCAGAGCCGGCGTTGGCGGTGACGAAGGCCGAGATGGCCGGATCGGCGGCCAGGCGCTGCGGATCGCCGGCGGTCGCAATCGCGTTCATTCGCCGTCCTCCTCGCCGCTGGTCGACCACTCGAAGACCCGGGCCAGGTGGTCGTAGTCGCTCATGTGCAGCTTCACGAACTGCGGGGCGACGCGTGAGGCGTAGGGGCGGCCATGGTCGAACTGGGCGACCAGCCTGGCCAGGCCCTCATAGGCGTTGGCGGCCGCCAGGGCGCTCTCGTCGCCCGGCAGGGCGCGGACTTCCTCGCGTCCGGCGGGCTTGCGGCCGGTGATCTCCAGATAGGTCAGCTCCCCCGGCTCAGGATGGCCGAGCGTCGGGAAGCCGCCGGATTGAAGGATCGCCGCCGTCAGGGTGAGCTGCGGCGAGAAGCCGGTCTCCACGACTTTTTTCGACGGCGCCTTGCCGGTCTTGTAGTCGAGGATGTGGCCATAGCCCTGCGGGTCGATCTCGATGCGGTCGGCGCGGGCGTTGACGGTGAACGGCCCGGCCGGAGCCTCGATGGTCAGTTCGCCCTTCAGCTCGACGTGGATGGTGCGGCCGTCGGCGCGGCGGCGGCGCTCCAGGTCGGCGACCCAGGCGGCGGCTTCCTTGGCCAGGGCGGTCTCGCGGGCCAGGGCTTCGTGCGGCATGCCGGCGGCTTCCAGTTCGGCGACATAGAAGCCTTCGAAGATCGCCGCGGCGTCGGGCGGCAACTGGTCGGGGTGATCCTCGGCGAGCCGCTCGAAGGCCTTGTGGATGGCGGTGCCGCGGGCGCGGGCCTCGACGGCCTCATCGGGCCGTTCCAGGGGAAACAGTTTGAGGATGTCGCGCGCCCAGACCGCGTAGGGATCGCGGGTCAGGGCCTCGATGCGGGTGACGGCCATTTCGCGCGGGCGGTCGGCGATAGGCGGCGAAGGGGCCGGGCGCTTGGCGGGCCTGTAGTCCTGGGCGGCGTCGAGCGCGCGGGCCCAGTCGAGGACGTCGGGCCGGCCGGGCAGCAGCACGCCGGCGCCGCGAGCCAGGGTCTCCAGCCGCCATAGCCAGCGCGATTTCACCGCCGGAGCGCCCTCGCGACGCTCGGAGTGCAGCAAGATCACCTCGGGCGCGCAGGCGGCCTGGGCGAAGTCGTGGGCGGCGAGGCCGACGCGGCGCTCGGGCGGCGGGAGGCCCAGGCGCTCGCGCATCGGCCGTGACAGGAACGGGTCGAGCGGCGCGCCCTGCGGCCAGACGCCTTCCTCCAGGCCGGCGACTACCAGGCGGTCGGCGCGGGTGAGGCGCGCCTCGATGGCGCCCAGGATGCGCAGGCGTGGATGGGTCGAACCGCCGGTGCGCACGCTCTCGCCGGCCATCAGTCGCGAGAGCAGGTCGGCGAAGCCGCGCGGCGTGACATGGGGCAGACCTTCGGACTCGTCGATCAGCCCGGCCAACAGCCGGGCGAGCGCCTCGCCGCCATGATCGGCCCAGAGGCCGCCGGTGTCGCCGAGCGGATCGACCGCGAGCGCCTCCAGGGTCTCAGTCAGGCGCTGGGCGGCTTCGGCCGGCGGTTGATCGGGCGTGTCGATCATCAGGCGCGCAAGGCCAGCCTGCAGCGTACGCGCCAGGGTCAGCGCGATGTCGGACTTGCCGAGCCGCGCCTCGAGGGCTGGCCAGGTCGTGCAGCGCGGGCCCCGCAGGCCTTCCCGCTCCAGCGCCGCGCGCGCCTCGATCAGGTGCTCGGGATCGAGGCCCAGGCGCACCAGCGGATGCTTGAGAATGGCCAGCAGGGTCACAGGATCAAGCGGATCGACCGCGGCCTTGGCGACCAGGCCGGCCAGCACCCCGCCGGCGCAGCCGGAGAGCGAGAGGCCGGCGGAGGAGTCGGCGGCGACGCCCCAGCGGGCCAGCTTGGCGGCGACGCGGCGGGCCAGGGCCTGATCGGGCGCGACCAGCGCGGCGGTGCGGCCGGGGGTCTCCAGCGCCTCGCGCAGCAGCAGGGCGGCGGCGGTGGCGGCCTCTTCCTCGGCGCGGGCGGTGACGACGGAGAGGCCCGACAGGCCTTCGGCGATGGCGTCGACGCCGTCCTTGTCGCCCTCGCGGCGCAGGCTCTCGATCACCGACAGCCAGTCGGCGGTGCGTTCGGCCGGGCGCAGGGCCTCGTTGATCACCCGGCGGCGCCAGCGGCCGCGCGAATCGAGGGTGAAGGAGGCGGGCCACTCCATGACGTCGCGGCGCTCGACCCCGGCGCGGTGCAGCAGGCGGCGCATGGCCCCCTGCGGGTGCTGCTCGCCGACCTCGATCCAGGCGCTCTCGGCCAGGCTGTCGTCGAGGCCGGGCAGGACCACGGCCCCCTGCGGGGCTGCGGCGACCACGGCCAGCAGGTCGGCGGTGGCGGGCGCGGTGCCCGTGGAGCCGGCGGCGATCAGCACGCCCTGGGGCGGACGGTCGGTCCAGGCCTGGGCGAGCTTGCGCAGCAGGGCCACGCGCCGCTGGGAGACGTCGACCAGGCCAAGCTCGGCCAGGCGCGCGGGCCAGGCGACCTGGGCCATCTCCAGGAACTCGCGGCTGATGCGCCAGTGTTCGGCGAGGTCCGCGCCGACGAGGTCGGCCAGGCCGGCGCCGCTGACCTCCTCGATCTGCAGGCTGTCGAGGAAGCCGCCGAGCGCGTCGGCCAGTTCCAGGGCCGCGGAGGCGTCGAGCTCACGGCCCAGCTGCTTCTCGTGCGCCTTGACCAGCCGGGTCAGCTCGAAGCGGCGGCGCAGGGAGCCGATGGCGGCGGGCAGCTCGACGGCCAGGTCGCCGGGCTCGAACGGCGGCTCGCCCTCGTCGAGATCGCCCAGCGGGCGGATCTGCGGCGGCAGCACGGCCTTGCCGCCGGCCGCGGCGATGAAGGCGTCGGCCAGGGCCCGCGCGCCGCGCCGGGTCGGGGTGAGGATGATCGCCTGCGACAGCGCGTCGGGGCCGAGCGGGGTCAGGGCGTCATAGAGCCCGGCGGCCAGGTCCTGCACGAACGGCCGGTGGGCAGGGATGTTGAACCAGCGCGGACCGGGGCGGGCGAAGAGGGTCATGGGGTCTTCGAGCCCCAGATGTCATCCCGGCTGAACCAGGGCGGAAGGCCGGGACCCATTCGCTCCGCAAGGGCCAGGTGGAAGAGAGGCCGCGCAGCTGCTTGCGCGATCAGGTGTCCATGGGCCCCGGTCTTCGGCCTGCGGCCGAAACCGGGATGACACCCTTGGCGGGGGGCGCCCGTCACCGGAGCTTCGCCTCGGCCGCCTCCCGGGCGGCGGGGTCTCCGACGTGCATCCAGAAGCCGTCCATGACGGCGCCGTAGAGGCGGCCCTGTTCAGACAGCCGCCACCAGACGGGCACGATCGAGAACGCGCCGTCCGGCTCGCCGTCGAGGATTTGGGGCTTGAGGATCTGGAAGCCGACATTGGCGTAGGGCGTCGGCGGCTCGGGCTTGGCCGAGTGGGTCAGTCGGCCGGCTTCGTCCATGAAGAAGCCCTGCGGCCCCTCAAAGCCGATGCCGTGACCGCGGCGGACCAGCAGCAGGCAGAGGTCCATGGCGTCCGGGTTCCAGGTCGCCTTGAGGGTTTCCAGGGCCGGGGTCTCCCCCTCGATCCACAGCGAGTCGATGTTGGCGATCAGGATCGGGTCGTCGCCCAGCAAATGGCGCGCGTGCTTGATGCCGCCGCCCGAGTCGAGCAGGGCGGCCCGCTCGTCGGAGATGAGAATCTTCATGTCGCGCCGACCGGCGAGATGGGCCTCCATCTGGTCGGCGAAATGGTGGACGTTGACCACGGCGGTTTCGATCCCGGCCGCGACCAGCCGGTCGAGGACGTGGTCGATCAGCGGCCTGCCGGCGACGGTGACCAGGGCCTTGGGGCGCTCGTCGGTCAGCGGCCGCATGCGGGTGCCCAGGCCCGCGGCCAGGACCATGGCGGTCTTGATCTGGCTCATCGGCGGGCCTCGGTCGGGACGTGGCGGTCGAACCAGGCCCGCAGGCCGGCCATCGACGGGTCGGTCAGGTTGCGTTCCAGGTAGCGCCAGGTGCGGGGCATGAAGGCCTCGTACTGGCGGCGGCCCAGCAGGGCCTGGCGGGCGAAGACGCGGCCGAGGATGCGCGCGGCGTTGGAGGCGGCCAGCGCGCGGTAGTCGTGGATGAAAGCTTCGCGATCGAGGGCCGGGCGTGCGGCCAGGAAGCGGTCCAGCATCGCCGCTTCCAGTTCGGGCGAGACATCGCGGCGGGCGTCCTGCAACAGATGGGTGAGGTCCCAGGCCGGGTGGGCGCGCAGGGCGTCCTGGAAGTCGAGCAGGCCCACGCGGGCGACGCCGGCGCGCTGCGGCAGCCAGAGCAGGTTCTGAGCGTGGAAGTCGCGATGGGTGAAGACGCTGGCGCCGGCCGCGCCGCGCGCGAACACCGGCCCCCAGAGGGCGTCCCACTCGGCGACCGCGTCGGGCGAAAAGGCCGCGATCTGCGCGAACTGCGGCCACCATTCGAGGAAGGTGTCGGTCCCGACCTTCAGGGCCAGGGCGTCGTAGGTCAGCAGCGGCCAGGATGCGCCGTCGGCGACGAGCACGTCGGGCGGGGTGGTTTCCTGCAGCTGAATCTGGACGTCGACGGCGGCCTCGTAGAGCGGGGCTTCGGGCTCGCCGTCGGCGATCAGGGTCGCGAACAGTCCATCGCCGAGGTCTTCCAGCACGGCCAGGCCGGCGTCGATGTCGTGGGCGAGGATCTTCGGGGCCGAGAGGCCATGGTCGCGCAACCAGGCGGCGGTGGTGACGAAGGCGGCGACCGAGCCGGCGGCCAGGCGCGCGGCGGCGTTGTAGCCCATGGCCAGGCGTTCGGCCTCGCTGGCGCCGGGCGGGCAGACCGCGCTCTCGGCGGCCGGCGGCTGGTCCATGAATATGACGGTCGAGCCGTCGGCGCGATGCAGGCGTTCGTAGGCGCGCGTCGAGGCGTCGCCGGCCAGCAGCTCGCGACGGGCGTCAGCCAGGCCCGCCGCCTTCAGGAACTCGGCCTTGCGGCCGTCACGATCGGAATTCAAGTCCACGTCCTTCCCAGGCGCCCGCCGGCGTCAGCCGGGCGCGCCGCGCCTCCCCGCCGTCCGGCGACTCATCGACGACGATCTCTACATCAAGTCGGTCGGGGGGAAGATGGCCCTCCAGGCGCTCGGGCCATTCGATCACCGCCGCGCCGTCCTCGAGCGCCTCGTCCAGGCCGATCTCATAGGCCTCGTCGGCCGAGGTCAGACGGTAGAGATCGAAGTGCGCGACCTTCAGCCGCGCGCCTTCGTAGAACTGTACGATGGTGAAGGTCGGGCTGGGCACGTCCTCGGTCGCGGTGGTCAGGGCGCGGACCAGGGCGCGGGCCAGTGTCGACTTGCCGGCCCCCAGCGGCCCGGTCAGGCAGATCGCCTCGCCCGGCTTCAGCTCGGCGGCGATGGCCGCGCCCAGCCGCCCGGTGGCGGCCTCGTCATCGAGCCGGAAGTCGCCTTCGGCCTGGGTGATCATGCGAACGGCCTTTCGGGATGCTGCGGCAGGGTGCGGACATAGGCCTTCAGCGCCTCGGTGGCGGCGACCGCGTCGACGACGAGCGCGTCGGGCGGCACCGGCGGACCGAGGATCAGCGAGAACTTCCGGCCGCGCTTGTTCAGCAGTTCGTGGAACAGGGTGATGTCGCGCAGCTCGTTCGAGAAGCGGTTGAAGAAGTGGAACAGGGTCGAGGAGGGGCCGCTGAGGTGCATCGGGATCACCGGCGCCTCGTACTTGCGGGCCAGCGAGATGGCGCTGGGCATCCATTCGGGATCGCTGAGCACGCCGCCTGGGCCGCGCCTAGCCAAGCGGCCGGCAGGGAAGATCATCAGGGCGCGCTCGTCCTCCATGGCCTGGCGGGTCAGCTGCAGGGTCAGGCGGGTGCGTTCGCGGGTGCGCTTGGCCTCGACCCACTCGACGGGGATCAGCACCTCGTCGAAATGCGGCGCGACGCGGTGGGCGTCGGAATTGGCGTAGAAGCAGATGTCGGGCCGAAGGCGCTTGAGCGCGTCGAACACTGCGATGCCGTCGGCGATGCCGGTCGGGTGGTTGCAGATGAAGATCGCGCGCCCTTTCGACGGGACATGCTGCAGGCCGCGGGCCTCGACCTGCACGCTGAGCAGGTCGGAGACGTAGTCGAGGGCGGCGCGGCCGGGCAGCGGGGCGATGGCGTCGGCCATGGCCCGGGCCTTGCGATAGTCCAGGATCTTGTAGAGCGCCGGCCGGACCAGCGGCCACAGCGCGCCGCCCGACAGCCGCGGCGCGCGCTCGGCGATCAGCGTATCGACGATGTGGTCGTGATAGGCGCCGGCGGCAGGCAGGGCGGAGGCGGTGGGCGAAAGGCTCGTCATCGGACGCGCAGAATGCGACGGCCCGCCGCGCCGGAGCAAGCCGAGGGCGAAAACACCGCCGTGCTCACGTTGGGTGACGTCTACCCAGGCCTCTTCGGAGGGCCTACAACGCCGGTATGCGCGACATCCAACACTTCATTTCCGGTGCGGCTCAGCCTGGCGTGTCCGGGCGGTTCGGCGAAGTTTTCGACCCCAACACCGGTGAGGTGCAGGCAAAAGTCGCCCTGGCGACGCCGGCCGAGCTCGACGCCGCGGTGCAGGCCGCGCTGAAAGCGCAACCGGCCTGGGCGGCGACCAACCCGCAGCGCCGCGCGCGGGTGATGTTCGAGTTCAAGCGCCTGGTCGAGGCGCGCATGGACGAGCTGGCGGCGCTGCTGTCGTCCGAGCACGGCAAGGTGATCGCCGACTCCAAGGGCGACATCCAGCGCGGGCTGGAGGTGATCGAGTTCGCCTGCGGAATCCCGCATGCGCTGAAGGGCGAGTACACAGAGGGCGCCGGCCCCGGCATCGACGTCTATTCGATGCGCCAGCCGCTGGGCGTGGCGGCGGGGATCACCCCGTTCAACTTCCCGGCCATGATCCCGATGTGGATGTTCGGGATCGCCATCGCGGTCGGCAACACCTTCATCCTGAAACCGTCGGAAAAGGACCCGAGCGTTCCGGTGCGGCTGGCGCAGCTGTTCATGGAGGCCGGGGCGAACCTGGGCATGGACCTGGCCGGCGTGCTCAACGTGGTGCACGGCGACAAGGTCGCGGTCGACGCGATCCTGACCCATCCGGACATCGCGGCGGTCAGCTTCGTCGGCTCGTCCGACATCGCCCACTACGTCTATTCGACCGGCGCGGCGCACGGAAAGCGCGTCCAGGCGATGGGCGGGGCCAAGAACCACGGCATCGTCATGCCGGACGCCGACCTCGACCAGACGGTCAAGGACCTGGTCGGCGCGGCCTATGGCTCGGCCGGCGAGCGCTGCATGGCGCTGCCGGTGGTCGTGCCGGTGGGCGTCAAGACCGCCGAGGCGATCCGCGAGCGGGTGGTCGCCGAGTTGGAGACGCTGAAGGTCGGGGTCTCGACCGACGCCGCGGCCCAGTACGGCCCGGTGGTCAGCGCCGCGCACCGCAACAAGATCGCCGACTACATCCAGATCGGGGTCGACGAGGGCGCCGAGCTGGTGGTCGACGGCCGCGGCTTTGCGCTGCAGGGCTTCGAGAAGGGCTTCTTCATCGGCCCGAGCCTGTTCGACAAGGTCAAGCCGACGATGAAGACCTATCAGGAGGAGATCTTCGGCCCGGTGCTGCAGATCGTCCGCGCCGAGAGCTTCGAGGAGGCGCTGGCCCTGCCGAGCGCCCACCAGTACGGCAACGGGGTGGCGATCTTCACCCGCAACGGCCGCGCCGCGCGCGAGTTCGCCGCCCGGGTCAATGTCGGCATGGTCGGGATCAATGTGCCGATCCCGGTGCCGGTCGCCTACCATACCTTCGGCGGCTGGAAGCGCAGCGCCTTCGGCGACGTGAACCAGCACGGCATGGAGGGCGTGAAGTTCTACACCAAGGTCAAGACGATCACGGCGCGCTGGCCCGAGGGCATGACCGACGACAGCGCCTTCGTGATTCCCACCATGCGGTGATCGAACTACGCTGCCGCAGGTTCGCGGCGGAGGTTCGATGAAGCGGTTCCAGCTCTGGGCGATCCTCGCCCTGGTCGTGGCCCTGGCGGGGGCCGGCGGTTTCGCATGGTGGAACTACGACCTGCGCTGGCGGCCGCACACGATCACCAAGCATCAGGACGAGATCGCCAGAATCCTTGAGACTTCGGGTTGGGTGTCGCCGGGCAAGACCGGGCCGAAAGTCTACATGGTCTCGTTCCGCACCTGCCCCGACTGCGTGCGCTTCAAGGCCGAGGAGTTTCCGCTGCTGCAGGCCGCGGACGTCGATACCCGGGTGATCGAGATCGCCCGCCGCGACCTCAATGGCGTGGCCAAGTCCACCCCGGCCGAGCGGGCCACGGTGGCCGAGCTGTGGCTGACCCGCTCCTGGCCGCTGATGGAGCAATGGGACGACGCCCCGGCCGCGGCCTGGACCGCGCCGGGCCTCCCGCCGGCCGACGGCGACATGGCGCGCACGGCGGTGGTCGAGGCCGGCCGCAAGATGGTCGACGACCTGACGCCGCTGCTGAGGGCCAACGGGGTCAGGTTCGCCTATCCGACCCTGGTCTGGTGGAGCAAGGACGGCAAGATGCGGGCCTGCGCCTGCGACCGGCGCGAGACCTACAAGCACGTTCGCAGGGAACTGGGCCTGGCCAGTTAGGTGGCGTAGGGGCGGCCGCTGACGATCTGCTTGCTGCGGGTGCGGGTCTTCATGCCGTGTTCGCGGTCGGCGGGATGGCCGCTGGCGCGTCGTCCGAAGCTTTGGCGGCTGGCCTCGTCTTCCAAGGCGTCGTCCGGGGCGAGTTCGAGTTCGGGGTCGGTCTCGCCATCGATGACGGGGTCGGGCGCGGCGTCGCGGTTCTTTCCGGCCATGGCAGGCTCCTCATCTGGGGTGCAACTAGGTCAACCGCCGAAGCGGCGCCCTGTTCCGTGCTTGAGGCGGGGGCGCTGAGGGGCTAGGCGAAGTCCATGCCGTCGCAGTTGCAAGCCGCCTATGACGCCCGCCTGGCGCAGGGCGAGATCCGTCCCGACGCGGCCCAGGCCGCCGCGCTAGCGGCGTTGGTGCGCCTGGAGGGCGACCTGACGCGGGCCGAGCCGAACGGCTTCGCTTCGTTCTTCAAGAAGCCTGAAAGCCAGCGCGGCGTCTATCTGATCGGGCCGGTGGGGCGCGGCAAGTCCATGCTGATGGACCTGTTCTTCGCCTGCGCGCCGGTCGAGAAGAAGCGGCGCATCCACTTCCACGTCTTCATGGGCGAGATCCATCGGCTGATCGACGCCTGGCGCAAGGGCGATCCGGCGGCGCGGAAGGCGAAGTTTGGGCAGCATAAGGGCGACGATCCGATCCCGCCGGTCGCCGACGTGGTCGCCGGCCAGGCGCGGCTGCTGTGCTTCGACGAGTTCCAGGTCACCGACATCGCCGACGCGATGATCCTGGGGCGACTGTTCGAGGCGCTGTTCGCCCGCGGCGTGACCCTGGTGGCGACCTCCAACCGTCTGCCGGACCAGCTCTACAAGGACGGCATCAACCGCCAGCTGTTCCTGCCGTTCATTGCGCTGCTGAAGAGCAAGGTCGAGGTGGTCAGCGTGGCCGGGCCGCACGACTATCGGCTGGATCGCCTGCGCGCCGCCGGCACCTGGTTCAGCCCCAACGATCCCGACAATGCGCGCAGTTTCGACGCGCTCTGGAAGGACATGCTGGGCGGCGAGGAGGAGGTCGGCGAGATCCTGGAGGTGCTGGGTCGCAAGGTGCACCTGCCGCACGCCCAGGGCGGCATGGCGCGAGCGACCTTCGCCAGCCTGTGCTCGGTGGCGCTGGGACCGAACGACTACATCGCCATCGCCGAGCGGTTCCACACCCTGTTCCTGGAAGACGTGCCGATGCTGACGCCGAACCGGCGCGAGGAGGCGCGGCGGTTCGTGATCCTGATCGACGCGCTCTACGAGGCGCACGCCAAGCTGATCGTGCTGGCGCAGGCCGAGCCGACCAAGCTCTATCCGGAGGGCGACGGCGCCTTCGAGTTCGAGCGCACGGCCTCGCGGCTGCAGGAAATGCGCTCGGCCGACTGGCTGGCCGAGGACGCGGACTAGCCGGACCGCAGGCTCTCCACCAGGTCGCGGGCGTAGGGGGCCAGGCCCGCCAGGCTGCGCACGCAGATGGTGAGCTCGCGCTGCGCCCAGTCGTCGGTCAGGTCGACAATGCCCAGCGACATGGTGCGGGCCGCGCGGCGGGCGGTGGTTTCCGGCACGATGCCGACCCCGACCCCGCACTCCACCAGCCGGCAGACCGCATCGAAGCTGCGCAGCTGCACGCGCAGCCGCAGCGGGCGGCCCTCGCGTACGGCCTTGGCCGACAGGAACCGCTGCAGCGAGGAGGCGCGGTCCAGGCCGACCAGGTCGCAGCCGAGCACGTCGGCGAAGGTCATCGACTTGCGCTGGGCCAGCGGGTGGATGGCGCTGGTCACCACCACGAAGCGGTCCGAGCGGAACGGGAAGGTCTCCAGGCTGCCCATGTCGACGGTGCCGGCGACGATGCCGATGTCGCCGACGCCCTCGGCCACCAGCCCGACGATCTCGTCGGAGAGCCGCTCCTCGAGGTTGATGCTGACGTGCGGATGGTCGGCCAGGAAGCGGCTCAGCGCCTCGGGGATGAATTCGGTCAGGGCGTTGGTGTTGGCCAGCAGCCGCACTTCGCCCGACAGGCCGCCGGCATAGGCGCCGAGGTCCTCGCGCAGGCGGGCGGTCTGCGAGAGGATGGTGCGGGCGTGCTTGAGCAGGGTGCGGCCGGCCGGCGTCGGGGTGACCCCTTGCCGCGACCGTTCCAGCAACGGCGCGCCCAGCGCGTCCTCCATATTGCGGATCCGCGTCGAGGCCGCGGCCAGGGCCAGGGCGCAGTGTTCGGCCCCGCGGGTGATGGATCCGGCGTCCGCCACCTCGCAGAACAGCCGCAAATCAACCAGGTCGAACCGCATCCTTCGTCTCCCGCGAAGGATGCATACGGGAAAGACGCATTGCATCAAAAGAAAAAGGTCGAAAACTTCGGCTTTGGCGAAGGGGAGGTCGCTGCTCTGTAGAGAGCGGGACTGCGCCTTCGTTGACACTCGAAGGCCGCGGCTTAAAAGCGGAGCCGCCTCCTACTCAGGAAATACGCTCGTCATGTCCGACGCACCTCGCCCACGCCCGCTCTCACCGCACCTGATGACCGGGGGCATCGGTTCGCCGCTGCTCTGGCGCTGGCACATCACCATGGCGACCTCGATCTTCCATCGGGCGAGCATCTTCGGGCTCTACCTGTCGGCTTTGCTGCTGGCGGGCTGGCTGCTGGCGCTGGCCGGCGGACCGCAGAGCTACGGCGCCTACACCGCCGCGCTCGGCTCGCCGCTGGGGCTGCTGGTGCTGTTCGCCCTGACCTTCATGCTGTTCTTCAACCTGGCCTACAATGTCCGCCAGGCCTTCTGGGACATGGGCAAGGGCTTCAAGATTGCGGAGGCCAACGCCGGCTCGATCGCGATCATCGCCTTCGCCGTGGCGACCACCCTGGCCTTCTGGGCCGCCCTCTTCATCCTGGGAGTGCTGTGATGACCACGGGTCCGACCCTTCGCACCCCCCGTTCGCGCGCGCTCGGCCTCGGCTCGGCGCATCACGGCGTGGGCCATTTCATCGTCGAACACGTCACCGCGGTGATGCTCGTCCCGCTCGGCCTCTGGGGCGCCTGGGTGGCGATTCAGCTCGCCGGCCAGGGCTATGACGCCGCCGCCTACTGGATTTCCAAGCCGGTGAACGCCGTGCTGCTGGCGGTGCTGCTGGTCTGCGCCCTGGTGCATGTGAAGAACGCCATGCAGGTGGTCATCGAGGACTATATCGGCCGCTTCTTCTCCAAGGCCGTCCTGCTGCTGCTCAATTATTCTATCTGCGTCCTCGCCGGCGCCCTGGGCGTCTTCGCGATCCTCAAGGCCGCCTTCTCCGGAGCCTTCTGATGGCCGAGTATAATTTCATCGACCACAAGTTCGACGTCGTCGTCGTCGGCGCCGGCGGCTCCGGCCTGCGCGCCGCCCTGGGCTGCGCCCAGGCCGGCCTGAAGACGGCCTGCATCACCAAGGTGTTCCCGACCCGCTCGCACACCGTGGCGGCGCAGGGCGGCATCTCGGCCAGCCTCGGCAACATGGGCCAGGACGACTGGCGCTGGCACATGTACGACACCGTCAAGGGGTCGGACTGGCTGGGTGACCAGGACGCCATCGAATACCTGTGCCGCAACGCGCCGGCCGCGGTGTACGAGCTGGAGCACTGGGGCGTGCCGTTCTCGCGCACGGCCGAGGGCAAGATCTATCAGCGCGCCTTCGGCGGCATGACCAAGAACTTCGGCGAGGCTCCGATCCAGCGCACCTGCGCGGCGGCCGACCGCACCGGTCACGCCATGCTGCACACGATGTACGGCCAGAGCCTGGCCCACGACACCGAGTTCTTCATCGAGTACTTCGCCCTTGACCTGATCATGGACGAAGGCGTCTGCCGCGGCGTGACCGCGTGGAAGCTCGACGACGGCACCCTGCACCGCTTCCAGGCCCAGCAGGTGATCCTGGCCACCGGCGGCTATGGCCGCGCCTACTTCTCGGCCACCAGCGCCCACACCTGCACCGGCGATGGCGGCGGGATGGCCCTGCGCGCCGGCCTGCCGCTGCAGGACATGGAGTTCGTGCAGTTCCACCCGACCGGCATCTACGGCGCCGGCTGCCTGATCACCGAGGGCGCCCGCGGCGAAGGCGGCTACCTGACCAATTCCGAGGGCGAGCGCTTCATGGAGCGCTATGCGCCGTCCGTGAAGGACCTGGCTCCGCGCGACATGGTCAGCCGCGCCATGACCATCGAGATCCGCGAAGGCCGCGGGGTGGGTCCGAAGAAGGACCACATCTTCCTGCACCTCGATCACCTGGATCCGAAGATGCTGGCCGAGCGCCTGCCGGGCATTTCGGAAAGCGCCAAGATCTTCGCCGGCGTCGACGTGACCAAGGAGCCGATCCCGGTCCTGCCGACCGTGCACTACAACATGGGCGGCATCCCCACGAACTTCTTCTCGGAAGTCGTGACCCGCGAGGGCGACAACCCCGACAAGGTGGTTCCGGGCCTGATGGCGGTGGGCGAAGCGGCCTGCGTGTCGGTGCACGGCGCCAACCGCCTGGGCTCCAACTCGCTGATCGACCTGGTGGTGTTCGGCCGCTCGGCGGCGCTGCGCTGCGCCGATACGATCAAGGCCGGGGCGACCCAGCCGGAGCTCAAGGCCTCGATGACCGACGGTCACCTGGCCCGCTTCGACAAGCTGCGCAACGCCAACGGCGGCACCTCGACGGCGCACCTGCGCCTGGAGATGCAGCAAGCCATGCAGGAGGACGCCGCGGTGTTCCGCACCACCGAGGCCCTGGCCTCGGGCGTCAAGCGCCTGGAAGCCGTGCACGCCAAGCGTCCGGACCTGAAGGTCACCGACCGCGGCCTGATCTGGAACACCGACCTGCTCGAGACCCTCGAGCTGGACAACCTGATCGGCCAGGCGACCGTCACCGTGGTCGGCGCGCATAACCGCACCGAAAGCCGCGGCGCCCACGCGCACGAGGACTATCCGGACCGCAACGACCAGGACTGGATGAAGCACACCCTGACCTGGTTCGACGACGTCACCGGCAAGGTGCGCATCGATGACCGGCCGGTGCACAGCTACACCATGACCAACGACATCGCCTACATCCCGCCGAAGGCGCGGGTTTACTAGGTCCTGTCGATGTCCCGTCACCTCACTCTGCTCAACGCGTCCGCCGTCAAGGAAAGCGTCTGATGGTCCAGCTCGCCCTGCCCAAGAACTCCCGCGTCCAGAAGGGCCGCCACCATCCGGCCCCGGCCGGGGCCAAGAACGTCAAAACGTTCCGGATCTACCGCTACGACCCGGAAGGGAACGAGAATCCGCGCTGGGACACCTATGACGTCGACGTCGACGCCTGTGGTCCGATGGTCCTGGACGTTCTGATCCACATCAAGAACGAGATCGACCCGACCCTGGCCTTCCGCCGGTCGTGCCGGGAAGGCGTCTGCGGCTCCTGCGCGATGAACATCGGCGGCCGCAACACCCTGGCCTGCACCCACGGCCACGAGGAAACACCCGGTTCGGCCTGCCAGATCAGCCCGCTGCCGCACATGCCGGTGGTCAAGGACCTGATCCCGGACCTGACGATGTTCTACGCGCAGTACGCCTCGATCGAGCCGTGGCTGCACACCGAGACCCCGGAACCGCAGAAGGAATGGCGTCAGACGCCGGAGGACCGCGAGAAGCTCGACGGTCTCTACGAGTGCATCCTCTGCGCCTGCTGCTCGACCTCGTGCCCGAGCTACTGGTGGAACGGCGACAAGTATCTCGGCCCGGCCGCGCTGCTGCACGCCTATCGCTGGCTGATCGACAGCCGCGACGAGGCCACGGGCGATCGCCTGGACGAGCTGGAGGACCCCTTCAAGCTCTACCGCTGCCACACGATCATGAACTGCGCCCAGGTCTGCCCGAAGGGGCTGAACCCCGCCAAGGCGATCGCGGAGATCAAGAAAATGCTGGTGGATCGCGTCGTCTGACGCTTCTCCGGAGCGCTTTGGCTTCGGGCGGCTGGCCTAAAGCGTGAAAAAGGGCTCCAAATTCAGAGTTCGAGCGTGATCGCCGCCGCAACCGGTCCACTATCGGCTATCACGTTCGGGAGAGGCGAACGATCCGAACTGTGTTTGGAAAGTTGACGCCGCCGTCACTTTTCTGCATGGGGCTTATATGAGCCAGTCGGACGCGCATGTTGTGATCCTGGGAGCGGGCCACGCCGGTGGCACCGCCGCCGCGTTGCTTCGCCAATACGGGCATGCGGGCCCTATCACCATGGTCGGCGACGAGCCGATTCCGCCCTACCAGCGCCCGCCGCTGAGCAAGGCCTGGCTGAAGGGCGAGGCCGACGCCGACTCCCTGGCGCTCAAGCCGCTGGAGTTCTACGCCGAGCAGAACATCGACTTCCGGCCGAACCTGCAGGCGGTGAAGCTCGCGCGGTCCGACAAGGTCGTGACCCTGTCCGACGGTTCGACCGTGTCCTACGACATCCTGATCATCGCCACGGGCATGCGGGCCATCCGCCTGCCGATCGAGGGCGTAGACCTGCAAGGGGTGCTGACCCTGCGCACGGCGGCCGACGCCGAGGCCATCAAGGCCGCGCTTGGCCCGGGCAAGCGCCTGGCGATCGTCGGCGGCGGCTATATCGGGCTGGAGGTCGCCGCGTCGGCCCGCGCCCTGGGCGCCGAGGCGGTGGTCATCGAGCGCGAGGCCCGCATCCTGGCCCGCAGCGCCTGCGAGCCGCTGTCCAACTTCTTCCACGGCTATCACGTCGACCGCGGCGTCCAGTTCCTGCTCGGGGCCAGCGTCGCCGGCTTCGTCGGCGAGAACGGCAAGGTGACCGGCGTGCGGCTGGCCGACGGTCGGGTCGAACCCTGCGACCTGGTGCTGCTGGGCGTCGGCGCCATCCCCAACGACGACATCGCCCGCGACGCCGGGCTGGAGTGCGCCCGCGGCATCGTGGTCGACCTGGAGGCCCGCACGGCCGATCCCAGCGTCTTTGCGATCGGCGACGTCACCCACCGCCCGATGCCGCACTATGGCCGGATGTTCGGCCCCGAGAGCGTGCCCAGCGCCCTGGAGCAGGCCAAGCAGGCGGCCAGCGCCATCACTGGTCGTCCGGCCCCGACGCCGGAAGTGCCGTGGAACTGGTCGGACCAGTATGACCTGAAGCTGCAGATCGCCGGCCTGCCGTTTGACGCCGACCGCGTACTGCTGCGCGGGGATCCGGCCAGCGGCAAGTTCGCAGTGTTTCACCTGAAGGGAGATCAGGTGCAGTCCGTGGAGGCGATCAACTCGCCCCCGGAATTCATGATGGGCAAGCAGCTCATCGCCAACCGCAAGCCGATCAATGCCGAGAAGCTTGCTGATCCAACGGTTTCCATGAAAGAGGTCGCCGCTTAACAGGCGACGAAGGGGAGTAAATGGCCAAGATCACCTACATCGAGCATGACGGCACCGAACACGTCGTCGACGTGAAAAATGGCCTGACGGTCATGGAAGGCGCGGTGAAGAACAACATCCCGGGCATCGACGCCGACTGCGGCGGCGCCTGCGCCTGCGCCACCTGCCACGTCTATGTCGACGAAGCCTGGCAGGACAAGACCGGCTCCACTTCGGCCATGGAAGACTCGATGCTCGACTTCGCCGAGAACGTTGAGCCGAACAGCCGTCTGTCCTGCCAGATCAAGGTCAGCGACGCTCTGGACGGCCTGGTCGTGCGGATGCCGGAAAGCCAGCACTAGGCGTTTTCCGCGCGCTTATAGCCCGGTCCGGACGCGCGTGCGCGCCGGACCGGAGGCGCGTCCCCAGCGGACGCGATGCGCCTGATCCTTCGTTCGATCGGGCCGATCCAGCCCGTCACCGAAGGCGGCCTGCGGAATCCAGTCCTTGATCTCAGCGTGTCTGCACGACGATGGGGGCGCCCCGGTCGTCTCGGAGCCTAGCGCCGAGACGACTCCTTCCAAAGAGGGCGCTAGGCGACCCGACGCAGGCCGTCGAGCTCGGCGATGATGGTGGCCATGGCGCTGGAGGGCAGGATGTCGTCCTGGCCGTAGGAGCCGTCCTCGATGATCGTCGACAGCCGGTCGCGGGCGCGGCTGACCCGGCTCTTGATGGTGCCGATGGCGCAGCCGCAGATTTCCGAAACTTCCTCGTAGGAGAGGCCGCCGGCCCCGATCAGGATCAGCGCCTCGCGCTGGTCGTCGGGCAGGCAGGCCAGGGCGCGGCGCACTTCGTCGAGCTCGAGGCTGGCGATGGGGTTGGAGGCGGCCTCCAGCGTGCGCTCGGCGACTTCCGGGTCCAGCTGGCTGGAGCGCCACGAGCGGCGCTTGTCCGAGTAGAACTGGTTGCGCAGGATCATGAAGGTCCAGGCCTTCATGTTGGTGCCGGGTTCGAAGCTGGCCCGGTTGTTCCAGGCCTTGAGGAGTGCGTCTTGCGCCAGGTCGTCGGCGGCGGTCGCATCCCGGCAGAGCGAGCGGGCGAAAGCGCGCATCTGGGGGATCAAAGCCGTGAGCTCGGTCTTGAACTCGTGGTCCGCTTGAGCCTGTTCGGTCATGTGGTCACCTCCGTTCAGTCGGGACCGTAGACGCCCCTTAAGGCGTAAACGCGGCGCCGCTCCAAAAGGCTCCGCTTGGCGTGGCTGTTCCGATCACAAATCCTTGTACGGCAAGGTGCGGCGGCGTTTCGAACGCAGCGCAGCAATATGGCGTGATTGCGACGAACCTGGGCGACGAAGGCGGGTTAGAAACTCAGCTCCGGGTGACCGGCTGCGCCCTGTGCGGCCTCGGGCAGGTGGCAGGTGAAGGTCGCCCCGGCGCCGGGCTCGCTCTCCAGCGCCACCCAGCCGCCGTGCAGTTCGACGAGCGCCTTGACCAGGGCAAGGCCCAGGCCCGGACCGCCGCGCTCGCGGCCGATGAAGCGGTCGAAGATGTGCGCCTGGACGTGGAAGGGGATGCCGCGGCCGGTGTCGGTGACCTGCAACTGCACCTCGCCGAGGCCGCGGCGGGCGGCGATGGTCACCACCCCGCCGGGCGGGGTCTGGCGCACCGCGTTCTCGGCCAGGTGGTCCAGGGTCTGGGCCAGGCGGCGCACGTCGCCGCGCAGCAGGCCGATGTCGGCCGGATGCTCGACCTTGATGGTGACCTGGGCGGCCTCGGCTTCCTTTTGCCAGCGGGCGGCGGCCTCGCCGAGCAGGTCGGCGACGCGGACGTCCTCGAGGTCCAGCGCCATCTCGTCGGCGTCGATCTGGGCCATGTCCAGCACGTCGTCGATCGAGCGGGCCAGTTGGGTGGCGGCGGTGCGCACGGCGGCGGCATGGCCGCGGCCGCGTTCCGAGAGGTTCTCGCCCGAGCGTTCCAGCAGTTCGGAGTAGCCGATGATGGTGGTGAGCGGGGTGCGCAGCTCGTAGGAGACGTTGCCGACGAAGTCGCGCTTCAGGCGCTCGGCCTCGGCCAGGGCGGCCGAGCGGTCGGCGAGCGCGCTCTCCAGCTTGCGGGCGTCGGTGACGTCGGCGAAGGCGATCAGGGTGGCGCCGTCCGGCAGCGGGCGGCTCTGGTAGACGACGATGCGCGAGTCCGAGGTCTTCACCTCGCCCGAGATCGGGGCGCGGGCCTGCGGATCGGGGTCGGCGACGCGGCCCTTCAGCTCGCGCCAGAAGTTCATGTCGTGCAGCCGGCGCACGCAGAGCTCGACCACGCCCTCGAAGTCGTGGGCCACCTTCAGCTGGTCGCCGGTGACGTTCCAGAACAGCTCGAACGCCTCGTTGTGCAGTCGCAGGCGGCCGTCGGAGCCGAACACGGCCACGGCGTCGTTGAGCTTGTCGAGAGTGGCCTGCTGGACCTGGATCTGGCCGTTGTACTGGGCCTTGAGGCGCAGCTCGCCGGTGATGTCGGAGAAGAGTAGCACCACCCCGCCCATCGGGTGCGGCTGGCGGCCGACCTTGAGGGTGCGGCCGTCCGGCAGACTCCAGAGGTCGTCGGGGCCGGTGGCGGTGTCTTCATAGCGGTCGAGCTCGGCGGCCTTCCACTTGGCGTAGTCGATGGTCTCCGGCAGCCGGCGACGCTGGCGCAGGCGGTCGAGCACCTCGCCGTGGCTCGGGCGGTCGGCGAGCCAGGCCGGCTCCAGGCCCCACAACTCGGCGAAGGCGGTGTTGTGGAAGATCAGCCGCTTGCCCTCGCCGAAGATGGCGACGGCGTCGGCGATGTGGTTCAGCGTCTCGTCATGGGCCTCGACATGGCGCTTGAGCGCCTCGCGCAGTTCCTCGGTCTCGGTGACGTCGTCGGTCCAGACGCCGACCCCGCCGCCTTCGAGCGGCTGGGCGGTCACCTGGAAGGCGCGGCGGCGTCCGCCCAGGGTGGTCCAGCGCAGGGCCTGGCGCTTGGAGCCGAGGTTGGCCGCCTCGCTGGCCAGGCTTTCGGCGCCCTTGTCGAACGAGGCGCCGCGCTCGGCGGCTTCGTCCAGGCTGGAGACGCCGGCCGCAGCGAGCCAGGCGGCGTTGACCCAGACCGGCGCGCCGTCGGCGGCGGCGATCCAGGCGGGCGCGGCGCGGGCGGCGAGGAAGGCGGCGAAGCGCGGGGCGGTCGGCAGGCCGGCGTCCTCGCCGATCACCGCCGACAGCCGCAGCCAGGCGAGAGCCCCGGCGGCGCGGCCCTCGACGGCGACGACGCCGGCTGGGCCCTGCACCTCGAAGGCGCAGGCTTCGCCGCGCTCGAACAGGGCGCGCAGGCGGCGGGCGTGATCGGGATCGGCGCGCATCAGGGCGGCGACCACGGCCTGCGGGTCGGGGCTGGCCGTGCCGAGCGCCTCGGCGCAGACCGCCAGGCTTTCTTCGCCGGAGGTCAGGCGGGCGTGGCCGTCCTCAACAGAAAGCAGAGCCGAATCGAAGGCGTCGACCGAGGCCTGGGCGGCCTCGGCCCCGGCTTCCAGGTCGGCGATGCGGGCGTGCAGCAACCGGAGCCGCGCGTCGTTGCGGCGGCGCTGGTCCACCAGCCAGAACATGGCGCAGAGGGCGAGCAGCACCGCGCCGGCGGCGGCCCCCAGGATCAGATCTTGCTCGCTCATCGGCGCTCCGTCGCCGCAGGTCGTCGAAGACGGCGAATCATCTCAAGCGACCATAGTTTGGTCCGCGCATTTCGGCGATGATCGGGAGGTCATGACCGCCATCCTCTATCCCGTGGCCGCCGATGCGGCGCAGGCCTTCGCCGCGCCCAAGGGGCGCGCGGCCCGCGAGCGCGACGCCGCGACGCTGGCGGGTGAGGCCGTCGCCTTCCTGACCGAGCCGCTAGGGCCGGTCTATGCGACCCGCGAGGCGGCGCTGGACGCCCTGGCCGGCCGGATCGAGGATGACCGGGCGGGCCGGATCACCACCCTGGCGGCCGAGGATCGCTTCATCCAGCTGACCGAGATGGCCGCGCCGCGCGGCGGCAAGCGGACGCGCGCGCCGGCGCCGGTCGCCCCGACCTTCGAGGACGGTCATCGCTGGCCGGCGCCCGCCCCGCCGCCGCCGACCGTCTGGCGGGCGATGATCTCCTATTGGCGGATCGGCGGCGCGCCGCTGCGCCACGCCGGCGACGCCCAGGCGCGGCAGGCCCGGCGCAAGGGCGGGGAGGACATGGACCGCGACACCCTGCGCGCCCTCACCCGCCAGCCGCTGATGGCGGTGAAGCCGCAGCAGCCGCTCGACATCGGACTTTTCGAGACGCGCCTGCCTGAGGCTCCCCATATAGTCGTGCCTGATGAGTGATCCCTATGCGGGCCGCGCGCCCTCCCTCGACGACCTCGCCGCCCTGGCGCAGGCCGCCTTCGCCGCCCTGCCGGCCGAGTTCCGCAAGCTGACCGGGGACGTGGTCTTCCGGGTGGACGATTTCGCCAGCGACGAGGTGCTGGACGAGCTTGGCATCGAAAACCCGTTCGAGCTGTCGGGGCTCTATAGCGGCGTGCACATCGGCCACCGCTCGGTGCTCGACCCGACGCCGGGGCCGAGCCGGATCTTCCTCTATCGGCGCGCCATCCTCGACGAATGGGCCGAGCGCGGCGACGTCACCCTGGCCGAACTGGTCAGCCACGTGCTGGTCCACGAGATCGGCCACCACTTCGGCCTGAGTGACGACGACATCCACGCCATCGAGGATGCGGCGGACTAAGGCGCCGGGCGCGGCCAGAGCGCCGAGCCGTACTGGGCCTTGAGCGCGGCAAGCGAAGCGGGCTGTTCGAGCAGGTCGCAGGAGGCCAGGGTCGCGACCACGCCGTGGCTGGGCCGGGCGACCGGCGGCGGCGCATAGCGCCCGGTCTGCGGATCGCCGAAGCGCTTCAGCCATTCGTCCGGTCGGCCGTAGGCCCCGCCGCCGAACCAGCGGACGGCGTTGTAGGCGATGGTGGCGGTCGGGGCCGAGACGCCCTGCTCGCGCATGGCGAAGCGGAAGACTTGGTCGGCCTCCAGTCGCCGGTCGGGCTCGCCGACGGCGTAGAGCCAGTCATGCACGATCGCCGCCTCGGCCTGGTCGCCGAATTCGCTGATGACCGAGCGCGCGGCCGCCGGCACCGAGGCGAAGTCGGTGACATAGCCGGTCGGCACGACGATCAGGGCCTTGGTCGGCGGATAGCAGTAGAACAGGTCGGCGGTGACGATCAGCGCGCGCCGGCCCTCGATCCGGGTCTCGCGCATCAGCCGCAGGCTGGCCCCGGCGGGATCGACCTGCTGGCCGGCGACAGGCGTTGCGGAGAGCCCAGCCAACAGCAGCGCGGCCAATGTCCTCGCAAGACGTCGCATGAGGGCCACCTTCGATGGAACATTGAAAGCACTACACCAAAGGTGTGTCGAGTCGCCGGGGGCTGACCGCGTGGGCAAGCCCCGCGAGCTGACAGCGGCTCCTAAAAGTGACGCTGCCGTCATTTTCCTTGACGGATCGCTGTTCTCGGGGGAGGCTTTTTCAACGAGGAAACAGTGGGCGCCGATGCGCGCCTTGTCAGGAGGAAGAGCCGATGGCCGCCGACGGCAACATCACCAAGGACATCATCTACGACGCCGTCGCGCCCGACGACTTCGAGTCGATGCTGGAGCTGGACCGCTACAACGCGCGCTCCACCGCCTTCGACAAGATCATCTCGGCCACCCACGATCACTTCTGGGATCCGCTCGACAAGAAGTACATCGACTTCGACGAGCCGTTCGACATGGAGAACGAGCCCCTCCTGCCGGAGGACATGATCATCTCGCTGTCGACCGACTACGTGTCGAACCACCTGTCGGACCCGAAGACCCGCACCCGGTTCATCAACCAGTCGACCCTGCGCTCGTTCTCGTCGATCCTGCACGGCGAGCAGGGCGCGCTGAACCTGTCGGCCAGCCTCTGCCACGTCCTGAAGGACCAGGGCGCGCAGGAATACGCCGCCAACCAGACCCGCGAAGAAGCCCGGCACGTCACGGCCTTCGCCAAGTACATCAAGGCCCGCTGGGGCCGTCCGGTCGAGTGCGGCCCCACCCTGAAGACCCTGCTGGTCGACATCATCGGCAGCCCTGAGGTCTACAAGAAGATCATCGGCATGCAGATGCTGGTCGAAGGCCTGGCCATGGGCGCCTTCGCCACCTTCTTCAACAACATCCGCGACCCGATGGGGAAGAAGCTTCTCCAGCTGGTGATGACCGACGAGGCCTTCCACCACAAGTTCGGGAAGATCTGGGCCGACCGCACCATCCCGCACCTGACCGAGGCCGAGCACGAGATCATCGAGACCTGGGCGGCGCATTGCTTCCAGACCCTGCTGTTCAACCTGGTCTCGCCCAGCCAGCAGCGCGACCTCTATGAGGAGTTCGGCCTCGATCCGGACCGCGTGATCGCCGAAATGGCCGAAATGGTCACCGACGAGACCCGCCGCGAGAACATGAAGGAGCAGACCAACATCTTCCGGGTGCTCGTGAAGACCCTGCTCAACGCCGGCATCATCACCGACCGCACCAAGGCCTTCTATGCGATGTACGTCGACATCGAGGAACTGAAGGGCGAGGGCGACCGGATGGTCGGCGACGACATCGCCGAGGAGGGCATCAAGTACCTCCAGGAGATCAACTTCAAGGACCGCCTGGCGGGCACGATCTCGATCGCGGCGGAATAACAAGCGACCCGCACAGTCGCGTGTATGAGCGGCGCTCCGGCTTCGGCTGGAGCGCCGTTTTCGTTTTGGGACGACGACATTCGGTTCCTCATGTCCTGGGGGAGGTTAGTCGTCCTCTCAGTCAGCCGTCGGCTGACAGCTCCCCAGCGGGGGAGCATCTCTCCAGTGTCATCCCGGTTTGCGAAGCAAGACCGGGACCTATTCGCGCCTGAGCTCACCTAGATGGCGCAGCCGAGCCGCATCCTGCGCCATCCGGTGTTCATGGGTCCCGGTCTTCGGCTGCGCCGAAACCGGGAGGACACCGGTTGTGCTTGGCGAGGCGATGCGGCCATCTCCCCCCATGACCGCGCTCATCTACATCGCCGCCGCCGCCGCCGAAATCGCCGGGTGCTTTTCGTTCTGGATGTGGCTGCGCGAGGGCAAGCCGGTCTGGTGGATCGCGCCCGGTATCGCCAGCCTGATCGCCTTCGCCTGGCTGCTGACCCTGGTGGACGCGGCGGCGGCAGGGCGGGCCTATGCGGCCTATGGCGGGATCTATGTCGCCGCCTCGCTGGTCTGGCTGCTGGCGGTGGAGGGCGTGCGGCCCGACCGTTGGGATCTGATCGGGGCGGCGGTATGCATCGTCGGGGCCGGGATCATCCTGCTGGGGCCCCGCACCGCTTAGGTTCGCGGCCTAGCTGATCAGCGATCATTACAAATTTGACGGGTGCGTCATTTTCCTTTGACGCTCCGAACCATCGGTGTTGGAGTTTCGTCCAAAGCTCGGGATCAGAGCCAAGGGAGAGACGTCATGGCCGCTGACGGCAACATCACCAAGGACATCCTCTACGACGCCGTCGCGCCCGACGACTTCGAGTCGATGCTCGACCTCGACCGCTACAACAACCGCTCGAGCGCCTTCGACAAGATCATCTCGGCCACCCACGACCATTTCTGGGACCCGCTGGACCCCAAGTACATCGACTTCTCCGCGCCGTGGGACATGCAGAGCCAGCCGCTGGTCAGCGAGGACCTGAACGTCGCGCTGCACACCGACTATGTGAAGGCCAAGCTGAACACGCCCGAACTGCGGGCGCAGTTCGTCAACAAGTCGCTGCTCTATTCGTTCTCGTCGATCCTGCACGGCGAGCAGGGGGCGCTGAACCTGTCGGCCAGCCTGTGCCACGTGCTGCTGGACCAGGGCGCGCAGGAGTACGCCGCCAACCAGACCCGCGAGGAGGCGCGCCACGTCACCGCCTTCGCCAAGTACATCAAGGCCCGCTGGGGCCGGCCGATCCAGTGCAGCAAGGTGCTGCAGGACCTGCTGGTCGACATCATCGCCAGCCCGGAGGTCTATAAGAAGATCATCGGCATGCAGATGCTGGTCGAAGGGCTCGCGATGGGCGCCTTCGCCACCTTCTATCAGAAGCTCAACGACCCGCTTGGCCGCCAGCTGATGCAGCTGGTGATGACCGACGAGGCCTTCCACCACAAATTCGGGAAGATCTGGGCCGATCGGACGATCCCGAAGCTGTCGGAAGCCGAGCACGCCATCGTCGAGGACTGGGCCGCGCACTGCTTCCAGATCCTGCTGTTCAACCTGGTCTCGCCCAGCGAGCAGACCGCGCTCTACGAGGAGTTCGGGCTCGATCCGGCCAAGGTGCTGGAGGAGATCCAGGCGATCGCCACCGACGAGGTGCGGCGCGAGGACATGAAGGAAAGCACCAACATCTTCCGGGTGCTGATCAAGACACTGCTGAACGCCGGAATCATCACCGACCGCACGCGCGCCTTCTACGGCATGTATGTCGACATGGAGGAGCTGAAGGCCGAGGGCGACCGCATGGTCGGCGACGACATCGCCGAGGAGGGGATCAAGTACCTCCAGAAGATCAACTTCAAGGACCGCATCGCCGCCAACGTGACCTTGGCGGCGGAGTAGACGCAGCGCCCCGGAAGCGCCAAATTCTGCGTTGATACTACATGAAGGCCCGCGGGAGATTCCGCGGGCCTTACCAATTCAACCGAGCCCCACCTCTGCTATGCGCGCACTCGCCACCCTGGTCCTCGCCTTCGCCCTCGTCGGAGGCTCCGCCCTGGCGGCGCCGGCCCCGCCGACCCAGAAGATCGAGCTGACCAAGATGATGGGCCGCTGGTACGAGGTCGCGCGGCTGCCCAACAAGATCCAGACCGGTTGCCAGGGCGGCACTTCCGACTGGCAGCGGGTCTCCGACGGATTTGCGGTGGTGCAGGCCTGTCACAAGGGCTCGCTGTCGGCCCCGGTCACCGAATGGAAGGCCAAGGCCAAGGTCCTCGACACCCGCACCAACGCCAAGCTGCAGATGACCTTCTTCAACGGCCTGGTGCGGCAGGAATACTGGGTGCTCGACCACCGCGCCGACCAGGGCTGGCTGATCCTCGGCACGCCGGGCGGCCGTTCGGTGTGGCTGATGTCGCAGCGCCCGACCCTGCCGCCGGGCGTGAAGAGCCAGGCGGTCGGCCGCCTCAAGCAGCTTGGCTACGACGTCGGGCGGCTGGAGTTCCCGCAGCCGGCCCGCAACTGACGAGCCTTGCGCCCCGAACGAAACCGGAACATGGTTTCGGCATGGACGTCGCCATCGTCACCATCACGCGGCCGGAGATCACCGCCAACGTCACCCGCGGGGCCGTGCGGCTGCTGGTCGATCTCGGCTATGCGCCGCTGGCGGAGGTCACCCTGCCCAACGGCCGGCGCGCCGACCTGATGGCGCTGTCGCCCAAGGGCGAACTGGCGATCATCGAGGTGAAGTCGGGGATCGAGGACTATCGCGTCGATCGCAAGTGGCATGAGTACCTGCCCTTTTGCGACCGCTTCGCCTTCGCCGTGGCGCCGGAGTTTCCACAGCACATCCTGCCGGAGGAGCCGGGGCTGATCGTCTGCGACGGCTTCGGCGGGGCGGTGCTGCGCGAGGCGCCGGCCACGCCGCTGGCACCGGCCCGGCGCAAGGCCCTGACCATCGCCTTCGCACGGCTGGCGGCGATGCGGGCGATGGGGGTGGCGGCGACCGAGCTCGGCGCGTGACGGGCGCGGCCCCTAGCGCGGCGCGCGCTTGGCCAGGATCCGCTGCAGGGTGCGGCGGTGCATGTTCAGCCGCCGGGCGGTTTCCGAGACGTTGTGGCCGCAGAGCTCGTAGACCCGCTGAATGTGCTCCCAACGGACGCGGTCGGCGCTCATCGGGTTTTCCGGCGGGGCCGGGGCTTCGTCCTTGCGGGCCAGCAGGGCGCGGGCGACGTCGTCGGCGTCGGCCGGCTTGGAGAGGTAGTCGATGGCGCCCGACTTCACCGCGGCGACCGCGGTGGCGATGTTGCCGTAGCCGGTCAGCATGACGACCTTGGCGTCGGGGCGCGCCTCGCGCACCGCCTCCACCACCTTCAGCCCGGTGCCGTCCTCCAGCCGCATGTCGAGCACGGCGTAGGCGGGGGGACTGGCCTTCACCGCGGCCAGGGCCTCGGCGACGCTGCCGACTAGAACGATCTCGAATCCGCGTTGCTCGAGCGCCCGGCCGAGCCGTGTGCGCAGCGGCGCATCGTCATCCAGGACAAGCAGGCTCCTGTCGGGCAGGGCGGCGATATCGGCGGAGAGATCGGTCATGCGCAACCTCCGATAGGGGCGTTCTGATCACCCGCCTCCTGCGGCATCATGTCGCTGCTTGTCGCAGCTTCGCAAGTGTCTTCACGCGGGCGGCGGCCTCACTTCGATACGCGCGCGAGGCCACTTGGCCGCAACGACGGCTCCGCGCGGCCTGCCGTTCTGAAAAGTCACTGTGGCCCCGGTTCGTTCCAGCAGGGTCTTGGCGATGAAGAAGCCGAGTCCCATGCCGACATGGCCGGTGCGGCCGCCGGCGACGCCGGGGCGGCTGGTGACATAGGGCTCGCCGAGCTTGGCGAGCACCTCCGGGGCGAAGCCCGGGCCGTCGTCGCGGACCTGGACGCTGATGGTGTCGGCGTCAAAGCGGACGGTGACCAGCACCTCCGAGGCGGCGAAGTCGACGGCGTTCTCGACGAACGAGGTCATGGCGTGCAGCACCTCGGGCATGCGCCAGATGTCCGGGGCGGCGACGCCGGGCGCGCCGGAGACGATGGCCTCGACCCGCACGCCCTTCACCTCGGCCTGGGGCTCGATCACCTCGTGGACCAGCTGCAGCAGGCTCATCCGCTCGTGCACCTCGTCGGAGGCGGCGGCGGGGGCGTCGGTCAGCCGCTTGAGGATTTCGCCGCAACGCTCGGCCTGGGCGATCAGCAGGTCGGCGTCTTCCTTGACGCTGGGGGTCGGGGCCTCACGGGCCAGCTCCTTGGAAACGATGGAGATGGTCGCCAGCGGCGTGCCCAGTTCGTGGGCGGCGGCCGCCGCCAGGGCGCCGAGGGCCGAGAGCCGCTGCTCGCGGGCCAGCACCGCCTGGGTGACGTCGAGCGCCAGGGCCATGCGCGATGACTCCTCGGCCGCCTGGCGCACGGTGCCGGCGATGACCACGATCCCGGCGACGTTGGCCATGGCCGCCCCGATCATGAAAGCGGTGGGCAGTTCGGTGAAGGAGCCGTTCAGCGACGGCAGCGGCCCGTGCACGAAGGCCAGCAGCAGCGAGGCGGCGATGGCCAGCCCGGCCAGCAGATTCACCCAGCGCGGGGCCAGGGTCGCCGCGCCGAGGGTCACCGGGGCCAGCACCATCAGGATGAAGGGATTGGCGGCGCCGCCGGTCAAGTACAGCAGCAGCGAGATCTGGCCGATGTCGAAGCCGAGCTGGGCGACCGCCTCCCAGCCGCCGATCAGCCGCTGGCCGGGCCAGGCGACGCCGGTCAGCAGATTGACCCAGGCCGCCGCGCCGATGACGGTGAAGCAGAGCGTGTAGGGGGCCTCGAAGCCGAGCACGAGCCCGACCAGGGCGAAGATCAGCAGCTCGCCTGCGATGATCATCCAGCGCAGGGTGACCAGGGTGCGCATCCGCAGCCGCCCGCCATGTGCGCCGGCCAGACTCCAGTCCTCGGCCCCCCAACCGGCCGCGCCGAGGTCGGCGACGCCTTGCGCAGGGTCGGCGGTTTGCCTATCGAGACCGGGCGACGGCTGCGACGGCGACGGGTTCCGTATGGACGCCATCATGCTGCGAGCATCGCCCCTAACGCCGCGCCTGACGAGCCCCAAAGGTCAACCATGTCCCGCCGCAATCTCATCCTTGTCGCCGCCTGTGTGGTCGGTCTGATCCTGATGGGCGCGCTCGCCTGGCGGGCGGGCGTCTTCGACGGACAGCGCGCAGGCGGGTCGAGCTCCGGAACGGCTCTGGTCGGCGGCCCGTTCCAGCTGGTCGACCAGAACGGCAAGCCGGTGGACGAGAAAATCCTCAAGGGCAAGTGGTCGGCGGTGTTCTTCGGCTTCACCTACTGCCCCGACGTCTGCCCGACGACCATGCAGGTGCTGGGCGCGGCCCAGCAGCAGCTGGGCCCCAAGGCCGACAAGTTCCAGGTGGTGTTCATCTCGGTCGACCCGGAGCGCGACACCCCCGAGCAGATCAAGACCTACCTCTCCAACGAGGTGTTCCCGAAGGGGACCATCGGGCTGACCGGCACGCCCGAGCAGGTGGCCGCCGCGGCCAAGGCCTATCGGGTCTATTACAAGAAGAACGGCGAAGGTTCGGACTACCTGATCGACCACTCGACCCCGGCCTATCTGATGAACCCCAAGGGCCAGTTCGACCGCGTGCTGCCCTATGGCATCTCGCCTGAGGAGACGACCCGCCAGATCGCCGACGCGATGCGCTAGGGACTGGCCGCCGCCTCGTCGGCGCGGCGGCGCAGCAGGTCGCGTTCGCGGCGGTTTTCGGCCAGGGCGAGGGCGGCCTCGAAAGCCGCACGGGCCTCGTCCCGCCGGCCGAGCTTGAGCAACAGGTCGCCGCGGACGCTGGGCAGCAGATGGTAGGCCGCCAGCGCCGGCTCGCCCGCCAGGCGCTCGACCAGGGCCAGCCCCGCAGCCGGGCCCTGGGCCATGCCGACGGCGATGGCGCGGTTCAGCTCGACGACCGGCGAGGGGGCGACGGCGGCCAGCCGCCCATAGAGGGCGGCGATCTGCGGCCAGTCGGTCTCGGTCGCCTCTGCCGCTCGGGCGTGGCAGGCGACGATGGAGGCCTGCAGGACGTAGGGCCCGTCGGCGGCGCCCAGCGCCAGGGCGCGGGCCAGGGCGACGAGCCCGCGGCGGATCTGCAGCTGGTCCCAGCGGCGGCGATCCTGGTCAAGCAACAGGATCGGATCGCCGTCCGGACCGATGCGCGCGGCCGCCCGCGAAGCGTTGAGCTCCATGAGCGCCAGCAGACCATGGGCCTCCGGCTCCTGCGGGGCCACGGCGATCAGCACCCGGGCCAGGCGCAGCGCCTCGTTGCAGAGCTGTGGGCGCAGCCAGTCCTCGCCACGGGCGGCGGTGTAGCCCTCGTTGAAGATCAGGTAGACGACCTCCAGCACCGAGCCGAGCCGCTGTGACAGCTCCTCGCCGCGGGGCGTCTCGTAGGCGAGGCCCGACTCCGACAGCGTCCGCTTGGCTCGCACGATCCGCTGGCCGATGGTCGCCTCCGGCAGCAGGAAGGCGCGGGCGATCTCGGCGGTGGTCAGGCCGCAGACCATCCGCAGCGCCAGGGCGGCGCGGGCCTCGCGGGGCAGCCGCGGGTGGCAGGCGGTGAACACCAGCCGCAGCATCTCGTCGCCGATGTCGTCATCGAGGGGGGCGTCGAGGTCGGGCATGGCCTGCTGCTCGCTCTCCAGCTCGTGGGCGACCATGGCGTGCTTGCGGGCCAGCATCGTCCGGCGGCGCAGGTGGTCGAGCGCGCGGCGCTTGGCGCTCGCCATCAGCCAGGCGCCGGGACGTTCGGGCACGCCGGTCTGCGGCCAGCGTTCGAGCGCGGCGACCAGGGCTTCCTGGGTCAGTTCCTCGGCCAGAGGCACATCGCGCAGCATCCTCGCCAACCCGGTGATCAGGCGTGGCTGTTCGACCCGCCAGGCGGCGAGGATCGCGCGATGGGTGTCGACCTCGCGCGTCAAGCGCGGGCCGGCGCCTGGATCTGGCAGGCGGCTTCGAAGTCTTCCGTCGCCATGGGACGGATCTCGCAAGTTCCCTCCCAGCCGGGCATGTAGTCGATGTGCATCTGCATGAAGTTCATGGCCGAGGCGACCGCCTCTTCCTTGTTCTGCATGTCGAAGATCGCGTAGCCGCCGATCATTTCCTTGGCCTCGACAAATGGCCCGTCGATCAGGTTGAGCTTGCCGGCTTTCAGCGCGACGCGGGCGCCCATCTGCATCGGCATCAGTCCGCCTGTGTCGATCATGCGCCCGGCCTTGATCTCCTCGTTGGCCAGCTTGTCCATCGCTTCCATGAACTCAGGCGACGGGGGGCTCGTATCGGCGGACGTGATGATGAACATGAAACGCATGGGAATCCTCCTCTGCGGGCCGGGGCGAGGAACGCCCGCGAGTCCACCCGCTACATGGGATCGACGAACCGGGCGCCGCCAGATCGACAGGCGAGCTCGAAAAAGTCGCAAAAATCGTCCGATCAGGCGAGCTTGAGCGTGATTTCCCTGGCTGGCTGCGGCATCAACGCTGGACTCGCTTAACCACCGCCGTGTTATGCTGCGCCGCAGCAAAGAGGACTCGGCGATGCTCTACACGCTCTATGAGGCCGGCTACTACGCCACCACCCCGCTGCGCTGGGCCGCGCGGGCCACGAGGGATTTCTGGTCCTCGCCGCTGAATCCGGCAAAGGACAGCGAGCTCGGCCGGCGGCTGTTCGCCGGGTCGGACCTGTTCGCCAACCTGACGCGCCGCTACGGCCGACCGGCCTGGAACATCGATTCCGTCCAGATCGAGGGCGAGACCGTGCGCGTGCGTCCGACCGAGGTCTGGTCGACCCCGTGGGTGAAACTCGTCCACTTCAACCGCGACATGGCCGACATGCGCCGGGCCGGTCGCCGCGAACTGGAGCCGGCGGTGCTGATCGTCGCGCCGCTGTCGGGCCACTACGCGACCCTGCTGCGCGGCACGGCTGAGGCCTTCCTGCAGGACCACGAAGTGTTCATCACCGACTGGTCCAACGCCCGCGACGTGCCGGTGATGGAGGGCCGCTTCGACTTCCACGACTATGTCGACCATGTCCGCGACATGCTGCGCCAGCTGGGCCCGCGCCCGCACGTGGTCGCCGTCTGCCAGCCGGGCCCCGCGGTGCTGGCCGCCGCCGCGCTGATGGCCGAGGACGGCGAGGAGTGCCGCCCCGGGACCATGACCATCATGGGTTCGCCGATCGATGCGCGGTTGTCGCCGACGGTGACCAACAAGCTGGCCGAGGAAAAGCCGTTCGCCTGGTTCAAGTCGACGATGATCGACACCGTGCCGGCCCCCTATCCGGGCATGGGGCGGCGGGTCTATCCGGGCTTCGTGCAGCTCTACTCGTTCATGTCGATGAACGCCGAAAAGCACCAGGATGCGCATCTGCGCTACCTGGAGGACCTGATGAAGGGCGACGGCGACGCGGCCGAGAAGCACCTGGAGTTCTACGATGAGTACCTGTCGGTCCTCGACCTGACCGAGGAGTTCTATCTCCAGACCATCGACTACGTGTTCCAGCAGTACCTGCTGCCGAAGGGCGAGCTGGTGCATCGCGGCCGGCCGGTCCAGCCGGGCTCGATCAACGACATCGGCCTGCTGACCGTCGAGGGCGAGAACGACGACATCTCCGGTATCGGCCAGACCCAGGCGGCGCATGCGCTGTGCACCGGGCTCTCGGACGATTTCAAGGAGGACTACGTGCAGCCGCATGTGGGCCACTACGGCGTGTTCAACGGCCGCCGGTTCCGCGAGGAGATCTATCCGCGGGTGCGGGCGTTCATCCGCCGCATGGAAGGCGCTCTCGAAAAGGCCCGCGACGCAGCTTAAGTTGGCGTCATGAGTATCTTCGGCCGTTCGCTTGCGGACGGCGACCGGCTGGATGTCGCCGGCGCCACGGTTCGCCTGAAGGTTCACGCCCGTGCGCGGCGTATTTCCCTGCGGCTCGATCGCACCAAGCGCGAGATCATCGCCACCGCGCCCAGTCAGCGCCGCTTGCCCGAGGCGGCCGCCTTTGCGCGCGACCGCGCCTCGTGGATCGCCGAGCGACTGGCCGAACTGCCGCAGAGCCAGGCCATCGCGCCGGGGATGACGATCAGCCTGTTCGGCCAGCCCTGCCGGCTCGAGGCCAGCGACAAGCCGGCGCGGTTGCATCCCGCCGAGGGCGATGCGCCGCTGCGGATCAGCGCCCGCGGCGAGGGCGAGGTTTACGCCAACGCGGTGATCCGGATCATCAAGCGCCAGGCGCTGGCGGTGTTCACCGAGCGCACGGCGTTCCACTGCGCGCGACTGGGGGCCAAGCTGCCCAGCGTCACCATGATGGACGCGCGCGCCCGCTGGGGCTCGTGCCGGCCGGGTCTGCCGGGCAAGCCGGCGGCGATCCGCTATTCCTGGCGGCTAGCGCTCGCCCCCTACGACGTGGCCGACTATGTCGCCGCGCACGAGTGCGCGCATCTGCTGGAGCTGAACCACGGTCCGAAGTTCTGGGCCCATGTCAGCGCCCTGGTCGGCGACGAGCGGCCGCATCGCGCCTGGCTGCGGGCCGAGGGCGCGCGGCTGCACGCGTTCGGACGGTAGGGCGCCCGCCGAATGGCGACGCCTCGCTGCTAGCCCGCCCCAGGCGAGGCTGCTTACCCGGCGCATAACGTTCCACCGCGCGCCGTTCTGACAGTTCTGAGGTGTTTTCCAGCGGGACATGAGGGCGCGGGGGGATGGTCCCGCGGCGGCGGTGGCCGAAGGTGGCGGCGATGTCGCACGAGTCCAAACGCCGCTTCCGCCTGGGCAGCCTCGTCAAGCTGCTGCTGCTGCTGGCGGCCGGAGCTGTCGCGCTGCTAGTCGCGGCGGCGGTCGCCGCCTATGTCTGGAAGGGCTCGCACCCCTCGTTCCTGGCCCAGCAGCCGCGCGCGGCGCATGCGAAGTTCATGGCGGCGGGTCTGAAGTTGCACGCTCCGCCCGGTCGAGGCCCGTTCCCGACGGTGCTGCTGATCCCTGGCTGCGGCGGCATCCGCGGCGCCCGCGGCCCCAATCCGATCATGGACGAATATGCGCAGTCGGCGCTGCAGGCCGGCTGGGCGGCGGCGATCCTCGACAGCTACGGCCCTCGCGGCTGGGACCCGGACTGGGCGCGCCGTCGGGTCTGCGCCGGGGCGCGGCTGCAGGGACTGTTCCGCACCGCCGACATCCTGGCCGGCCTGGACCTGCTGGCCAAGGACCCGCGTGTCGACCACGGCCACGTGCGCGTCGCCGGCTGGAGCCATGGCGGCTGGGCGCTCGGCGACCTGGTCACCCTTCATGGCGACGCGGACTTCCAGCGGACCATGGCCGGGGTCGAGGCGATCCGCCTGACCTATCCATTTTGCGCGCCGCCGGCCCGCGGCGGTCGCCGCGACTGGACCTGGAGCGGCGGCGTCGACCTGGTGTTGGCCGAGGGCGACGTCGTCCAGCCCCCGGCCGGCTGCACGCCGCTGATCGAGCGCGCCGAGGCCGCTGGGGGCAAGGTCAGCGTCACCATGGTTCCCGGCGTCACGCACGCCTTTGACGAGCGGGTCCAGACCCCGCAATCGGCCTTCCGCTTCGACCCCGCCGCCACCGCCCAGATCCATCGGCAGTTCATCGACTGGCTGCGGACCCCGGCCCCGCCACGCTAGGGCGGGCGCCGCCTATTGCGCGTAGACCGCCCGCTCAAGCGCCTCGAACGCCGCCAGCATGCCGGGATCGCCGAAGGGCAGGAACTGGCCGCAAAGCACGCCGGCCACGCCGCTGGCCGGGTCGGCCCAGTAGTAGCAGTTGGCGAGGCCGCCCCAGGCCAGGCTGCCGGCCCGGCGCATGCCGGGGACGTCGGCCTCGTTGCGCAGGAAGCCCAGCGTCCAGGTCTTGGGCGTGCCGGGCAGGGGACGGAAGTCGTGGCTGATCGGCGCCATGGCGGTGTCCAGGTCGCCTGCCGGCATGGCGCTGTCGGCGTCGCGCAGCCAGCGGAGGGTCCTTGGTCCCAGCACGCCGCCGCCGTCCTCGGCGATCACCGCGCGCAGGAACTTCAGGTAGTCGGGCGCCGTGGAGCGCAGGCCGCCGCCGCCGTAGTAGACCGGCGACGCCGGCAGGTGCGGCGCAGGGACGAAGGCGCCGTCAGGCGTTCGATGGTGCATCCCGGCTGCGCGGGCCTCCAACTCGGGCGTGGCGACGAAGGCGGTGTCGGTCATGCCGAGCGGACCGGTGACGTGCTCGGCGACATAGGCGTCGAGACCCTGGCCGGCGGCCTGCTCGACCAGCCAGCCTACCGCGTCGATGCCGATGCCGTACTGCCAGCCGTCGCCAGGATCGAAGGCCAGCACCGGCGCGCTGGGCGCGCTTTCCATCAGGCTGGCGCCCGCTGAGGCGTAGTAGCGGGCGAGGTCGGCGTGGAAGAAATCGTAGGCCAGGCCCGAGGTGTGGGTCAGCAGGCGGCGAAGCGTCAGCGGCGTGCTGGCCGGGCGCAGGCGGGGCGCGCCGTCGGCATCGAAGCCCTCCAGCACCTGCGGGGAGGCCAGGTTCGGCAACCGTTCGCCGACCGGCGCGTCCAGGTCGAGCACTCCGCGCTCGACCAATTGCAGCGCCGCCGCCGAGGTGATCGCCTTGGTGCAGGAGGCGATCCAGAAGGTGTCGTCCGGTCTCATCGCTGACGGGTCCGCCGCGCCGCGGACGCCCGCGGCATGGAAGCTGTCGGTCCCGTCGGGGTGAGCGATGGCGGCGGTAAGCCCCGGGGCTGCGCCATTGGCGACCGCCTCATCAAGCAGCGCCTGTATCGTCTGCGAACCCATGCTTCTCCCCTGGCGTGCCGGGCCCCTTCCGAGGCTCTCGTCGCCTGCCAGCGACACCCATGAACGCGAGGCTGTCAACATGACGAGCAAGGACAAGATTACCGCGAATTATCTTGGAACCGCCGCAATGGCGCGGGACAAGGCGGCAGCGGCCGCCGATCGCCAGCCGTTCCCCGGAGCTCCTGAACCTTGCTTGCCCTCGCCGCCGCCGCGTCGCTGTCGCTGACCGCGCCCGAACTGCCGCCCCTGCCGCCGATCAAGCGCGAGGCGCAGGTGGTTTATGTCGACCGCGCCGGCGCGGTGCTGGGCGTGCGCGGCGGCCGCTATGGTCCGCCGGTCGACATCGCCAAGCTGCCGCCCCACGTGTCGGCCGCCTTCATCGCCATCGAGGACCGCCGCTTCTACGAACACACCGGGTTCGATGCGATCGGCATCGCCCGGGCCATCGTCGCCAACGCCGAGCAGGGCCGCGCCGCGCAGGGCGCCTCGACCATCACCCAGCAGCTGGCCCGCAACCTCTTCCTCAGCGCCGACCAGACCATGGAGCGCAAGGCCAAGGAGGTGATGTACGCCGTCCAGCTGGAGCGGACCTATTCCAAAAAGCAGATTCTCGGCCTCTATCTGAGCCGGGTCTATTTCGGCTCGGGCGCCTACGGGATCGAGCAGGCCTCGCGCCGCTATTTCGGCAAGAGCGCCGCCAAGCTGAGTGTGCGGGAAGCTGCGACCCTGGCCGGGGTGCTGAAGTCGCCGACCAAGTACAATCCGATCGAGCAGCCGGCCAACGCCGCGGCCCGCGCCGATCTGGTGCTGGCGGCCATGGTCGAGACCGGCGCGATCACGCCGGCCCAGCGCAAGCAGGCCATGGCCCAGCCGCTGAAGCTGGCCGGCGGCGCCTACAGCGCTTCGGCCAACTACTTCATCGATTGGCTGGACGGTCAGCGCCGCCGTCTGGTTGGCGCGCCCAAGCAAGACGTCATCGTCGAGACCACCCTGGACGCCGGGCTGGAGGCCGCCGCCGCCGCCCAGACCCGCGCCGTGGTCGAGCGCTACAAGGCCCAGGGGGTCAGCCAGGCCGCGCTGGTGGCGCTGGACGGGCAGGGGCGGGTGCGGGCGATGGTCGGCGGCGTCGACTACGCCGCTGCGCCCTACAACCGCGCGGTCACCGCCAAGCGGCAGGCAGGCTCGGCCTGGAAGCCGTTCGTCTACCTCACCGCGCTGGAGGCGGGGCGGACGCCGGACATGGCGGTGATAGACGAGCCGATCACCATCGGGACCTGGTCGCCGCAGAACTACAGCAACACCTACGCCGGGGCCCTGACCCTGGAGCAGGCGGTGGCGCAGTCGACCAACACCGTGGCCGTGCGGCTGGCCGACGAGGTCGGGCGCGGCAATGTGGCGGCGACCGCCAAGCGGCTGGGCGTGGCCTCGGCCGTGAACACCGACCCGGCCATGGCGCTGGGCACCAGCCTCGTCTCGCCGCTGGAGATGGCCCAGGCCTATGGCGCGTTCTCGAACGGTGGCAATCGAGTGCAGGCCTATGGCATCGAGCGCATCCGCACGGTCGGTGGCCAGGTGCTCTATCAGCGCAAGGCGGCCTCGGCGGCGAACGTAATCGGCAATCCGGCGCTCAGCGACCTCAACCGCATGCTGCGCGGCGTGGTCGCCGCCGGCACCGGGACCCGCGCCAAGATCCCGGGTTACGACATCGCCGGCAAGACCGGCACGACCAGCGACTACAAGGACGCCTGGTTCGCCGGCTACAGCGGCGGCTTCACGACCGTCGTCTGGATGGGCAACGACAGCGGCGCGCCGATGAAGCGGGTGACCGGCGGCGGGGCCCCGGCCGAGCTGTGGCGCGGCTTCATGGTCACGGCGCTGAAGCGCGGCCCCTCCCAGGCGATCCCCTACGGCCCGCCGGCGGCCGCGCCGCCGCCGCTTCCGGAGACGATCGAAACCCTGCTGGAGGATGCGCCCGAACCGGCGCCGGCCACGACCACGGCCGAAGTGATCGATGAGCCGCCGATCTAGCTAGAACGGAGGGTCGTCGGTCGGGGCCTTCGGCTGCGGGGCCTGCGGCTGGGGCGCCGGCTGGCCGCCGACCCCGATGGCGTCGGCGATGCCGTCGACCAGGTCGCCGATCGGATCGCTGGGGGCGGGCGGCTCGTAGGTGCCGCCGGGAATGGCCTGGACCTTCAGGCGCGGCAGGGCCTGGCCCATGAACTCGCGCCAGATGACTGCCGGGGCTCCGCCGCCGGTCACCCGCTTCATCGGCTTGTTGTCGTCCTTGCCGACCCAGACCGCGGCGACGAAGCCGCCGGTGTAGCCGACGAACCAGGCGTCGCGGTAATCGCTGGTGGTGCCGGTCTTGCCGGCCAGATCGTAGCCGGGGACCTTGGCGCGGGTTCCGGTGCCGCTGGCCACCACCTGGCGCATCATCTGGTTCATGTACTGAAGGGCCGGCGTGCCGATGACCTGGGTGCGCTCGGTCCTCTCGACGCTGTGGTCGTAGAGGATCTTGCCGCTGGCGGTGCGTATGCGCTGGATTCCGTAGCCCTTGGCCAGGAACCCGCCGTTGGCGAACGGGGCGTAGGCCTGGGCCATTTCCATCGGGCTGACCTCGACCGCGCCGAGCGCCATCGAGGGATCGAGCTGGATGTGCGAATTGATGCCGAGCCGGCGGGCGGCGGCGGCGACGTTGCCGGTGCCGACCTCGTTGGCCAGCCGCGCGGCGACGGTGTTGATCGACTGGGCCAGCGCCGTCTGCAGCGTCATCGGCCCGCGAAAGTCGCCCGTGTAGTTGCGCGGCTCCCAATTGCCGATCTTGATCGGCTCGTCGACGACCATGTCGGCCGGGGTGCGCCCGGCCTCCATCGCCGCCAGATAGACGAACGGCTTGAACGCCGAGCCCGCCTGGCGGCGGGCCGTGGTGGCGCGGTCGAACTGGCTGTCGTTGTAGTTGGCCCCGCCGACATAGGCCCGGATGCGGCCCTCGCCGTCGATGGCGACCAGCGCGCCCTGGCCGATGCCCTGGCTCTTGCCGGCCTCGACGCCCTTGCGCAGCGCCTGCTCGGCGGCGGTTTGGATCGGCAGGTCCAGGGTGGTCTCGACCACCAGGTCCTCGGTCGGCTCGCCGACCAGGCTGCGGACCTGGTCGTCGACCCAATCGGTGAAGTACTGCGCTCGCTGGTTGGCGAGCGTCGGGTTGACCCGCACCGGGGTCTTGAAGGCCGCGTCGCGCTCGGCCTCGGTGATGGCGCCGGTGCGGACCATCTCATCGAGCACGATGGTGGCGCGGCGCTCGGCGCGGTCGGTGGCCGAGACCGGCGAATAGCGGCTGGGACCCTTCATCATGCCGGCCAGCAGGGCGCTTTCGCCGAGGGTCAGCTGCGAGGCCGGCTTGCCGAAATAGCGTTGCGAGGCGGCCTCGATCCCATAGGCGCCGCCGCCGAAATAGACCCGGTTCAGATAGAGAGAAAGAATCTCCTTCTTGGAGAACTTGGCCTCCAGCCACATGGCCAGGATCAGCTCCTGGGCCTTGCGCCGATAGTTCTGGCTGGGCGTCAGGAACAGGTTGCGCGCCAGCTGCTGGGTGATGGTCGAGCCGCCGCGCAGCGGCCCGCCCTTGTTCTGCATGTTGTAGATCTGCGAGCGCAGGATGCCCCACGGGTTGAAGCCCGGGTGCCAGTAGAACCAGCGGTCCTCGATGGCGATGAACGCCTTCGGCACGTAGGGCGGCAGGGAATCGAGGTCGACCGGCGGGGTGTTCTGGCTGCCGCGCACGGCGACGAGCGCGCCGGACTGGTCGAGATAGGAGACCGACGGCGCGCGGGTGACGTCGTTGAGCTTGGAGGTGTCGGGCAGGTCGACCGCGAACACGGCGAAGAAGGCGACCACGAAGATCAGCCCCCACACGCCCAGGACAGCCGTCCAGTAGAGGAGCGCCTGCAACGGGGTACGCTGGGCCGGCCGGCGAGGGCCCGGTCCTGACTTGGCCATGTGTCGTCCTAAAGAGTTCGCCGATTGCCCGCCCCGGGGCGGCTAGATAGCTGATGCGCACCAAACGCGCGACATGATTGACGAGCGATGAACAAGCTTGGCTGTAGTGCGCGCTTGACCCGGCCCCTGGGGCCGCTCCCCTCAATGCGTCGGTCAGCAGCGCAGCGAGGTGATTCGTGACCGGTCAGTTTCTCAATCCGTCGGAGGCCGCGCGGCGGCTGGGGGTGTCGGCCAAGGCGTTGCGGCTTTACGAGGCGCGAGGCCTGATCATGCCGGTGCGGACTGCGCTGGGGTGGCGGGCTTACGGCTCCGAACAGATGGCGCGGGGCGGGGAGATCGCGACCCTGCGGGCGCTGGGGCTCAGTCTCGCCCAGGTCGGCCAGGTGCTCGGCGGCGACGTGCAGGCGCTGGAGCCGGCCCTGGCCGCGCATCAGGCGGCGCTGGAGGCGCAGGGCCGCCATCTGGAGCAGACGCTCGAACGGGTGCGAGCGATGCGCGCGCAGCTGGCGGCCGGCGCGGCGCCGAGCGTCGCGGACCTGGCGAGCCTGCTGGCGGCGCCGGCGGTCGCCTTCGACCTGCCCTGGCCGTGGGGCGGCGAGCGGTTCGAGCTGGGCGAGCTTGCGCCGCTGACCTATCTGGTCGGACCGCTGGGCAGCGGCAAGACGCGGCTGGCCATGCGGCTCGCGCAAGAAATGCCGGGCGGGCGCTTCGTCGGGCTCGAGCGGCTGGAGAGGGAGCCTGAACCGACGCCGGGAGCCGAGGCCGCGGCGGCCTGGCTGGTCGAGGACGGCGCGACCCGCAGTCCGGCGCTGCTGTCGCTGCTGGCCGAACTGGAGGCGGACGCGGCGGGCCCCCTGGTGGTCGACATGGTCGAAGAGGGGCTGGACGAAGCGACGCAGGCGGCGCTGATCGCCCGTCTGCGGCGGCGCGGTCCGCGGGCGCGGCCGTTGATCCTGATGACCCGCTCCAACGCGATCCTCGACCTGGCCGCCGCCGGTCCCGGCGAGGCGGCGATCTACTGCCCGGCCAATCACAGCCCGCCTATCCGGGTGGCGCTGCATCCGGGCGCGGCCGGCTACGAGTCGTTGGCCCTGTGCCTCGCCCCGCCGCAGGTGCGCGCCCGCACCCACGGCATGATCGCCTGGCGGCCGCCCGCAGCGCATGAGGGCGTGGTGAGCTCAGCTCACGGAGCATCCGGCGAAAGCATCGTTTGATCGGGGCGGCGGCGCGTGGCGCAATCGGGGCGAAAGGGGGACGTGCAACGCGACCCCGGCGCCCGCGGAAGGCGAGTTCGCCTACATGGGGACGCCGCTATCGCTTCGCAATCCCAACATTTTCGCATAACCGCGTTGCGAAAAAAGCGGTTGCCGCTGATCTTAACACCGTTATCTTAGCGATGCTTAGTTCAACTCGCGCAGCTGGTGGGGATACCGGCTGCAAATTCCCGGATTGGCCCGAGCCGTGTCCTGCCGGACTCGCACATTCTCCCCGAACGCTGGAGGGCTTTCGATGAAGCTCCGTACCCTCGCGGCCGCCTGCGCCGCCATGATGTCCGTCTCCTTCGCCGCTGGCGCGGCCCTGGCTGACGATCCGATCACCGCCAAGCTGCAGACCCCGGTCGCGGAAAAGACCAAGTTCATCGCCGGCGGCGCGGTGTTCCAATGCGAAGGCGACACCTGCCTGGCGGCGGCGCCGTCCTCGCGCACCTACGGCGCCTCGACCTGCAAGGAAGTGGCCAAGACCGTTGGCGCGGTCGTCTCGTTCGGCGGCGCGCGCAAGCAGCTGGAAGCGGCCAAGCTGGAGCAGTGCAACACCGCCGCTCTGCCGGCCCAGCAAGTGGCCAACCGCTAAAGGCTGAAGGATCCAGGTTCGCGCATATCTAGGCGCGCCTCCCAGCCGCTAGTCTAGTCGAGCCTGTAACTCTCGGGCGCCGGGCCCTCCGGCGCCCTCTTTTCTATGTGCGGGGCGGTCCGCCGGCTTGGCCGAGGCGCCGGCGCCGCTTATGAACCCGCCGCGATGAGCCAAGACCCAGTAACCCGACAGACACTATTCCCCACAGGCCCGGCCCCGGCGGCCGGCCTGCTCGAGCCCGCCCTGGCGCAGGTCGCCGGCGAGGGCGCCGAGCCCGTCTCCCTGACCATCGACTACGGAATCGCCGCCGCGCCCGGCGCGCCGGTGAATGTCGAGGCGAGCGTCGAGCGCGCCACCCGCACCCTGGTGTTCGCCTATGGCCGCGTGCTGGCGCAGGACGGGGCGGTGCTGGCCACGGGGGCTGCGGTTTTCCGTAGGGTGAACGCCAGATAATACAAGGTGTCGCGGCCGGTTTGGTTGCGACGCCGAAAATCGCGTGCTATCAGGCGCGCGGCTTCGGGCCAGGGGCTTTTCCAGTCTCGATGGCCAATGTGCTTTTCCAAGCGCTTTCAAGCCTTTAGGGTCGCAGTGGAGATTTCTTCGCCGCGGCCTTTTGCGCGCACCGGGCGGACAAAATAAGTGGCGGACGATTCCAAGGTTTCGAATGTGGGCGGCAGATATGCCCAAGCCCTGTTTGATCTCGCGAACGATGAGAAGAAATTGTCGGCCGTCGAGGCCGACCTCAAGGCGCTGAAAAAGATGAGCGCCGACAGCAAGGATCTGCGGTCCTTGCTAGCTTCGCCGGCGTTCAGCGCCGACGACAAGGGCAAGGCCTTGGCCGCCCTTGGCGCGAAGGCGAAGCTCAATCCCACCACCAGGAAGTTCCTGGGGCTGCTGGCCGCCAACGGCCGGGCCTCGGCGCTTCCGGCGGTGATCACGGCCTTCGAGGCCCTGGCGGCGGACGCGCGCGGCGCGATCTCGGCCCAGGTGACCACGGCCGTGCCGCTGACCCAGGCCCAATCGAAGGGTGTCGCCGCCGCGTTGCGAACCGCGCTCGGCAAAGACCCCGAAATCGAGACCCGCGTCGATCCTGCCCTTCTGGGCGGCATCAAGGTGCAGGTCGGTTCCCGTCTGTTCGATGCTTCGCTGCGTTCGAAGCTCGACTCCCTCAAGTTCGCCCTGAAGAGAGCGTAAGCCCATGGACATCCGCGCCGCCGAGATTTCGGCCATCCTCAAGTCGCAGATCGCCAATTTCGGCGAAGAAGCCGACGTCTCGGACGTCGGTTCGGTGCTGTCCGTCGGTGACGGCATCGCCCGCGTGTTCGGCCTCGACAACGTCCAGTCGGGCGAAATGGTCGAGTTCCCCAAGGCCGGCGTGAAGGGCATGGCCCTGAACCTGGAAAAGGACAACGTCGGCGTCGTTATCTTCGGTGAAGACCGCGCCATCTCGGAAGGCGACGAAGTCCGCCGCCTGTCGGAAATCGTGGACGTGCCGGTCGGCAAGGGCCTGCTGGGCCGGGTCGTCAACCCGCTGGGCGAGCCGATCGACGGCAAGGGCCCGATCCAGAACGTGGCCGAGCGCCGCCGCGTGGACGTCAAGGCTCCGGGCATCATCCCGCGGAAGTCGGTGCACGAGCCCGTGCAGACCGGCCTGAAGGCCATCGACTCGCTGATCCCGGTCGGCCGCGGCCAGCGCGAACTGATCATCGGCGACCGTCAGACCGGCAAGACCGCCGTGGCCGTCGACACCATCCTGAACCAGAAGTCGGTCAACGCCGGCGACGACGAGAGCGCCAAGCTCTTCTGCATCTACGTCGCCATCGGTCAGAAGCGTTCGACCGTCGCCCAGATCGTCAAGACGCTCGAAGAGCGCGGCGCCCTGGACTACACCATCGTCGTTTCGGCGACCGCCTCGGAACCGGCCCCGCTGCAGTTCCTGGCTCCGTTCGCGGGCTGCGCCATGGGCGAGTGGTTCCGTGACAACGGCATGCACGCCGTCATCATCTATGACGACCTTTCCAAGCAGGCCGTCGCCTACCGCCAGATGTCGCTGCTGCTGCGCCGTCCGCCGGGCCGCGAAGCCTATCCGGGCGACGTCTTCTATCTGCATAGCCGCCTGCTGGAGCGCGCCGCGAAGCTGAACGAAGACAACGGTTCGGGCTCGCTGACCGCTCTGCCGGTCATCGAAACCCAGGCCAACGACGTGTCGGCCTACATCCCGACCAACGTGATCTCGATCACCGACGGCCAGATCTTCCTGGAAACCGACCTGTTCTTCCAGGGCATCCGCCCGGCCGTGAACGTCGGCATCTCCGTCAGCCGCGTGGGCTCCTCGGCCCAGATCAAGGCGATGAAGCAAGCCTCGGGTCCGATTAAGGGCGAACTGGCCCAGTATCGGGAAATGGCCGCCTTCGCGAAGTTCGGTTCGGACCTCGACGTCACCACCCAGCGCCAGCTGGCGCGCGGTGAACGCCTGACCGAGCTGCTGAAGCAGCCGCAGTACTCGCCGCTTAAGGTCGAAGAGCAGGTGGCGGTGATCTACGCCGGCACCCGCGGCTACCTGGACGGCATCGCGACCGCCGACGTCGGCCGCTACGAGGCCGAACTGCTGGCCCGCCTGCACTCCAAGCACCAGGACATCCTGGACACCATCCGCACCAGCAAGGAGCTGAAGGCGGACACTGAGGCCAAGCTGAAGGAAGCTCTCGAAGCCTTCACCAAGAGCTTCGCGTAAGTCAGCGGAGCTTTAGGAGATGGCCAGCCTCAAGGAGATGCGCAATCGGATCGGAAGCGTGAAAGCCACGCAGAAGATCACGAAGGCGATGCAGATGGTGGCGGCGGCGAAACTTCGCCGCTCGCAGGACGCTGCGCAAAACGCCCGGCCCTACGCCCAGCGCATGGCTTCGGTCATCGCCAATTTGGCGGCCGGGGTGTCGGGCGACGGCGCCCCGAAACTGCTGGTCGGCACGGGCCGGAGCGACCGCCACCTGGTGGTCGTGACGTCCTCGGACCGCGGCATGGCCGGCGGCTTCAACACCTCGATCATCCGCGCCGCGCGCGAGAAGATCAACGAGCTGACCGGCCAGGGCAAGGATGTGAAGATCCTCGTCGTCGGCAAGAAGGCTCGCGACCAGCTGAAGCGTCTGTACGGCGACAAGATCGTGGCCTTCTTCGAGGCCGGCAATCCGTCGATGGCGACCGCCCAGCCGGTGGCCGACAAGATCACCGAACTGTTCGAGGCCGGTGAAATCGACGTCGTCACCCTGGCGTTCAGCCGCTTCAAGTCGGTGGTCTCGCAGGTTCCGACCCTGAGCCAGCTGATCCCGGCCCAGGTCCAGGACGGCGGCGCGACGATCGATCTGAAGGGTGCGGCCTACGAGTACGAGCCGGGCGAAGAGGAAATCCTCGAAACCCTGCTGCCGCGGAACCTGACCGTTCAGGTGCTGTCGGCGATGCTCGAAAATCAGGCCGGGTTCTACGCCGCCCAGATGACGGCGATGGATAACGCCACCCGCAACGCCGGCGACATGATCGCCAGCCTGACCCTGCAATACAACCGTTCACGCCAGGCGCAGATCACCAAGGAGCTGATTGAAATCATCTCCGGCGCCGAAGCGCTCTAACCCGAAAGAGTCCGAACCCATGGCTACGACCCCCAAGGCTCCCGCCAAGAAGCCCGCCGCCCCGAAGGCGGCCGCCGCGCCGAAGGCCGCCGCCGCCAAGGCCGCGCCGAAGGCTGCTGCTCCGAAGGCTCCCGCCGCCGCCAAGAAGACGACCGCTGCTCCGGCCGCCGTCGCCGGCGTCGCCACCGGCCGCATCTCCCAGATCATCGGCGCCGTCGTCGACGTCGAGTTCGAAGGCCACCTGCCGGCGATCATGAACGCGCTGGAAACCACCAACACCGACCAGCGCACCGGCGCTCCGTTCCGCCTGGTGCTGGAAGTCGCCCAGCACCTGGGTGAGAACACCGTCCGCACCATCGCCATGGATACCACCGAGGGCCTGACCCGCGGCCAGCCCGTGAGCGACACCGGCCGCAGCATCACCGTGCCGGTCGGCCCGGCGACCCTGGGCCGCATCATGAACGTCATCGGCGACCCGATCGACGAAGCCGGTCCGATCGTCACCGAGCATTACTCGCCGATCCACCGCGAAGCCCCGAGCTTCGCCGAGCAGTCGACGGCGGCCGAAGTGCTCGTCACCGGCATCAAGGTCATCGACCTGCTCTGCCCCTACACCAAGGGCGGCAAGATCGGCCTGTTCGGCGGCGCCGGCGTCGGCAAGACCGTGACCATGCAGGAGCTGATCAACAACATCGCCAAGGCGTACGGCGGTTACTCCGTGCTGGCCGGCGTTGGTGAGCGCACCCGCGAAGGCAACGACCTCTATCACGAGATGATCGAGTCGAACGTGAACCAGCCCGGCGGCGGCGGCGAGAGCCGTTGCACCCTGGTCTACGGCCAGATGAACGAGCCCCCGGGCGCCCGCGCCCGCGTCGCGCTGACCGGCCTGGCGCAGGCCGAGTACTTCCGCGACCAAGAGGGCAAGGACGTGCTCCTCTTCATCGACAACATCTTCCGCTTCACCCAAGCCGGCTCGGAAGTGTCGGCTCTGCTGGGCCGTATCCCGTCGGCCGTGGGCTATCAGCCCACCCTGGCCACCGAGATGGGCAACCTGCAGGAGCGCATCACCTCGACCTCCAAGGGTTCGATCACCTCGGTCCAGGCGATCTACGTTCCCGCCGACGACCTGACCGACCCGGCCCCGGCCGCCTCGTTCGCCCACTTGGACGCCACCACCGTTCTGTCGCGTGACATCGCCGCCCAGGCCATCTTCCCGGCCGTGGACCCGCTGGACTCGACCTCGCGGATCATGGACCCGCTGGTGATCGGTGACGAACACTACGCCGTCGCCCGCCGCGTCCAGGAAACCCTTCAGGCCTATAAGGCCCTGAAGGACATCATCGCCATCCTGGGCATGGACGAGCTGTCGGAAGAGGACAAGCTGACCGTGGCCCGCGCCCGGAAGATCCAGAAGTTCCTCAGCCAGCCGTTCCACGTGGCCGAGCAGTTCACCAACATGCCGGGCATCTTCGTGAGCCTGGAAGACACCATCCGCTCGTTCAAGGCGGTCGTGGACGGTGAATACGACCACCTGCCGGAAGCGGCCTTCTACAACGTCGGCACCATCGAAGACGCGGTGGCCAAGGCCGAAAAGCTGGCCGCGGAAGCCTAAGGATCATGGCTGGGAAGCTTCACTTCTCGCTGGTCTCGCCCGAGCGTGAACTGTTCTCGGGGGCCGTCGACCAGGTCGACGCCCCGGGCACGGAAGGCGACTTCGGCGTGCTGGCCGACCACGCGCCCTTCATGACCACGCTGAAGGTCGGGCAGGTGAAGGTCTATAGCGGCGGCGCCGTGAAGGTCTTCGAGATCGAAGGCGGTTTCGCCGACGTGACCCCTGAAGGCCTGACCATCCTCGCCGAACAGGCGACGGAAGTGGCCGCCTAACCGCCGGCCGCAAGCAGACGATCAGAGGCCCCGACGCCCCAGGCGCCGGGGCCTTTTCGTATCTGCCGGGCCGCTCACGCGATTTTGCCGTCGCCGGAAGCTGCAATCGCCATCGAACCGCCAGTTTGCTGCGCTAAAGGGTTGCGAGGGACGGCCTGTTTCGAGTGTTATGCGGCACGCTTAAGTTAGGGGATCCCGCCATGCGCACCGCCTTCGTCAGTCTGATTGCTCTCGCTGGGCTCGCCACGGCGGCTCACGCCCAACCGGCGCCCGAAGCGGCCGCGCCGGCCGCCGCCCCCCCCGCCGCCGCCGAGCCGGCTCCCGCCGCCGCCGCGCCCGCGCCGGCCGCCGAGGAAAAGACCTACGTGCTGCCGACCACCGGCGCCGAGGGCCAGATCATCGACGTCATCAACCGCGTCTGCAAACCGCTCGTGAAGGGCGGGGACTTCAAGGCCCTGGCCGGCGGCATGACCGGCTACAAGCTGAACAAGCGCGAGGGGACCTATGTCGGCACCTTGGTCGAGAAGCCCTACACCCTAACCATCTGGCCGCAGGGCTCCAACAAGGACGTCTGCCGCCTGACCCTCAGCTATCCGATCGACGGCGAGAAGCCGATCATCGTCGGCCTCAACATCTTCTCGTTCCTGCACAAGCCCGAGCTGGTCCAGCAGCGCAACGACTTCGTGCCGGCCACTGATTTCAAGCGCATCACCAACTCGTGGGAATACTACACCGACAAGGAATCGATCGGCCTGGTGTTCCTGCAACTGAAGAAGCCGGACGGCACGCCGGCCGGCAAGAACGCCGATCTGGCCGAAGTGCTGTACTCGGAACGCAAGTTCTAGGATCCCGCCCGCGCCGGCCAGGCGCGGCTGCTGCAAGGGCGCGGGAGCTTCTCCCGCGCCCTTTGTCGTTTTGGCCGCAAGAGCGGCGGCGATCGGACGTTGACGGCCGGCGGCGGGCGCCGCCAGGGTCCGCCAAACCTCGACTGTTTGGAGCACCCTCCGATGACGACGCGCGCCCTGCTGCTTGGCACCGTCCTCGCCTTCGCCTGCGCCGCCGCGGCCCCGGCCGCAGAGCCGGGCAAGCGCCAATCCGGCCAGATCGTCTACGACAACGTGCCTGAGACCCCGGCGGCGCTGAAGGCGGCGATCGCGCCCTACTACAACGCCCGCTCGGCGGTGTTCGAGGACTGGCTGGGCGACGGCTCGATCCTGATCGCCACCCGCTTCGGCGACGTGAATCAGATCCACCGCGTGGCCGCGCCCGGCGCGGCGCGCACCCAGCTGACGTTCTTCGCCGAGCCGGTGAACAGCGCCAAGGGGCAGCCCGGCCAAGCCCGCTTCGTTTATCCCCGCGACGTCGGCGGGGCCGAGTACTACCAGGGCTACATCCGCGGCCTGACCGGCGCCGAGGTGCAGCTGACCGCGCCGAAGACCCGCAATTCCAACTTCACCTTCTCGGGCGACGGCAAGCTGGTGGCCTGGAGCCAGGTGACATCGGGCGATCCCAACTACGACATCATGCTGGCCGATCCGGGCCAGCCCGAGGGCCGCCGCGTCGTGCACGAAGGCAAGGGCGCGATGGCGGTGCTCGACTTCTCGCCGGACGGCCAGCGCCTGCTGCTCAGCCGCTACAACTCGGCGTCATCGACCGATCTGTTCGTGCTCGACATCGCCAGCGGGGCGTTGACGCCGGTCGGGCCGACCGGCCGTCCGATCGCCTATGTCGGCGGCGCCTTCGCCGCCGACGGCGCGCATGTCGTGGTCCTGTCCGACGACAAGTCCGATATGGCCCGGCCCGTGACGATCGACATCGCCAGCGGCGCGGTCCGTGACCTGGAGCCCGGCGCCAAGTGGCCGGCCGAGGGCTTCGATCTGTCGCCGGACGGGGCGCTGATCGCCTATCTGGTCAACGAAGAGGGCTATTCGAAGATCGTCGTGAAGGAGGTCGCCAGCGGCAAGACCCTGCCGACGCCGGCCCTGCCGCTTGGGGTGCTGACCGGCCTCGGCTTCTCGCCCGACGGCAAGCAGCTGGGCTTCAGCCTGTCGACCTCGACCTCGTCGGGCGACGTCTGGAGCTTCGCCCTAGCCGACGGCAAGCTGGTCCGCTGGACGCAGAGCGAGCTCGGCGGCCTCGACCCGGCCAAGCTGGTCGAGCCGACGCTATTCCGCTACCCGACTTTCGACAAGCGCTCGATCCCGGCCTTCATCTATAAGCCGGCGGCCAAGGCCGGCGAGAGGCTGCCCGTGGTGATCCAGATCCACGGCGGGCCCGAGGGCCAGGAGCAGCCGAGCTTCAACCCGCGCCGCCAGTCGTGGGTGAACGAGGTCGGCGCGGCGGTGATCATCCCGAACGTCCGCGGCTCCAGCGGCTACGGCAAGACCTATATCGGCCTCGACAACGCCGAGAAGCGCGAGGATTCGGTCAAGGACATCGGGGCGCTGCTCGACTGGATCGCCAAGCAGCCGGACCTGGACGCCAGCCGCGTGGCGGTCGTCGGCCAGTCCTACGGCGGCTACATGTCGCTGGCGGTGGCCGCCCACTACAACGAGCGAATCGCCGGGGCGATCGACCTGTACGGCATTTCCAACTGGAAGACGTTCCTCGCCAACACAGAGGGCTACCGCCGCGATCTGCGCCGGGCCGAATACGGCGACGAGCGTGACCCGAAGATGGCCGCGGTGTTCGACAAGATCTCGCCGCTCAACATGAGCGCCAAGATGAAGAAGCCGATGATGATCTATCAGGGCGCCAACGATCCGCGGGTGCCGCAGTCGGAGTCCGATCAGATGGTCGCCACGCTGCGCGCCCAAGGCACCGAGGTCTGGTACGTGCTGGCCCTCGACGAAGGCCACGGGGTCGCCAAGAAGGCCAACGCCGAGGCGGTCCGCGCCAGCGAGATCGTGTTCCTGAAGAAGGTGCTGGGGACGAAGTAGCCGCTAGCCGGCTGGAGTCGAGGCTGACGCCTCATCCAGCCAGCCCTGGGCGATTTCGGCGATTTCACGCCAGCCCGGCTCGGCCACCAGCCAGTGGCTCATGCCGGGGGCCTCGATGAACGTCGCGCCCAGCCGCGCGGCGGTCTGACGGACCGTGGCGGGCGGATGGACGACGTCGCGCTCGCCGCCGATCACCAGGGTCGGGACGTCAAGGGGGCCGACGCTGGTGGTCATGAACGGGTCGAGCCACCAGTTCAGGGTCTCCCAGAGCGCGCGGCCGCTCTCGGGCCGCAGGCGGGCGGCGACGGCCTCGCGCTCGGCGTGGTCCATGCGGTCGAGGCTGTAGCGGCGCGCCAGGCCGCGGTCGGGGCCCACCGCCTGCGCCCAGAACGGGCCGAGCGCGTGCAAGCCGAAGGCGGTGATAGCCTCCTCCATCGACGAGGCCGCTACGCCCCAGGGGGCGGTCGGGGCCAGCAGCACCATCGCCCGCACCGGGGTGCGGCTGGCGGCCAGGGCGCAGACCAGCCCGCCCATCGAGTGGCCGACCAGGATCGGCGCCTCGTCGAGGCCGGCGCAGAGCCGGGCTATGTCACGGGCATAGTCGGTGACCGAAACGCCGAGCACGGCGTGGGGCGCGTCGGCCTCGGCGTGGCCGCGCAGATCGGGCGTCAGGACGAAGTGGCCGGCCGCCTCGAAGGGCGCGCGCAGGCGCTCGAACGCCCAGCCGCCGCAGAAGGCGCCATGCACCATGACGATCGGCGGCGGGGCGATGCTCATCGGCAGGTCAGGCCGCGCGGCCGGGCAGGCCCGTGAAGACGTGGAAGGCGCGTGCCACGGTTTCGTAGATCGCCTTCTTGAACGGCACCACCAGGCCGGGCGCCTCGTCGAGGCTGCCCCATCGCCAAGCGTCGAACTCCGGGTGTCCGTCGCCGGAAAGATCGATCTCGCTCTCCTGGCCGTCGAAGCGCAGGGCGAACCAGACTTGGCGTTGGCCCTTCCAGCCCTTGGCGATCTTCGAGCCGTTGTGGCCGGGCGGGAAGTCGTAGGCCAGCCAGCCGTCGGTGCGGCCGAGCAGGGTGGTGGTGACGACTCCGGTTTCCTCGGCCAGCTCACGGCAGGCAGCCAGATAGAGGTCCTCGCCGGCGTCGACGCCGCCCTGCGGGAACTGCCAGTTGTAGGGCTCGGAGGTCTGGAAGCGGCGGCCCAGCCACACCCGGCCATCGGGGTGGAACAACACCACTCCCACGTTCGGGCGGTAGGCGGACAGGTCAGTCATCTCAATCCATTTAGCGACGCGAGGCCAAAGCGGAAGCCGGGGCCAGTTGATAGCCCCTAGATTCAACCGATTCAGCCCACTTTGCGACCTGCGACAGGGTCACAGGGTAGGCGAAGCCCGAGCCCAGCGCCTGGCCGTGCTGCAGGGCTCCGGCCTCGATCGCCAGCAGTTGCTGGTCGATGGCCTGGCCGGAGAGCTGCTCGTCGATGATGCGCGCGGCCGAGGCGCGCATCGGGCCGGTGCGGCGGGCGGCCTGGCCATCGTCGATGAACGCCAGGCCGCGGCCGCGCAGGGCGGTCTGGAAGGCGTTCATGCCGGTGTCCGAGGTCATGAACCGCGAACCGAGATAGTTGGTGACGCCGAAATAGCCGGTCGCGCGCGACAGCACCCATTCCAGCTTCTTGACCGTCTCCGAGCCGGGCGAATCGGCCAGCAGGGTGTAGGGGCCCGGGTCGTTGTCGGGATAGTCGCTGGGCTCCATCGGGGTCTCCAGCAGCACCTCGTGGCCGGCGGCGCGGGCCAGGTCGATCCAGCCCTGCAGGCCCTCGGCATAGGGCACGAACGACAGGGTGATCTCCGGGGGGAGGGTGTCGATCGCTTGGCGGGTGGCCGCGGCGTTCAGCCCCAGGCCGCCTATCACAAGGGCGACCTTGGGCCGGCCATTCGGGGTGAAGGGGCGGGCATAGGCTTCGGCCGGGGTTTTGCCGTTGGCGGCGATGATCGGCAGCGGGCCGCTCGGCCCCTGCGAATGGAAGCCGGCCAGCGGCGCCTGGGGCAGCGGGTCGGCGGCGTGGAAGGCGCCGCCTTCGAGCGTGATGGTGGCCTCGCCCAGCGCCGCGTCGGCGCCGATAGGGGTCTCGGAAAGGCGGAAGATGTCCTCGGTGACGGTCGGCTGGCCGCCGCCGCGGACCATCGCCTCGCGCCAGCCGTCGGGCGCGGCCTCGCCGCCGATCTTGGCTAGGGACAGTCGCACCACGGGCGAACTGGCCTTGGGGTCGCCGATCAGGGCGACCAGCGTCAGCAGCACGAGGATGAACACGGCTCCGGCGGCGCTGGCCCCGACATAGGGATTCGCCAAGGCGCGGAGCGCGGTTTCGGAGATCGGCGGGGCCGGCGCGGGGGCGGCGATCGCGGGGGCGAGGTGCTTCTTCGAAAACATCACATGATCACGGAACGTTCCGGCATTGGAGCGTCCGCGAATATGGTTAACAAACGACTTATACAGTGAACGTCGGCGCGATTTCCGTTAACTTTCAATTAACTGATCGCGCCGACGTTTTGGCCGTCTATTTCTTGTCCGGAGAGGCCTTCTCAAGCGCCGGCGCACCCTTCGGCGAGACCACCGCAGCCATCTTCGGTTCGGGCTTCGGGAGCTTCGGAGTGGCGGCCACCGAACCGTACTTCAGCACGTCCATGGCGCGGGCCAGCTGGAAGTCGCCCTTGTCCTCGTCGAAGCCGCTGGGCGGGGCTTCGGCCGGGATGTGGGCGCCGCGTCGGGCCTTGCCTTCCTCGGCGTTAAGCGCATTGCGGAACGAGGCTTCCGAGAACTGGAAGGCGCGGTTGGCGATGCGCTGGGCCTGGTCACGGGTCTCGGCGACCTCCAGGTCCGGCTCGATGCCGGTCTTCTGGATCGAGCGTCCGGCCGGGGTGTAGTAGCGCGCGGTGGTCAGCTTCAGCGCGCCGTCCATGCCGCCGCGCAGCGGGATCACGGTCTGCACCGAGCCCTTGCCGAAGGTGGTCAGGCCGACCACTTCGGCCCGCTTGCGGTCCTGCAGCGCGCCAGCCACGATCTCGGCCGCCGAGGCCGAGCCGGAGTTGACCAGCACGACCATCGGCAGACCGCCGGTCACGTCGCCGGCGCGGGCGTTGTAGCGCTCGATGTCGCGCGGATCGCGGCCGCGCTGGGAGACGATCTCGCCGCCTTCCAGGAACATGTCCGAGATGCCGACCGCCTGGTCGAGCAGCCCGCCCGGATTGTTGCGCAGGTCGAGCACCAGGCCCTTCATCTTCGGGTTCTTGGCCTTCAGGTCGGCCAGGGCCGCCTCGGCCTCGTCGGTGGTCTTCTCGTTGAAGCCGGAGACGCGCAGATAGCCGTAGTCGCCTTCCATCTTGGCGGTGGCGGACTTCGGCTTGATCACCTCGCGGACGATCTTCACGTCGAACGGATCGGACTTCTCGCGGGCGATGGTCAGGGTGACCGCCTCGCCCGGCTTGCCGCGCATCTGCTTGACGGCTTCGTTGACCGACAGGCCGAGCACGCTCTCGCCGTTGACCGCGGTGATGAAGTCGCCCGGCTTCACGCCGGCCTTGAAGGCGGGCGTGCCGTCCATCGGCGAGATGACCTTGACCACGCCTTCTTCGCTGGTGACCTCAAGCCCGAGGCCGCCGTACTCGCCGCGCGTCTGGTCGCGCATGTCGTCGAAGGAGTCGGGGTTCAGATAGCCCGAATGCGGATCGAGCGAGGTCAGCATGCCGTCGATGGCCGCCTCGATCAGTTTCTGATCGTCGACCTCGGTGACGTATTGACGCTCGACCGTGTCGAGCACGTCGCCGAACAGCTCGAGCATCTTGTAGGTCTTCACGTTCGGCGCCTGGGCCGAGGCGAGGGCCTGCTGGCTCACATAAGCCATGGAGCCGGCGCCGAGCACGAAGGCCGAAGCCCCGATCAGAAAATACTTACGCATGTCAGGCCTTGAAGCCTCCCTTTGCGACGGGACGGCGCCGCACCGGAAATTCCTAAACCGATGTTCCGCGAAGAATCCGGCGGAAATGGTTCGTATCGTCAGCCTACCCCGTCCAGCCATCTGGCGGGGTCGACCGGGACGCCGCGTTCGCGGACCTCCAGATAGAGTTCAGATGGGGAGCTTCGTCCATCCGTCATCCACCCGACAGGCGCGCCCGCCGCGACTGATTGACCGACCCCGACGCTCGTTCGGTCAAGGCCAGCCAACACCAGATGGTAGCCCCGGCCAGTCGCAAGATCAAAATAGTCCCCCACCCCTTAACGGGGCCTACAAACTGGACGAGCCCGGCGTCGGGCGCAGCGACCTGGGCGCCGTGCCCGGCCGCCAGGGTGACGCCCGAGGCCTCGCCGCCCCCGGCCAGGGCCGCGCCATAGCGCTGGATCAGCTTGCCCTCCACCGGGGCCAGCAGGCGGATCGGCGGGGTGATCGGGCCGCTCTCGACCGGGGCCGCGCCGGGCGGCGTGGCCTCCAGTTGCTCGCGGCGCTCGGCCAGTTCGGAGTCGGAGGTGAACAGCGCCTCGCTGGCCACCGCCGCCAGCCGGCGCTGGCGTGCGATCTCGCCGGCCTCGGCGGCGTAGACCTTGGCGCGCTTCTGCAGCTCGGGGGTGATGGCCTTGACCAGGATCGCCGCGCGCACCGCGTCGGTGGCGTCCCCCGGGCTGACCAGCAGGGCCGGCGGCGGGTCGCGGCGGAACTGGGCCAGCGCCGTCAGCAGCCGGGCCATGCGGTTGAGGTTACGGCCCTGTTCGGCGCTGAGCACCGTCTCGCGGACGTTGAGACGCTCCAGCCGCGCCTGGCTCTCGGTGGCCGCATAGGCGATCGCGCCGGCGGCCAGGGTCGCGGCGACGGCGCAGGTGCTGGTCAGGAGGACGCCGCGGCGCATCATCGCACCAGGGATAAACTGAGCGCCCCGCACCCTCAATCGCGATGATAGGGGCTGCCGGCCAGGATGGTGACGGCGCGATAGACCTGCTCGGCCAGCATGGCGCGGGCCATGGCGTGGGGCCAGGTCTGCGGCCCGAAGGCCAGCTTGCCGTGGGCGGCGGCCAGCAACGAGGGATCCAGGCCGTCGGCCCCGCCGATCACGAAGACCAGCCGCCGGGCGCCGTCGTCGCGCAGGCGTGCGATCTCGCCGGCGAAAGCGCGCGAGGCCCTGGCCGTTCCGTGCTCGTCGCAGGCGATGACGTGAGCGCCTTCGAGGTGGGGCCGCAGCACTTCGGCTTCAGGCCCCTTGCCCGGCTTGCGGGACTCGACCTCGATGACCTCGACCGGGCCAAGGCCGAGCGAACGGCCGGCGGCGGTCGCGCGGTCGACATAGAGCTTCACCAGCTCGACTTCCGGCGAGCGCGGCAAGCGTCCGACGGCGAGGATCGTGATTTTCATGCGGTCTTTTCCTCCCCCATCGTGATGGGAGAGGGAGGAAAAATCAGCTCGACGGCGTGCGATGCGCGGAGTCGACCGACCAGATCTTCTCGATGTTGTAGAACTGGCGCACTTCCGGGCGGAACAGGTGGACGATCACGTCGCCGGTGTCGATCAGCACCCAGTCGCAGTGCGGCAGGCCTTCGACCCGGGCCTTGCCCAGGCCTTCTTCCTTCAGCGCGCGCAGCAGGTGGTCGGCCATCGCGCCGACATGACGGTGCGAACGCCCCGACGCCACGATCAACGCGTCGGCGACGGCGCTCTTGCCTTTCAGGTCGATGAAGACGACGTCCTGCGCCTTGTCATCGTCCAGGCGCTGCAGGATCAGTTCACCGAGGGCGGTGATCTTCGCCTCGGGGTTGGAAGAAGCGCCGGAAACCGGGGCTTCGTGCGCTCTAGGCGCAGGGTCAGGGCTCAGCGGGGTCGCTCCTTTGTTGCCTCGCTGGGAGACCCTTAGCACGGATTGGGGGCGTTGGTCAGCCCAGCGTCACGAGTCTTCAAGCCGGCAGCCGTGTGAACGTTCCGCCCGGGCCGTAATGTGACCTGCGGCTATTTGGCCTGGCGTGCGCGCAGGGCCGTCGAGGACTGGAAATTCAGCGGACCGGTGAGGAACACCCAGCGCGGCGGCTTGGCGCCGGGCAGCAGCTTGGCCTCCAGCAGCGAGACCCGGGCGCCGGCGAAGCGCCGGGCCGCGGGCGAGGAGCGGCTTTTCAGCGAAATCCACGGCCGCGAGACCACGGCCACCGGCACCTGCGCCATGATCTGGGTCCAGCCACGCCAGCGGTGGAAGCTCGCCAGGCTGTCGGCGCCCATGATCCAGACGAAGTCGACGCCGGGAAAGCGGGCTTTCAGGGCCTGGATGGTGTCGATGGTGTATTGCGAGCCGAGCCGGGTCTCGGCGTCGCTGACGATCATGCTGCGGCCGCGGGCGATGGCGCGGGCGGCGGCCACGCGCGTCTCCAGCGGCGCGGTCTCGTGCGCGGCCTTCAGCGGGTTCTGCGGCGAGACCAGCCAGATCACCCGGTCGAGCTGCAGACGCCGGCGCGCGGTCTCGGCGACGTGGGCATGGCCTTCGTGGGCCGGATTGAACGAGCCGCCATAGAGGCCGACGCGCATCCCCGGCTTCAGGTCGAAGCCGAGCCGCAGGGCTCCAGGACGCCCCGCAACAGGCCGGCGCCTAGCGGGTCCGGCGAACCACATGGACGTCCCCGGATCTCAAAGCGTCTTCGCCGTGGCCGGATTGCGGTCGAGGTTGGGATCGCTCTGGCGGACCCGGGCGCGGACGGTGAACACCCCGTCGCCCGACAGCACCCCGCCGCGGGCGAACAGGCGGCCATGCTCCCAGTTGGAAAGGCCGAGCTCGGGCCGGTCCAGGGCGAACTGGCCGTCGACCCAGCGGGTGAAGCCGTCGCCGACGAAGGGGGCGTTGACGGCGCTATAGAAGCGCTCGTGCGCGGCGGCGTCCTGCGAAATCAGGCTGGCGGCGAACTGCGGGCTGTAGCGGTTGAAGAGGGCGGCGGCGCCCTCGACGCTGTCGACTAGCACCAGGGTCAGTTCCGGGGTCTCTTCCCACTCCCACTCGCGGGCCAGGTCGCGTTCGGCCAGCAGCTCCACCTTGGGCTCCTCGACGGCGCCCTCGGCGCGGCCGACGGTGACGCGGGCGGCTCGCCAGGCGGCGGGCAGGGCGCCTTCCGAACCCTCGACCACATGCAGCTTCACATTGCGGCGGCGCTCGCCGGCGAGGTCCAGGGCCTCGAGGAAGGCGGGAACGAGCGTCCCGGCGGCCTCGCGGACGATGGCGCAGACGTTGAGCGTGTTGCAGACCTTGCGGTCGAGCGAGTGGTAGACGGCGGCCTTGAACCGGGCCGGGTCGGCGTCGGCGGCGGCCACCATCCAGGCGCCGCCCGTGCCGTGCAGGCTGACCGGCGCGCCGGCCTGGCGGGCGATGGCGCCCAGCTGGGCCACGGCCGGGCCGGAGCCGCGGGCGACGGCCAGGGCCAGGCGCGGATCGGAGAACATCGCCCAACCGGCGGCGTGCTCGGGGCTGTCGACCAGGGCGGCCGCGCCGGGCGGCAGGCCGGCGGCCTGCAGCGCCGGGTCCAGCGCGTGCTCGACGATGGCGCGGGCGGTGCCCAGCGCGTCGGAGCCGATGCGGAAGACCACGGTATTGCCGGTGCGCAGCACGCCGGTGGCGTCGGCGAAGACGTTGGGACGGCCCTCGAAAATGAAGCCGACCACGCCCAGCGGGGCGGCGACCTGTTCGACGCTCCAGCCGGGATGCTCGACCCGCTCGACCAGCCGGCCGCGGCCGACCTTGGCGTCCCGCCAGACGTGGAGGCCGGCGATCATGTCGGCGCGCATCGCCGCGTTGACCGCCAGGCGGGTGGTGGAGCGGCCCCTTGCTTGGGCGCGGGCGACGTCCTCGGCGTTGGCCTTGGCGATCGCGCCCCAGGCGCCGTCGTCGGCCAGGTTGTCCGCAAAGGCTGCGAAGAAGGCGGTGATGGCGTCGTCGCCGACCTGGGCGAGCTGGCCGAATGCGTCGTGGGCGCGGCCCACGGCGCCGGCGGCGATCGCTTGGACGGACGCCGGCACATGCAGCAGGTCGCCGGTTTCCTGGACCACCACCAGCCGGTCGCCCGGCTTGAAGGCGGCCGCCAGCTTGTCGGAGACATAGGCCACGCGGTCGCCGCCGAACGGAATCGGCATGCCGGCGACCAGCGTCTCCAGCTTGCCCGTCCGGGCTCCCGTCTCGGCCTTGGTGCTCGCCGCCGCGTCGTCCATTACGCGCCCTAATGCTCAGTTTGAGGTTTAGTAGGCCCCTTTAGGGCCTGTCGCAAATCCGCAATCGTCGGTCAGGCTGGGGTCCGCGCCGCCAGCGCCAGGTCGTCGGCGTGGATCATCGGGCCGTAGCTGAAGCCCAGCACGCCCTCGATGGCGTCGGACTTCAGGCCGCGGATGCGCCCGGCGTCCTCGGAGTCGTAGCGGGCCAGGCCGCGGCCGATCTCGCGTCCGGTTTCGTCGACCACGACCACGGCGTCGCCTTTGCCGAAGCGGCCCTCGATCGCGAGCATGCCGGCGGCCAGCAGGCTCTTGCCGGTGGCCAGCGCCTTGGCCGCCCCATCGTCGACGATCACCGCGCCGGAGGTGGCCAGCGAGCCGGCGATCCAGGCCTTGTAGGCGGCCGCGACCGAGACCGACGGCTCGATCACCGTCGCCTTCTCGCCGGCCTCGATCGCCGCGAGCGGCGCAGGGCGCCGGCCCAGCGTGATGATGGTGGCGCAGCCGGCCGACTGGGCGATGCGGGCGGCCATGATCTTGGTGGCCATGCCGCCGGTGCCGACCCCGGCGCTGGCGTTGGCTCCGCCGGCCATGGCCTCGATCTCGGGCGTCAGCTGGCTGATGCGCGGCAGGTGCTCGGCGGCTGGATTGCTGCGGGGATCGGCGGTGTAGAAGCCGTCGATGTCCGACAGCAGGACCAGGGCTTCGGCGCGGATCATCTGGGCGACGCGCGCGGCCAGCCGGTCGTTGTCGCCGTAGCGGATTTCCTCGGTGACCACGGTGTCGTTCTCGTTGACGACCGGGATCACGCCCAGGCCCAGCAGGGTCGAGAGCGTGGCGTGGGCGTTCAGCCAGCGGCTGCGGATCTCGGTGTCGTCGCGGGTGATCAGCACCTGGGCGGCGACCAGGCCGTGTGGAACCAGCGCCTCTTCCCAGGCCCGCATCAGTTCCGATTGGCCGGCGGCGGCGCAGGCCTGCTTTTCGGGCAGGGTCAGCTTGCGCCCGCCCATGGAAAGACGGCGGCGGCCCAGCGCCACGGCGCCCGACGAGACCACCAGCACCTGCTGGCCGCGGGCCCGCAACCGCGCCAGGTCGGCGGCGAAGGCCGACAGCCAGGCCGAATCGGGGCCGGTCTCGCCCGCCACCAGCGCCGATCCGACCTTGACGACGACCCGCTTGGCCTCCCCGAGGCGGCTCACGGCGTCCAGCCTCCGCCGCCGGACTGTTCGGCCTCTTCCTCGGCGATCTGCGCCTTGCGGGCGCGGACCATGCCGTAGGCCTCGCGCAGCAGTTCGGTCACGCCCTTGCCAGATACCCCGGAGACCAGCCGCACCTTGCCGCCGATCGCCTCTTCCAGGGCCTCCCGCTGCATGGCGATGACGCTGTCGTCGAGGGCGTCGATCTTGCTGAGCGCGACGATCTCGGTCTTGTCGCCGAGGTCCTCGCCATAGGCCTCGAGCTCGCCGCGGACGGTGCGCCAGGCTTCGGCGACGTCGGTCTGGGTGGCGTCGACGAGGTGGATCAGCACCGCCGTGCGCTCCACGTGGCCGAGGAACCGAGTGCCGAGGCCCGCGCCCTCCGAGGCGCCTTCGATCAGACCGGGAATGTCGGCCAGCACGAAGCGCTCGCTGGGCGAGAGATCGACCATGCCGAGGTTGGGGGCGAGCGTCGTGAACGGATAGTCGGCGATCTTCGGCTTGGCGGCGCTGGCCGCGGCCAGGAAGGTCGACTTGCCGGCGTTGGGCAGGCCGACCAGGCCGACGTCGGCGATCAGCTTCAGCCGCAGCCAGATCCAGCGCTCCTCGCCCTCCTGGCCCGGATTGGCGTGGCGCGGGGCCTGGTTGATCGGGCCCTTGAAGCGGTCGTTGCCCCAGCCGCCGTTGCCGCCCTTGAGCAGCAGGATGCGCTTGCCGGGCGTATCCATGTCGGCGATCAGGGTCTCCTTGTCCTCGTCGAGGACTTCGGTGCCCACCGGGACCTTGAGGACCACGTCGTCGCCGGCCGCGCCGTGGCGGTTGCGGCCCATGCCATGCACGCCGGTGCCGGCCTTGAAGTGCTGCGTGTAGCGGTAGTCGATCAGGGTGTTGAGACCCTCGACCGCCTCGATCCAGACGTCGCCGCCGCTGCCGCCGTCGCCGCCGTCGGGACCGCCGTACTCGATGTACTTCTCGCGCCGGAACGACACAGCGCCGCCGCCGCCGTTGCCGGAGCGGACATAGATCTTGCACTGGTCGAGAAACTTCATCGGGGCCTTTTGTAGCATGGGAAGCGCCCCGTCGAGCCTTGCGGCCGCGGAGCGCTTCGATTCATCGCGTGTGTGGCCTCAAGCCAGCCACACCATCATCCGGGTCGGGGTGGCCCGGCCGCCGCGGGCGATCGACGGGCGCAACTCGACATCGCCGGTGTAGAGGAAGCCGGCGTTGCACAGCACCTGGCCCGAGGCCGGGTTGTCGGCGAAGTGGCCGGCATGCATGTAGCGCCGACCCCAGGTGCGGTGCGCCCAGACCAGCGCGCCGCTGGCGGCCTCGGTGGCGTAGCCCTGGCCCCAGTAGGGGCGGCCGATCCAGTAGCCGATCTCGCGCTCGCCGCCCTCGCGGGTGTCGAAGCCCAGCACGCCGATGGCGCCGTGCTCGGGGTGGTCGACGACGAACACCGCCTCGCGGGCGGGATCGGCCTCGCTGGCCTTCTCCAGGAAGCCTTCGGCGTGCTCAACCCCGTAGGGATAGGGCATGCCCGTGGTCATGCGGGCCACGTCGAAGTCGTTGGCGAAGCTCGCCAGGCGGGCTGCGTCGGCCTTGCGGGCCTTACGCAGCCGCAGCCGCTGCGTCGTGATGACGGGCTCCAGTTCGATCGCGCACATTGGTCTACCTCCCGGCCCTCTGTCGGGGCCCCAGAACGCAAAGAGGGGGAGTCCGGCGGTCCGGACTCCCCCTCGGAAGCACTCTGCCCGGTCCGCCTTACGGCGAACCCGGTTTCAAGAGGTTCGCCTGATTATTCAGCTGCTTGGGCCACAACCACGTTCACGTAGGTGCGGTCGTCGCGCTTGGTCACGAATTTCACGGCGCCGGCGGCGGTCGCGAAGAGGGTGTGGTCCTTGCCGATGCCGACGTTGTCGCCCGGGAAGAACTTCGTGCCGCGCTGGCGCACGATGATGTTGCCGCCGACGACAGCTTCACCACCGAACTTCTTGACGCCAAGGCGGCGGCCAGCCGAGTCGCGACCGTTGCGCGAAGAGCCGCCAGATTTCTTGTGAGCCATAGCTCTCTCCTAACTCTCTAGTGCGCGCTTATTCGGCGGCGTCGTCAGACTTCTTGGCGGCGGCCTTCTTCGGCGCAGCCTTCTTGGCCGGAGCTTCGGCCTTGGCCGGGGCGGCCGCAGCTTCCAGTTCGGCGACCACGTTCTTCAGGTTACGGGCGCGAGCGTCCAGCAGGGCCTTCGAGGTCAGGTCGACCTTGCCGTCCCACTTGGCCGACTTGCCGGCGCCGTCGATCGCGGTGACGCGCAGGACGGTTTCCGACTGGCGGTGACCGCGGGTGCGGCGATAGCCCTGGCGGCGGATCTTCTTGAAGATCTTCACCTTCTCGCCCTTGCGGGTTTCGATCAGGGTGGCCGAGACCTTCGCGCCATCGACCAGCGGGGCGCCGATGGTCACGGCCTCGCCGTCACCGACCATGAGGACGTCGCCGAACGCGACTTCCGCACCGGGTTCACCGTCGAGCTTTTCGACGACCAGCAGGTCACCGGCTTGAACCCGGTACTGCTTTCCGCCGGTTTTGATCACCGCGTACATCGTTGGCGCCTTGGACTATAGCAAAATGGATTGCGCCCGCGAGATAGCCCGCGGGCGAGAGGCGCGGACTTATACAGAGGGACCGTTGAGAGTCAACGCGCCTGGCGTGTTTCTACGGTGACGTGGCTCAGGCCCGGCAAGCCGGCGAGCCTCGCGCGGTAGATCTCGGACGGCTGGGCGTCCCGCGACTCGACCACGACGATGGCGGCGTGGTGGCCGGGGCCCAGGCGCCAGAGGTGCAGATCGAGCAGCCGTTCGCCGCCGGCTTCCATCCGCCGGCGGATCTCGGCGGTCAGTTCGGGCGAGGGATTGACGTCGAGCAGCACCGCGCCGGTGCGGACCATCAGCCGCCAGGCGAAGTGCGCCAGCAACACCGCGCCGGCCAGGCCGGCCAGGGCGTCGGCCCAGGCCCAGCCGAACAGGCGGCCGAGCCCAAGCCCGGCGATGGCCAGCGCCGACACCGCCGCGTCCCCCGCCAGGTGCAGATGCGCGGCCGACAGGTTGAGGTCGCCGTCGCGGTCATGGGCGTGAGCGTGTGCCGGCCGCAGCAGCCACATGCAGACCAAATTGACCGCCAGGGCCGCGCCGGCCAGGGCCAGGGCCCCGTCATAGGCCACCGGCGAAGGCGACAGCACGCGATGGCTGCTCTCCACGGCGACCAGCACGGCGCTGACCGCCAGCACGGCGGCGTTGGCGAACCCGGCCAGATAGCCGAGTTTGCCGGTGCCGAACGAGAAGCGTGGATCCTGGGCGTAGCGTCGGGCCATCCGATATGCGCCCGCGGCCACCACCAGGGCCGCGACGTGGGCGGCCATGTGCACGCCGTTGGCGATCAGGGCCATGGAATTGAAGATCAGGCCGCCGCCGATCTGGCCGGCCAGGGTCAGCACGCAGATCGCCGCTACCAGCCAGGTCCGTCGCTCGTTTCGGGCGTGGTCGGCGCCCAGATAGACGCGATCGCCCCGAAAGGCGTCCATCTGTCCTTGGCGTTCGGGGGCGGAGGCGGTCACTGTGGCCCTTATATAGAGCGGCGGTCAGGGAGCGTGATAGCCGAAGTGGAAACCGGTTCGGCGGCGATCACGCCCCAGCAGGTAGTTTCGCCATTTCCGCCGGGAGAGGACGTGGGCGCGGTGTTATTCGATAACACCTATATAATGGTCAAGCGGTCGAAGGCCGCAGCCTGTTCCCTTCGCCTCGATCAATGACTAGATGACGTCCATGACCGACAAGACCCCCGTCACCGTCCTGACCGGCTATCTCGGCGCCGGCAAGACCACGCTCTTGAACCGCATCCTCACCGAGGACCACGGCAAGAAGTACGCCGTCATCGTCAACGAGTTCGGCGAGGTGGGGATCGACAACGACCTCATCGTCGGCGCGGACGAAGAAGTGTTCGAGATGAACAACGGCTGCGTCTGCTGCACCGTGCGCGGCGACCTGATCCGCGTGCTGTCCGGCCTCATGAAGCGCAAGGGCAAGTTCGACGCCATCGTGGTCGAGACCACCGGCCTGGCCGATCCGGGCCCGGTCGCCCAGACCTTCTTCGTCGACGACGACGTGAAGGCCAAGACCCAGCTCGACAGCGTCACCACCGTAGTCGACGCCAAGCACCTGCCGCTGCGGCTGGCCGATTCCAAGGAAGCGGTCGAGCAGATCGCCTTCGCCGACCAGATCGTGCTGAACAAGACCGATCTCGTCACCGAGGACGAGTTGCGCAGCGTCGAGGCGGCGATCCGCCGGCTGAACCCGCTGGCGCCGATCCACCGCACCCAACGTTCGCAAGTGCCGCTCGAGGCGATTCTCGGCCGCGGCAGCTTCGACCTGGCGCGCATCACCGAGGTGCAGCCGGAATTCCTCAATCCCGCCCATGGCGAACCGGGCCACGTTCACGACGAGCACTGCGACCATGATCACGACCATCATCATCACCACGGCGATCATGACCACGGTCACCACGACCATGATCATGCGGACCATGCGGCGGCAGCGGGCATTCGCGGCATCTCGCTCACGCTCGACAAGCCGATCCACGGGCAACGGGTGACCAACTGGCTGAACCAGGTGCTGCAGGACCAAGGTCCTGATATCCTGCGCGCCAAGGGCATCCTCGACGTCCAGGGCGAGGACCGCCGCCTGGTGTTCCAGGCCGTGCACATGATCCTTGAGGGCGACTTCCAGGGGCAGTGGAAGGACGGCGACAAGCGCTACAGCCGGCTGGTGTTCATCGGCCGCAACCTCGACGAGGCCAAGCTGCGCGAAGGCTTCGAGGCCTGCGCGGCGTAGATCTGCAGTTGCTCCTCCTCTGGGGGAGCTGTCAGCCGAATGGCTGACTGAGGGGGGCGTTGGCGCTCGTCGTTGAGAGCGGTCCCCCTCCGTCCCGCCTTCGGCGGTCCACCTTCCCCAGCGGGGGAGGAATTGAGCGCATAAGAAAAAGGCCCGCCCGGGTTTCCCTGGGCGGGCCTTTCTATTCGCGTCCGAAGATCTGCTTAGAGTTCTTCGTTGATCAGGGCGACTTGGAAGTAGCCGTTGCCCTGCAGGGTGTTCATCACCGCCATGAAGTCGCCGTAGCGAACGGTCCGGTCGGCGCGGATGTAGACGCGCTCTTCGGTCGGTTCCGGCTTGTTCAGGATGCGGGCCAGATCCGCCGGCAGCGTGTCCAGCGACGTCGGGACGTCGCCGATGAACACCTTGCCGCCTTGCTGAACGTTGATCAGCGTCGGCTCTTCGACCTTCGTACCCGGAGGCGGCGGAACCGCCGGCGGCAGGTCGAGCTTAATCGACACCGTCGCCGCGGGGATCGACACCATGAAGATGATGAGGAGCACCAGCATCACGTCCACGAAGGGCGTGACGTTGATGTCGCTGTTTTGGCCGAGGTCGAACTTGCCGCCGCCTCCGCCTCCCAGCTTCGCACCCATATGAATTTCCTTCCCTAGGGCCCCTACACTGGGGCCGCCGCACAGTCAGCGACACCCTTCGCTAAACAAAATGCGCTTGTAAAGCCCGAACCTGCGAACTTGGGTTCATCAGACGGCCTGCTCTGCTCGGCGCCTGTTTGCCGGGCGTGAATCCGAGCGATTCCGCCTCTCGCCAAGACCAATGTTAGGCAGGTAAGACCGCGCCATGACTTTCCAGTTCGACGCCTATGTCACCGCCGCCCTGTTCGGAAAGGACGGAAAGGCCTTGTTCGCTCTCGGCGACGGCACTGTCCGATTCGAGTCGGGCGAGCAGATCGAAGCCCACGACGGGGCGATTCTCTGCGCCTGCCTGCACCCGAGCGGCGAGGGCTTGATCACCGGCGGCGACGACGGACGCGTCGTCTGGTCGCGGGTTTCCGGCGCGACCGAGCTCGCCAAGATCTCCGGCCGCTGGATCGATTCGGTCGACGCCTCGCCGGAATCCAAGCTGATCGCCTTTTCGGCCGGCAAGGACCTGCATATCCGCGACAGCGCCGATCCGGCCTTCAGCCGGACGTTCACGCATGAGAAGTCGGTCGCGGCCGTGGTCTTCGACCCCAAGGGCCGGCGCGTCGCCGCGGCGACCTATGGCGGCGCCTGGCTTTGGTACGCCAAGATCGCCGAGCAGAAGCCCTATGTCCTGAAATGGGCCGGCAGCCATGTGGGCCTGGCCTTCAGCCCCGACGGCAAGTTCCTGATGTCGGCCATGCAGGAGAACGCCCTGCACGGCTGGCGGGTCGCCGATGAGAAGAACCTGCGGATGGGCGGCTATCCGGTGAAGGTCAAAAGCATGTCCTTCGTCGCCAAGGGGCAGCTGCTGATCACCTCCGGCGCGAACGGCCTGGTGGCCTGGCCCTTCGCCGGGGCGACCGGCCCGATGGGCAAGCAGGCGGCCGAGGTCGGCTTCGACGAGAGCGCCATGGTGGTGCGCGTCGACGGCATGCCGGGCGGCCAGTGGGTCTGCGCTGGGCTCGACGACGGCCGGGTCTGGGCCTGCGACTTGGCCGGCCAGAAGATCGTCCAGCTCAAGGCCGAGAAGGGCGCGGCGATCGCGGCCCTGGCCATGAGCAAGGACGGGACCCGGGTCGCCTGGGGCGACGAGGACGGCGCCGCGGGCGTGGCGAGCGTTTAGTCAGCGAACGCATCGAGCACGGGTGTCATCCCGGTTTCGGCACAGCCGAAGACCGGGACCCATTGTCGCCGGCCTGCGACCAGGGGGCGCCGCAGAGTCTCATGCGGCGCTTCGGTTTTCATGGGGCCCGGTCTTGCTTCGCAAACCGGGATGACACCCTTGGCTTACTCAAACCCCTTAAGTTCCCCCCAGACCTCGAACGGGTCGCGGGTGGAGCGGAAGGTGTTGATCGGCGCGGCCTCGTCGCGCCAGCCCAGGGCCATGCCCGAGAACACCATGTGGTCGGCCGGCAGGCCCACCGCCTGGGCCACGCTCTGCGGATAGCGGGCCCAGTACTCCTGGGCGCAGGTGTCCAGCCCGCGTTCGGTGGCCAGCAGCATCACGGTCTGCATGTACATGCCGACGTCCGACCACTGCGGCGGGCCCACCTTGCGGTCTAGGCAGAAGAACAGCCCGACCGGCGCGCCGAACAGCTCGCCGTTGCGCGCGAACTGCCGCAGGCGGGCGGGCTTGTCTTCGCGCGGGATGCCGACCGAGGCGTACAGCTCCTCGCCGTTCTTGAAGCGCCGGGTGCGGAGCGGCTCCCACAGGTCCGGCGGATAGACGTCGTACTCCATCGGCTCGCCCATCGGGTTGGCGGCCACCTGTGCCTTCAACTGGGCCAGGGGCTCGCCGGCCAGGGCGTAGACCCGCCACGGCTGCAGGTTGCCGCCGGAGGGCGCGCGGGCGGCCGCCTCCAGGATCTCGCGGACGACGGCGGCGGAGGGGACGTCCGGCTTGAAGGCGCGGATCGACTGGCGGGCGGCGACGGCGTCGGAAACGTTCAACAGATTGCGTCCTTGCGGCGGCTTGACCGGAAACGTGGCTCGAAGCATCGCTACTATCCGGCCGTGGGGTAAGGGCAAGGGTCTTGGCGAAGGCGTCGAAAGGGTTGTTCGGGCGGCTGATCGGCGGCCTGTTCGTGCTGGTGCTGATCTTCGGCCTGGTCGGCCCGGTCATGGTCACGGCCATCTACCGGTTCGTGCCGCCGCCGATCACCTGGCTGATGGTCCAGCGGGTGACCGAGGGCCAGGGGTTCGACCGCCGCTGGAAACCGCTGAACGAAATCTCGCCGCGCCTGGTGCGCGCGGTGATCGCCGCCGAGGACGCCAAGTTCTGCGACCACAACGGCTTCGATTTCGACGCCATCGAGAAGGCCTACGAGGCCAACGCCAAGGGCAAGAAGCTGCGCGGCGGCTCCACGATCAGCCAGCAGACCGCCAAGAACGTCTTCCTGTGGCCGGGCCGCTCCTATGTCCGCAAGGGGCTGGAGGCCTACTTCACGGTGCTGATCGAGGTGATCTGGGGCAAGCCGCGGATCATGGAGGTCTATCTCAACTCCATCGAGTGGGGCCCGGGCGTCTACGGCGCCGAGGCCGCCGCCCAAAAGAACTTCGGGGTCAGCGCCGACAAGCTCACCCCGGCCCAGGCCGCGCGACTGGCGGCGATCCTGCCCAGCCCGCTGAAGTGGCGGGCGGCCAAGCCGGGCCCCTATGTGAAGCGCCGCTCGGGCAAGATCGGCAAGGCGGCCGGGACCATCAACCGCGAGGGCATGGCCGCCTGCGTGCTGGGTTGACCGCGCGCCGATAAGCCATCCAACTCCGCTGGGGGACAAACCCGGACGGAGGCGGCTGCATGAAGGTCGGCGTTCCCAGCGAGATCAAGCCGAACGAGCATCGGGTGGGCCTGACGCCCACCGCCGTCCGCGAATATGTCGAGCGCGGCCACGAGGTCGCGGTGCAGGCCGGGGCCGGAACCGGGGCCGGCTATGCCGACGAGGCCTATCGCCGGGCCGGCGCGGCCATCGTCGCCGACGCCGAGGCGATCTTCGCCGCCAGCAAGCTGATCGTGAAGGTCAAGGAACCGCAGCCGAGCGAGTGGGTGCGGCTAACCGCCGACCACATTCTCTTCACCTATCTGCATCTGGCCCCCGATCCCGAACAGGCGGACGGGCTGCTGGCCTCGGGCTGCGCCGGCATCGCCTACGAGACGGTGACCGACGCCGCCGGCGGGCTGCCGCTGCTGGCCCCGATGTCGGAGGTGGCCGGGCGGATCGCGGTGTTCTCGGCCGGCGAGACCCTGCTCAAGCACAACGGCGGCATGGGGCTCTTGATCTCCGGCGTGCCGGGCGTGCCGCCGGCGCGGGTCTGCGTGCTCGGCGGCGGGGTGGTGGGCATCAACGCCGCGCGCATGGCCGCCGGTCTCGGGGCCGAGGTGGTGGTGCTGGAACGCTCCATCCCGCGCATGCGCCAGATCGACGACCTCTATCAGGGCCGCATCCTGACCCGCTACTCGACCCTGGACGCGGTGGAGGAGGAGGTGCTGAAGGCCGATGTGGTGATCGGCGCGGTGCTGACGCCGGGCGCCTCGGCCCCCAAGCTGGTCCGCCGCGAGCACCTGAAGAGGATGAAGACCGGTTCGGTGCTGGTCGACGTCTCGATCGACCAGGGCGGCTGTTTCGAAACCTCGCACCCGACCACTCACGCCGAGCCGACCTATGTGGTCGACGGCGTCGTGCACTACTGCGTGGCCAACATGCCGGGGGCCGCGCCGCGCACGTCGTCGGAGGCGCTGGTCCACGCCACCTTGCCGTTCGGCCTGGCGCTGGCCGACCGCGGGCTGGAGGCGCTGCGGGACAATCCGCACCTGGCCAAGGGGCTGAACGTATTGAAGGGCGCGGTCACCCACCCGGCGGTGGCCCAGGCGCTCGGCAAGGATTTCGTCGACCCGTTCGGGGTCTGGGCCAAGCGTTAGGCGGCGGCCCAGGCGCGGGGGTCGAGGGCGATCGGATCGTCGATCGCCATCTCGTCCCAATCGAGATCCGGCGGCGGGCTCGACGCGGCGGCGATCACCGCCGACAGCTCGGCCGGGGAGGTGACGCCGACCAGCACGGTGGCGGCCTCGACGCGCGAGAGCGCAAAGCCCAGCGCAGCCTGCAGCGGGTCCGAGCGGCCCTCGGCGATCAGCCGGCGCGCGCGAGAGATGCGGCTGGCGGCGGCCTTCAGATGAGTCGGGGCGCGGTCGGGCGGCAGGAACAGCAGGCCGTTCAGGAAGATCGAGCGCAGGTGCACCTCGATCCCCAGCCCGGCCAGGGCGGCCAGGGTGCCGTCGATCAGCAGCCGCTGGTCGAGCAGCGAGGCCGGAGCCTGGACGATGTCGGGGCGGAAGCGGCGGGCGACGCCCAGCGGATCGTCGGACGCGAACACCGACACCCCGATCTTGCGGGTCAGGCCGGCGTCCTTCATCGCCCGAAGGCGGTTCCACAGGGCCATGCCGTGCGGGCCGAACAGGTCGGCGGCGCAAGGCACCAGGATGGCGTCGGCCTGCTCCACGCCCAGACGGCGCAGGGTGGCGCGGGCCTCGGCCTCGACATAGTCGGGGCCCCGGTCGGGACGCACGGTCGAGATCGAGACGCGGAACGGCGTCGGGCGCGGCAGCACTTCGCCCAGCGCCGCCACGGCGACGCCGGAATGACTGTCCACGTCCAGCACCGGCAGCTGCGCGCGCGCGGCGATGTCCAGGATGTCCCGGGCTTCGGCCTTGGGCGCGCGGCCGCGCACCAGCGTGGTCTGGTCCAGACCGAACTGTGCGGAGCCGAGGCCGAGCTTGGAGAGCGGTGAGATCATGAAGCCGGTGACGCTGGATACGGAAGCGAGGAAGCGCCATCTTCACGGCAATGCCTAAAGAACCGGTGTCTAGGACCTTTCCAGGGAGTTAAAGTCGAGCCATGCGAGAGCCGCTCCCCGAATGGCCGATGTTCGGCATGGCCGACGACGTCCGCCCCGCGCTATCCCAAGCCCAGCAAAGGAATCTGCCGGTGGCCCTGGCGACCCTGACCTCGGTCGAGGGCGGCGGCCCGCGCCCGCCCGGGACCCAGATGGCGTTCGCGCAAGGCATCGTCTCCGGTTACTTTTCCGGCGGCTGCGTGGAGAGCGACGTGGCTGACCACGCCTTCGCCTGCCTGGAGGACGGCGCGCCCCGCAGGCTGGTCTACGGGGCCGGCAGTCCCTGGCCCGACATCCAGCTGCTCTGCGGCGCGCGGATCGAGATCTTCGTCGAGCGGGTGGCCCCCGACGATCCGGCCTTGCTCGAACTGCTCGCCGCCTATCAGGCTCGTCGGCCGGTGGTCTGGGTCAGCGACGGGACGCGCCGCCAATGCGCCGCCGCGCCCACGGGGTGGGACGACGCCGTCGTCCAGGCCTATGAACCGACCCCGCGGCTGGTGGTGTTCGGGGCCGACCCGACCGCGCTGGCCATCGCCCAACTCGGCGCCCAGGCGGGCATGGAGACCACTCTGGTGCGGCCCAAGGGGCCGCAGAGCCCGCCGCCGATCGCCGGGATCGCCTATCGCCGCGACGCGCCGGCGCAGGCGCTGGCGGCGATCGGGGCCGACGCCTGGACCGCCATCGCCATCGCCACCCACAATCTCGACCTGGACCGCGAGGCCCTGGCCGCCGCCCTACCTTCGGACGCCGGCTATGTCGGCCTGCTGGGCGCGCGCAAGCGGCTGCCCGAACGGCTGGCTCCGCTGCGCGCGGCCGGATTTTCCGAAGCTCGCCTACAGCAGTTGCATGCTCCCATCGGCCTCGACATCGGCGGCAAGGCTCCGTGGGAGGTGGCGCTGTCGGTGATCGGCGAGATCACCGCCCTGCGTCATGCGCGCCTGGCCGAGGAGCCGCGCAAGGCGACGCCGAAGCGGGAGACGGCATAGCTTTCCGGGGGTGTCATCCCGGAAGCCGCGCAGCGGCTGTCCGGGATCCATGAACACCTGATGTAGCCGGCTTTGGCGCGGCCGCGACCCAATCCGCATTCGCGGCGCGAATGGGTCCTGGTCTTGCTACGCAAACCGGGATGACACCCGTTGTCAGGCCCGCGCCAGCGGCAGCACCTCGACCAGCTCGCCGGCTGCCAGCGCCGGGGCGTTCGCCGGGCGGCGCAGCAGGGCGTCGGCGGCGGCGAAGACGCTGACCAGCGAGCTATCCTGGTCGCGATAGGGCTCGGCGAACAGGGCGCCGTCCGCATAGCTGAGCTTGGCGCGCATCCAGTGCTCGCGCGAGCCGTTTGCGGCCATCGGGACCGCCGTTCTGGCGCTGACGATCGGCAGGTTCTCGGCCCCGCCTTGCAGCTTCATGACGATCGGCTTGAGGAACAGCTCGGCGCAGACGAAGGCCGAGGCCGGATTGCCGGGCAGGCCGAGCATCCTGCGCCCGTCGCCGAGCACCCCGAAGAAGGTCGGCTTGCCGGGACGGACATTGACGCTGGCGACCTTGAGCGACAGGCCGAGCGCCTGCGCCGCCGCGCGCACCAGGTCGTGGTCGCCGACCGAGGCGCCGCCGACGGTGACGATCAGCTCGGCGTCGGCGTCGCGCAGGGCGCCGATCACCGCGTCCAGGTCGTCGCGCACCGGCTTGCACTTGAAGGCCGCGCCGCCCCAGCCCTCGACCATGGCGGCAAGGGCCGGCGCGCCGGAATCGTAGATCTGGTAGGGGCCCGGCGCGGCCGGCGCCTCGACGATCTCCTCGCCGGTGGACACGATGGCCACCCGCGGCCGGGCGTGGACGAGGACTTCGGCGCGCCCGGCGGAGGCCGCCAGGGACAACCGCCAGGGATCGATGCGGGTTCCGGCGCCAAGCAGCGGCTGGCCGGCTTTGAAGTCGCCGCCGGCGGGGCGCAGATTGGCGCCCGGCGCGGAGGCCGGGACCGTGACGGTCTCGCCTTCGCGGGTCGCGTCCTCCTGGATGACGATGGTGTCGGCCCCGGCCGGCATCGCCGCGCCGGTGAAGATCCGCACCGCCTGGCCGGGCTTGAGTTCGCCTTCATAGCCGTGGCCAGCGGCGCTCTCGCCGGCGATGGCCAGGGTTCCGGGGGCGTCGGCGCTGCGCAGCGCCCAGCCGTCCATGGCCGAGGCGTCGAACGGCGGCTGATCGCGGACCGCGGCGACGTCCTGCGCCAGCACCCGGCCGATGGCGGCCTTCAGAGCCACGGCCTCGCCCGGCAGGGCGACGATCTCGGCCAGCATCGCCGCGCGGGCGTCCTCGACCGGCATCAGCTTCATGCGCGGGCCCAGTCGCCGGACTTGCCGCCGCTCTTGGTCAGCAGCCGCACGGTCTCGATGGTCATGCCTTTGTCGGCCGCCTTCAGCATGTCGTAGATGGTCAGGCAGGCGACCGAGACGGCGGTCAGCGCCTCCATCTCCACGCCGGTCTGGCCCGACGTCTTTACCCGCGCGGTCACCGCCAGGCCGCCGTCGGCCGGGCTGACGCGGACCTCGACCTTGCTCAGCGCCAGCGGATGGCACAGCGGGATCAGGTCGGAGGTCTTCTTGGCGGCCATGATCCCGGCGATCTCGGCGGTGGCGCGCACGTCGCCCTTCTTGGCGTCGCCCGACAGCGCCAGGGCCAGGGTCGCGGCGTCCATGCGCACGAAGCCCTCGGCGGTCGCCTCGCGGGACGTGACCGCCTTGTCCGAGACGTCGACCATGTGGGCGCGGCCGGTCTCGTCGATGTGGGTGAGCTTGCTCACCTACTGTTCCAGCAGCCGCGGCATGAGCTCGACCATGTTGCAGGGGCCATGGCGGCTGTCGAGCTGGGCTGAAATGACCTTGTCCCAGCCGTCCTTCACCGCGCCGTTCGAGCCCGGCAGGCAGAACACGAACACCCCGTCGATGATGCCGGCGGTCGCCCGGCTCTGCAGGGTCGACAGGCCGACCGACTGGTAGCTGACCAGATGGAAGATCACCGAGAAGCCGTCGATCTTCTTGTCGAACAGCGGCTCGACCGCCTCCGGCGTCACGTCGCGGCCGGTGATGCCGGTGCCGCCGGTGGTGATGATCGCATCGACGCTGCCCGAGGCGACCCAGGCTTTGATTTGCTCGCGGATCTGGGCGACGTCGTCCTTGACGATGCCCTTGTCGGCCAGCTCGTGGCCGGCGGTCTTGATCCGTTCGGCCAGCACGTGGCCGGAGGTGTCGCTTTCCTCGTCGCGGGTGTCGGAGACGGTCAGCACCGCGATGCGGACCGGCTTGATCGCCTGGCTCTCGTCGATGCGGCCGCCGGGGGTGAAGGCGTTCATGGCTTGGTGCTCTCCCATCGGGCGATGTCGGCGTGGTCCTGGTCGCGCGGTTCGATCCAGCGCGAGCCGTCGGGGCCGGTCTCCTTCTTCCAGAAGGGGGCGCGGCTCTTCAAGTAGTCCATCAGGAAATCGCAGGCCTCGAAGGCCGCGCGCCGGTGCGTGGCGGCGGTGGCGACGAAGACGATGGCCTCGCCGGGCGCGATGGCGCCGACCCGGTGAACGATCTGGAAGTCGTCGAGCGCGAACCGGGTCTTGGCCTCGTCCGCGATCTTGCCGATCGCCGCTTCCGTGAAGCCGGGATAGGCCTCCAGCTCCAGGGTGGTGGTCGCCCCGCGCTCGGCGCGGGCCAGGCCCGTGAAGGTGGCGATGGCGCCGGTCTCGCTGCGATCCTGGCTGAAGGCGGTCAGCAGCGCGCCGGGCTCGAACGGCTGGTCGGTCAGGCTGATCATCCGCCGCTCATCGGCGGCAGGTAGGCGACCTCGGAGCGGGCGGTCAGCACCGCATCGCCGCGCACGATCTCCTGGTCAAGGGCGACCTGCACGCCGGGCCGGGCCAGGGCTTCGGCGAGGTCCGCGTCCTCGTTCGACAACAGGGCGGTGAGCGCGGCGATCGAGTCAGCCTCCAGCTCGCGCGATCGCCAGCCGGCGACGTCGCTCAGGCGACCGAACAACAGCACGCGCGCCATGACCCTAGACCCTTTCTGGTTCAGGTGAAGTCACCTGAACCAGACAAAAAGGGTCTATCTTCATAAGTTTAGAGCGTGACGGCCGCTTCAACCGGCTTCCACTTAAAGCTGTCACGCTCTAGCCCCCGGTCGTCGACATGTGGCGGGCCACCGCCGGAGCGGCGGCCCGCGCGATCTGGAAGTCGTGGCCCTGCGGCTTGGCGTCGATCGCCAGGCGGATGGCGTGGACCAGGCCCGCGTCGTCGGCCCCCGCGCGGATCACCGCGCGCAGGTCGCTGGCGTCTTCGCGGCCCAGGCAGGTGTGCAGCGTGCCGGTGCAGGTCAGCCGCACGCGGTTGCAGCTCTCGCAGAAATTATGGCTGAGCGGGGTGATGAACCCCAGCCGCCCGCCGGTCTCCTCGACCCGCACATAGCGCGCCGGACCGCCGGTGCGGTGGGCGATTTCGTTCAGGGTCCAGAAGCTCTCTAGGCCCTGGCGCACGTCCTTGAGCGACAAGAACTGGTCGGTGCGGTCGACCTCGATCTCGCCCAGCGGCATGGCCTCGATCAGGGTCATGTCGCAGCCGCGGGCGTGGGCCCAGGCGATCAGGTCGGGCAGTTCGCCGGCGTTGTCGTCCTTCAGCGCCACGGCGTTGATCTTCACCGACAGGCCGGCGGCCCGCGCCGCGTCGATGCCGGCGATGACCTTGGGCAATTGGCCGCCGCGGGTCAGGACGCGGAACTTGGCCGGATCCAGGGTGTCCATCGAGACGTTGACCCGCCGCACGCCCACCCGCGCCAGGTCGGCGGCGAATTCCTCCAGCCGCGTGCCGTTGGTGGTCAGGGTCAGCTCGTCCAGCGCGCCCGACTTCAGGTGCCGCGAGAGGTTTTCGAACAGCCCCATCACGCCCTTGCGGACCAGCGGCTCGCCGCCGGTGATCCGCAGCTTGCGCGTGCCCAGCGCCACGAAGGCCGAGGCGATGCGGTCCAGCTCCTCGAGCGTCAGCACCTCGGCCTTCGGCAGGAAGGTCATGTGCTCGGACATGCAGTAGACGCAGCGCAGGTCGCATCGGTCGGTGACCGAGACCCGCAGATAGCTCACCGTACGGCCGAAGCCGTCGATCAACGGCTGGACGCGGGCCTCTTGCGGTGGTGCGGCGTCATAGGGCGTCATGTTGCTCATAAGATAGAGGGGAACGTGGTTTGGCGACAGAGGCGCCTGAATTCGAGGCTGTAGTTCTGGCCGCCGGCGCAGGCCGGCGGTTCGGCGGCGGCAAGCTGCTCGCGCCGTGGGCAGGCGGCGCCTTGTTGGACGGCGCCCTGGCGGCCGCCTTCGCAGCGCCCGTGCGCCGGGTGATCGTGGTCACCGGAACGGCGGCGGCCGAAGTCGAGGCGGCCGCCCGCAACTTTGCCGCGCGCCTGGGCGCCGAGGCCCGCCTGCTGGTGGTGCACGCCGCCGATCACGACGAGGGCATGGGCGCTTCGCTGCGTCGCGCCGCCGCCGAGCTGCGCGCCGATTGTGCAGGTGCGTTCGTCTTTCTCGGCGACATGCCCAGGGTGCCCCACGCGGTGTTGGGCCGGCTCGCCGCGGCGGTGCGCGGCGGCGCACCGGCCGCCGCCCCGATATTCGAAGGTCAGCGCGGCCACCCGGCGCTGATCGGCGCAGCCCTGCTGCCGGAGCTCGCGACCCTCCACGGCGACGCCGGCGCGCGCGCGATCCTCAAGGGCCTGGGCGACCGGCTCGCCCTGGTCGAGGCGCCCGACGACGGCGTGCTGTTCGACGTCGACGAGCCCGGCGACCTGCCGCGCTAGGGCGCCTATTTTACGGTCAAGCTTAGTTAAACAAGTTCCGTCAGAAAGCCTCAACCGCGATCCATCCGGGCCAGCAGAAGCGCGCCCACGCGGAAAGTTGCATGAAGAAATCAGCGGTTGGGCCGAGCGCCGCCGCCAAAGGGGTCTGGGGCTTTAGTTTTGTTGAATTCGAGTGTTGAGCGTGCGGCGGTCGCCGCGCGGACGGTTTCGTGCAGCCTGCATTCTGGCCGGAGTGTGAAGAGACGGTGGTCACGCCTGGCGTTGGTAGCGATGGCCGGGACCGCGCTGAGTTCGCCGGTGTGGGCGACGCCGGCCCCGTTGGACCACCTGATCCTTAGCGGCGACTACATCAAGGTCGGGATCAACGACTACGGCACGCTGGGGAAGCGCGGCAACGAGAGCCCTGGCATCCTGTACGACGGCACCGGGAAGGGCGTCTTCAACCCAGCATATGACTACCTTACCCCGGGTTGGGCCTTTGAGGGTTTCACGCTTGCCGGCTCCGGCGGTTCGGCGTTCTCGAAGACGAACAACAACCATGGCCCGGCTATCGGGGTCACCGGCGAACTGACATCCTTCAACGGGATCGCCTATACGGACGGGACGACGTTTGACCAACGCGCCGTGTGGGTTGGGACCGCCGCCGGGCTCTTCACGGTCACGCATGACTACCACTTCAACGCCGACGGTCAGCAGCTCAACATCGTCACCACGATCGAGGCGCTGACAAGCCTTACCGGCCTGACATTCGCCCGCTTTACCGACCCGGACGCGCAGGCCACCGCCGGCGACGCCAGCGAGACCAACAATTTCGTCGGCGCCACGGGAGTTGACGCCAAGGACATCGTCTATGCGGAAGCGCTGGCGTCCAAGTACGTGATCGGCCTCTTCACCAAGGAGGCGCTGACGCACAACGCGGCGGTCACCAGCTGGACCACGGACACGGCCTCCTATCTGTCCGGCATCAACATCGGTGACGGCGACAACACCATCGGCCTCGGCTTCAATCTCGGCGACCTTCTGAACGTCGGCGACAAGATCACCTTCAAGTACCAGTACATATTCGGCACCGATATCGCCGCAGCGATCGGCGCCAATGGCGGCGGCGGGGGCGGCTCGGTCGTCGCGCCGGACATCGGCACGGGTGGTTCGTTCACGCCGGACGACGTGCTGGGCGGACGTGTCAATCCGGTGTTCGACGGCGGGTCGCTGAACCTCAATGCGCCGGGCACGGTCGGCAGCGACTTCACGGTTCGCCAGGCCGGCGGGACGGTGAATACCGGCGGTCATGACTTTACGCTTTCGGGCGCGCTGTCGGGCGAGGGCGCCCTGACCAAGCAGGGCGAAGGGACGCTGACGCTCACCGGCGTCAACAGTCAGAACGGCCTCAACGTCCAGGGCGGCGTGGTCGCGTTCAATTCCGGCGGCGCGCTGGGCGCTCCGAGCGGGCTGGTGACGCTGGGCGGCGGCGGATCGCTGCAGGCCCTCGGCGACGCCAGCATCCTCAATCCTCTACACCTGCTGCTTGGCGCGCAGGGCGGCTTCAATACCGGCGGCCACAACATCATCCTGTCAGGTCCGATCACCGGCCCCGGTGGGCTGGAAATGCGCGGTGGCGGAACGCTGACCCTCACCGGCGCCAACACCTTCGGCTCGCTCGACGTCCAGGGCGGCACGGTGGTGTTCGCTTCGCAGCATGCGCTGGGCGCGCCTGGCGGGCAGATCATCCTTGGGAACGGCGCGGGTCTGGTCGCCGGTTCGGGCATGGTCATCAGCCAGAACCTGAACGTCCAGGGCGAGAACGCGCGCTTCGACACCGGCGGCAACGACGTCGCCCTGAACGGCGTGCTCACCGGTCGAAACTGCTTCATCAAGGCCGGCGCTGGACGCCTCAGCCTCAACGCCGCCGGCTCCAACGAGATCGGCGCCTGCGTCCAGCAAGGCCAACTGGCCTTCAACAACGTCTTCTCGGGACAGGTCTGGGTCGACGGGGCCGGGACGATGAGCGGTTCGGGCCGCGTCAACGGCGACGTCGAGGTCGATGGCGTCCTGTCGCCCGGCAATTCGCCCGGCGTACTCGTGGTCGCCGGCAGCGTCGCGCAGGCGGACGGATCGACCTTGGCGCTCGACATCGACGGCCCGACGGCCGGCAACGGCGCGGGCCATCACGACCAACTGGTCCTGACCGGCGCGAACAGCGTCTACACCGCCGGCGGCACGATCGCCCCGATCACCCGCGGCATCACCGGCTCGGCCAACAACACCTACACCCCGCAGATCGGCGACAGCTTCCAGGTGGTTAGCGCCGAGGGCGGCGTCACCGGCTCGTTCACGACGCTGCTCCAGCCGACCTCTGGCCTGGCGGAGAACACCCGTTTCGACGTGCTCTACCTGCCCAAGGCGGTGGTGCTGGCGGTGACGCCGACCAGCTACGGCGCCTTGGTCGCCAAGGCCGGGAAGCTCAACGCCCAGGCCGTGGCCGCCGCCGCCGACCGCGATCGCCCGGCCGCCGGCCAACGCGGCAGCACCTTCGCCAACGGCCTGGTCGGCCTGAAGCGCGACGGGATCGTCAACACGCTCCAACAGGCCGCCGGTGAAATCCACGCCGACGGCATGGAGGCGGTGCTGGCCAGCAGCCGCGCCACTCGCAGCGAAGTGACCGGCCGCATGGACGACGCCTTCGTCACCGGCCGCAAGGTCTGGGGCGTGGCCGGCGCCGACCGCTGGGACGTCGACGCAGATGCGACCGCGTTTGGCTACCGCACCGACCGCTCCTCGATGATCTTCGGGATCGACCACCTGCTCAGCGACGACCTGATGGTCGGCGCCGCCGTCAGCTATGGCGAGAGCGATGTGGACGGCAAGCTGATGGGCAAGGCCCGGACCAGCAGCTACCAGGCGCACGGCTACGCGGCCTGGCGCTCGGGCGCCTACTACGTCAACGGCGTCGTTTCGGCTGGTCTCGACGACTACAAGCTGAGCCGCACGGTCGACTTCAGCACCGGCGCGCGCGGCTATGAGAGCAAGGTCGACGGGACCTCGCTGTCGGCCGACGTCGAGGCGGGCCGCAAGCTCGTCCTCGGCCGCGCGCACCTGACCCTGGCCGCCGGCCTCGCCGCCGACCAGGCCGAGCGCGATGCGGTGAACGAGAGCGGCGACCTGGGTCTGCGATTTGCGGGCGAAACCCGCTCGGCGTTGCAAGGCCGGGTGGGCGCCAAGATCAGCACCGACACCCAGGCCGGGGCGATCAAGCTGCGCCCGCTCGCCTCGCTGTTCGTCACCGAGGAGTTCAGCGACGAGACCACCAGCCTGGGCGCGCGTCTCGGAGACACCAGCTTCAACGTGTCGTCGGCCTCTCAGGGCGGCACGGCGGTGAAGTTTGCGACGCAGCTGGATGCGGCGGTCTCGGACCGCACGCGGGTCAGCCTCGGCTACCGCTATGGCTGGACCGACACGTCGGACAGCCACGCGATCCGCGCGGCCGCCGCCATCACCTGGTAGCGGCTAAGCCCCCCTTTCGGACCTCGGTCCGAAGGGGGAGCCCTCTTAGGCCTTGACGAACGGCTGGCTCAGGATCGGTTGGCCGCTGATGGCCAGCAGGGCGTTGGCCACCGCCGGGCCGATCACCGGGGTTCCCGGCTCGCCGACGCCGCTTGGCGCATTGCCGGACGGGACGATGTAGGTCTCCACCGTCGGGGCCTCGGAATTGCGAAGCACGCGGTAGGTGTCGAAGTTGCCCTGTTCGACCACGCCGTCCTTCAGGGTGACCTGGCCGAACAGCGCCGCCGACAGCCCGTAGCAGGTGCCGCCCTCCATCTGGGCGGCGATCTGGTCGGGGGCGATGGCGGTCCCGCAGTCGATGGCGGTGACCACGCGGCCGACCTTCGGGACCCCGCCGTCCAGCTTCACCTCGGCGATCTGGGCCACGACCGAGCCGAAGCTCTCGTGCACCGCCACGCCGCGGGTCCAGCCGGCCGGCGCCGGGGTCGTCCAGCCGGCCTTTTCCGCGGCCAGGTTCAGCACCGCCAGGTGCCGGTTCGCGCCGGCCTTGGCGTAGAGCGCGCGGCGATACTCGACCGGGTCCTTGCCGGCCTTGCGGGCCAGCTGGTCGATGGTGTGCTCCATCACATAGGCGGTGTGGGTCGCGCCGACCGAGCGCCACCACAGCACCGGCACGCCCGAGTCTGGCTGGATAAGCTGCGCATCGACGATCGGCGTCGCCTTCAGATAGGGCGAGCCTAGCGCACCTTCGACCGCCGTCTCGTCGAGCTTGGGCTGGCCCATGGGCGAGCCCTTCATCAGGGTCTGGGTGACCACCCGCTGGCGCCAGCTGGCCGGATAGCCGTCCTTGTCCAGGGTGACGCGCACGGTGTGGTGGGTGATCGGCCGGAAATAGCCGGCCGCCATGTCGTCCTCGCGGGTCCAGACCAGCTTCACCGGCCGGTCCTTGCCGACCTTCTTGGCGATCTCGACGCACTCGGCGACGTAGTCCGACTGGAAGTTCGCGCGCCGCCCGAACGAGCCGCCAGCGAACAGGGTCTCGATCTCCACCGCGCCGGGCAGCATGGTCATGATCTTGGCGGTGTTGAGCTGATCGACGGTCGGGATCTGCGAGCCGAAGGTCAGCTTGGCCTTGCCGCCGCCGACCTGGGCCACGCAGTTCATCGGCTCCATCGTCGCATGGGCCAGGTACGGGAAGTCGTAGGCCGCCTCGAACGCCTCGCCCTTCACCGTCGCGATGTCGCCCTTGCTCTCGAAGGCCTGCCACTTCTCCTTGTCGGCCGGCTGGGCCTTGCCGGAGGCCAGATCCTTGTAGCGGGCCAGAATGGCGTCGGAGGACCGCTTCTCGGCCGCGTCCTCGTTCCAGGTGACCTTGAGCGCGTCGCGGCCCTGCTTGGCGGCCCAGGTGGTCTCGGCGACCACGGCCACGCCGCTGGGGATCTCGTAGACCTCGACCACGCCCGGGACCTTCTTGGCCTCGGCGGCGTCGAACGAGGCGACCTTGGCCCCGAACTTCGGCGCATGGGCGACCATGGCGATCAGCATGTTCGGCAGTTGGACGTCCTGGGTGAACCGGGCCGTGCCGTCGGACTTGGCCTGGGCGTCCTTGCGGCGCACGCGGTCGGTGCCGATCAGGGTGAAGGTCTTCGGGTCCTTCAGCACCGGCGTGGCCGGGGGCGTGGCCTTGGCCGCATCGGCGACCAGTTCACCGAAGGCCGCGCTCTTGCCTGAGCCGGCATGCGACAGGACGCCGTCCTTCACTGTGATCTCGCCGGCCGGCACGCTCCACTTGTTGGCGGCGGCCTCGACGAACATCGCCCGCGCCGAGGCGCCGGCCTTGCGCAGCTGGTCCCAGGAGTTGGAGATCGCCGACGAGCCGCCGGTGCCCTGCACGCCCATGCCGGTGTTGGCGTAGACCTTGGCGATGGCCGGGGCCTGCTCGACCTTGACCTTGGACCAATCGGCGTCGAGCTCCTCGGCGACGATGGCCGCGAGGCCCGCATGGTTGCCCTGGCCGAATTCGATGTGCTTGGAGACCACGGTCACCGCGCCGTCGGGGGCGATCTTGATGAAGGGGCCGAAGGCGCCGAAGTCCTCCTTGGCGCCGATCGACAGCAGGTCGCCGGGCGAGCAGGCCCCGACCACCAGCGCGCCGCCGACCACGGCGGCGCCGATCACCAGGTCGCGGCGCGTGGCGCCGGCGATGTCGGTCTTGTTCAGGGGAGCGTTCATCTGCGCGTCTCCCTTCAGGCCTTGGCCGGCGCCGCGGCGGCGGCCGGAGCGGGGGCGGGCATGGTCGCGGCGTCCTTGATGGCCGCGCGGACCCGTTGATAGGTCCCGCAGCGACAGATGTTGCCGTCCATCGCCGCGTCGATGTCGGCGTCGGTCGGCTTCGGATTGGCGCCCAGCAGCGCGGCGGCCGACATGATCTGGCCCGACTGGCAGTAGCCGCACTGCGGGACGTCGTGCTTGACCCAGGCCTGCTGCAGCGGGTGGCTGCCGCCCAGGCCCTCGATGGTGGTGATCTTGCCGGCGGCGACGGCCTCGATGGGGGTGACGCAGGAGCGGACCGCTTGGCCGTCGACCATCACCGTGCAGGCCCCGCACTGGGCCATGCCGCAGCCGTACTTCGTGCCGGTCAGCTGCAGCTCGTCGCGCAGCACCCACAGCAGCGGCGTGTCGGGCGCGGCCTTGACGGCCAGGGGCTTGCCGTTGACGTCCAGAGTCATGGCCATGGGTATCCCTCCCACAATGTGAGCGTTCGCTCATTCTAACGGCGTTCAGCGTCGCCGGTAAAGTGGCTGCGTTTCGGAGCGACCACGGCTAGGCTGCGGGCCGGACAGTCAGGGGACCTGGATGCGAAGGGTGATGTTCGCCATCGGCGCGGCGCTGATACTGGCCGGTTGCGCCAGCATGGCGCCGATGGACGCGACCGACACGCCCCAGACCTATGCCTGCGCCGGGGGCCGCGCGTTCACCGCCGCCTATGACCTGGCTGGCGACAAGGCGCTGGTCCGGGCCGGGGAGCGCACCTACAGCCTGCCGCATGTTCCGTCCGCGTCGGGCGCGAAATACGCTCGCGGCGGGGTCGAGCTGTTCAGCAAGGGCGACGAGGCGACGCTGACCGGCGTTCCGGGCGCGCCCTATCGCGATTGCAAGACCGGCTAAGTGGACGCCTTTCCCGCCTTCTTTCCGCTCAGCGGCCGCACGGTAGTGGTCGCCGGCTCAGGCGAGCCGGCGCAGGCCAAGCTGCGCCTGCTGGCCGGGTCGCCGGCCCGCATCGTCCACCTGCAGGGGGCGGACGCGGCCAATCCGGCCGCCTATGCCGGCGCCGCGCTCGCCTTCGTGGCCAGCGCCGACGAAGACTTCGCCCAGGTCGCCGCCGCCGCCGCCCGCGCCGCCCACGTGCCGGTCAATGTCGTCGACCGCCCGCAGCTCTGCGACTTTACGACTCCGGCGGTGATCGACCGCGGCGAGGTGGTGGCCGCCATTGGCACCGGCGGCGCCTCGCCGATGCTGGCGACCATGCTGCGCGCCGACATCGAGCAGCGCGTGCCCGAGGGCGCCGGGCGGGTCGCGGCCCTGTTCCGCCAGATGCAGGACGAGGTCCGCGCCGCCCTGCCGCAACTGCATGAACGCCGCGCCTTCCTGCGCGAGGCGCTGGCCGGGCCCGCCGCCACGGCGGCCATGGCCGGCGACATGGAGGGGGCGGCCCGGCTGCTGCGCGAGGCCCTGGCCGGCGGGTTCGCCGCCCAGGGGCGCGTGCGGATCGTGGTCGCAAGCGGCCCGGTCGATCTCTTGACCCTGCGCGCAGTCCGGGCCCTGGCCGCCGCCGACCTGCTGGTCGCCGAGCCCGCCGCCGACCCGGCGATCGTCTCGCTGGCCCGCCGCGACGCCGAGCGTCTGACGCCGGCCGAGGCTAGTCCGGAGCGCCTCGCCGCCCTGACCGCCGCCGGGCAGGTTGTGGTCTGGGTCATGACCGCGCCTCCGGGCGGCGAGCACCTCGCGGCGCTGGCCGGCGCCAGGGTGGCGGTCGAGATCCTGCCGACGGCCGCGCCGTGAGCAGCCTGACTCCCGACGACCTCGCCGCGGTGATGCTGTCGCTGAGGGTGGCTGGCGCGGCGACCGTTGTGGCGCTGCCGATCGCGGTGCTGGTGGCGCTGGCCCAGGCGCGCGGCCGCTTCGCCCTGCGGGTGGTGCTGGACGCCGCCGTCACCCTGCCGCTGGTGCTGCCGCCGGTGGCGACCGGCTATGTGCTGCTGTTGCTGTTCGGACGGCGCGGCGCGTTCGGCCAGGCGCTCGAGAAGATCGGCGTGGTCTTCGCCTTCGACTGGACCGGCGCGGCCCTGGCCGCCGGGGTCATGGCCTTTCCGCTGATGGTGCGGCCGATCCGGCTGGCTATCGAGGCCGTCGACCGCGAGGTGGACGAGGTCGCCCGCACCCTGGGGGCCGGGCGGCTGGTCCGCTTCTTCCGCATCACCCTGCCGCTGGCCCTGCCCGGGGTCGCGGCCGGGGCGATCCTCGGGTTCGCCAAGGCGCTGGGCGAGTTCGGCGCGACCATCACCTTCGTCGCCGCCATCCCGGGCGAGACCCTGACCCTGCCGGCGGCGATCTATGGCGCGACCCAGTCGCCGGGCGACGAGGCGCGGGCTGCAGCCCTGTGCCTGGTCGCGGCGGTGATCGCGGTCGCTGCAGTGCTGGTCTCCGACGCGGTCAGCCGCTGGGCGGCGCGGGCCGCCCGTGGCGATCGGGGATAATTACCCGGATAATATTGACGTCAATTAATATCCGGGTAAAAGGCGGCCTCCCTATCGGAGGACGCGCCATGACGCTCGACTTTCCCCCCGCCGTGCGCGCCGCGCTCGCCCGCGGCCTGACTGCAGCCTTCGGCGTCACCGAGCCGGACTCCATCGTCGCCCTCGGCGGCGGGCTCTCGGGCGCGGGCGTGTTCCGCATTCGGGTGGGCGGCATCACCTATCTGCTGCGCCTGGATCAGGCGCGCGACGGCTTCCGCGATCCGGCCCGCAGCTACGCCTGCATGCGCATCGCCGCCGCCGGCCTGCTGGCCCCGCGGGTCCGCTACGCCGACGCCGAGGACGGGGTGGCGATCATGGACTTCATCGACGAGCGGCCGCTCTCGCTGGAGTACCGCGGCACGCCCGAGCACCTGGTGGTCGAGGCCGCCCAGACCGTGCGCGCCCTGCACGCTGGGCCGCCGTTCCCGCCGCTGGTCGACTATCTCGACGGCATCGACGCCCTGGTCGCCCAGTTCCAGGCCCGCGGCCTGGTGACGCCGGCCGCCATGGCCGAGTTGCTCGAGCGATACCGGGGCCTGCGCGAACGCTACCGGACCGATCCGGCCGACCTGGTGGCCAGCCACAACGACCTCAATCCGCGCAACATCCTCTATGACGGCGCGCGCCTGTGGCTGATCGACTGGGAGTCGGCGTTCCTGGCCGACCGCTATGTCGACCTCGCCTGCGTCGCCAACCTCTTCGCGCGCACGCCGGCCCACGAGGACCTGCTGCTGGCCACCTACTTCGGGGCGGTGGACGAGACCCGCCGTGCGCGGCTTCAGGTCATGCGGCAGGTGAACCATCTGTTCTACGGCCTGGTGATGGCGAACGCGGTCGGCGACCAGCAGCCGGCGAGCGACTTGACGGGACGCTCGCTCGACGAGTTGCACGCGGCGCTGACCCTGGGCGAACCGGTGCTGGACAGCGAGGCGGGACGCTTCAGCTACGTGAAGGCGCGGCTGTCCGCGGCGCTCGAGGGCCTGCGCGCGCCGCAGTTCGCTGAGGCGCTGGCGGCGGTCGGTTACTGATCCAGCGGCCGACCGCGGGTCTCGGGCAGCAGCAGCAGGCAGACCACGACCGAGATCAGGGTGAAGACGAACGGGTACCAGAGCCCGGCATAGACGTGGCCGGTCGCCGCCACGATGGCGAAGGCGGTGAACGGGGTGAAGCCGCCGACCCAGCCGGTGCCGATGTGGTAGGGCAGGGACATCGCCGTATAGCGGATGCGGGTCGGGAACAGCTCGACCAGGCAGGCGGCGATCGGGCCGTAGAGCGCGGTGGCGGCGATCACGAAGACCAGCAGCACCGCGAACGCGCCGGGCAGGTTCATCCGGTCCGGATCGGCCTGCGACGGATAGCCGGCATAGGCCAGGGCGGCCTTGATCTCTCCCTCGACCTTGGCCTTGGCGGCCTTGGCGGTGTTGCCGACCAGACCGGCGGCGCTGGCCGAGTGCACGGTGGTGGAGCCGATCCGGACCATCGCCGGCGCGCCCGCGGCCCCGACCTCGTTGTCATAGGAGACGCCGGCCCCGGCCAGCACGCTCTTGGCGATGTCGCACGAGGACAGGAACGCGGCCTTGCCGACCGGATCGAACTGCAGCGAGCAGTCGTTGGGATCGGCGACCACCACCACCGGCGTGCGGGCCTGGGCCTCCGACAGCGCCGGGTTCAGCGTCTGGGTCAGCATGTGGAAGCCGGGGAAGTAGGCGCCCAGCATCAAGGCCATGCCGAACAGCATCACCGGCTTGCGGCCGATCTTGTCGGACAGCCATCCGAAGACGACATAGCCGACCGCGCTGACCGCGGTCGCCGACAGCATCAGGAGGTTGATGGTCTCGGGCGGGACCTTCAGGAACCGCTCCATGAAGGTCTGCACGTAGAAGAACGCCGTGTACCAGACCGCCCCTTGCGCGAACATCACCGCCACCAGGGCCAGCAGTACGATCTTGAGGTTGCGCCACTGGCCGAAGGCCTCGGCGAACGGGGCCTTGGAGGCGGTCCCCTCGGCCTTCATCTTGGCGAAGGCGGGGCTTTCCGACAGCTTCAGCCGCATCCAGATCGAGATCGCCAGCAGCCCGGCCGAGACCAGGAACGGAATCCGCCAGCCCCACTCGTCGAAGGCTTCGGGACCGAAGAACTTCCCCAGGACGACGCGGGTGACCAGGATCACCGTCAGCGCCCCGAACAGGCCGAGCGCGGCCGAGGTCTGCACCCAGCCGGTCGCCTGGCCGCGGCCGTCGGCCGGCGCATGCTCGGCGACGTAGATCGCCGCCCCGCCGTATTCGCCGCCCAGCGCGAAGCCCTGGACGATCCGCATCAGCACCAGCAGCGCCGGGGCCAGCAGGCCGACCTGGGCGTAGGTGGGCAAGAGGCCGATGGCGAAGGTCGCCGCGCCCATCAGCACCACGGTGATCAGGAACGCCCCCTTGCGCCCGGCCTTGTCGCCGATCCGCCCGAACACCAGCGCCCCCAGCGGGCGGAACAGAAAGCCGGCCCCGAACAGGGCCAGGGCGGCGATGTAGCCGGCGGTGTCGGGCAGGCCCGAGAAGAAGGTCTTGGAGATGACCTGGGTCAGGCTGCCGAAGACGAAGAAGTCGTACCACTCGAAGGCGGTGCCGGCCGACGAGGCGGCCACCACGGTGCGCAACGACGCAGGTTTCTTGCCTGCTTCCACGGCGACGTCCGCCATCCCTGGTCTCCCCCGAAACTGACCAGAGGTCTAACTCGGAGAACGCCGATGTGGGAAGCGGCGATCGCCGCCTCGACGAAGCGTCAGGCCACCGCGGTGGAGGTTTCGCCAGACGCCTCGGCGCCTCCGCGTTCAGCCAGCCGGGCGATCTCGCCGAGCAGGGCGGCCGGGGAAATCGGCTTGCCGACCACGCCGTCCATGCCGGCTTCCAGATAGGCGGCGCGCTGGTGGGCCAGGACGTTGGCGGTGAGGGCGACGATCGGGGTGGCGGCCACGGGCCCGCCGATCGCGCGAATGCGGCGCGCGGCCTCCAGCCCGTCAATGCCGGGCATCTGCACGTCCATCAGGATCAGGTCGAAGGCCCCGCGGCCGGCGGCCTCGACGCCGAGATAGCCGTCGGCGGCGGTCTCGACCGCCGCGCCCAATTTCTCGAGCAGCTTGGTGGCGATCATGCGATTGGTCGGGTTGTCCTCGACCACCAGCACCCGTAGGCCGTTGAGCCAGGCGTCGCTGCTCTCCTCGGCGGCGACTGCGGCCTCGGACGGCGCGGCCGAAACCTCCAGCCAGAACACCGAGCCGACCCCCTCGGTCGAGGCGAAGCCGACCCCGCCGCCCATCATCTGAGCCAGCTTCTGGGTGATCGACAGGCCCAGGCCCGAGCCGCCGAACTTGCGGGTGGTCGAGGCGTCGCCCTGGTCGAAACGCTGGAAGATCCGCGGCTGCACGGCCTCGGGGATGCCGACGCCGGTGTCGGCGATCTCCAGCCGCAGCATCTGGGTCATCGGCCCCGGCCGCAGCCGGGCGCGGATGGTGATCTGGCCCTTCAGGGTGAACTTCACCGCGTTGCCGACCAGGTTGAACAACGCCTGGCGCAGCCGCACCGGATCGGACACCACCCAGCCGACGGCTGGATCGACGTCGACCACCAGCTTCAGGTTCTTGGCGTCGGCCTGGGGCCGCAGCAGCCGCGCCACGCCCTCGATCAGGGCGCGCGGGTCGAGCGCCTCGGGCGACATCTCCAGCCGTCCGGCCTCGATCTTCGAGAAGTCGATGACGTCGTTGAGCAGCTCGGCGAGCATCTGGCCGCAGGACAGCGCCTCCTCCAGCATCCGCCGGCCCTCGTCAGACAGGGTCTCGGATTTCAGCAGGTGAAGCACGCCCATGACGCCGTTCATCGGCGTGCGGATCTCGTGGCTCATATTGGCCAGGAAGGCGGCCTTGGCCTCCCCGGCCGCCTGGGCGGCGCGCTGGGCGGCGATCAGGTCCAGCTCCTGGCGCTTGCGCTGGTCGAAGTCCTGGACCAGGCCCACGCCCTTCAGCCTGCGACCCTGGCGGTCGGTCGACAGTTGGTGGAAGACGCGGATCCAGCGCGCCTCGCCGGACGGGCCGATGGCGCGGGCCTCGAATGCTTCGCCCGGCGCCCGGTGGCCGTCGCGGATGTCGCGGAACGCCTTGCGGACATGGCCCAGGTCGTCCGGGTGGAAGCGTGGGAACTGCAGGGTCTGGGCTTCCTCGTAGCCCTTGATGCCCTTGCCCAGCATCCGCTCGAACTCGGGGCTGGCCCAGAATGTCTTCTGGACGTGGTCGATCTCGTAGACGCCGGCGTCGGCGGCGTTCAGCGCCAGCTTCAGGCGCCGGGCGTTGACCTCGGCCTCGCGGCGCGCCTGGGCCAGCGGGGTGATGTCGTCGACATAGCAGACCACGCCTTGCACCCGGCCCTTGGCGTCGCGCCAGGGTCGCGTCTGCCAGCGAACCCAGCGGCGCGCGCCGTCGATGTCGTTGATCCGGTCTTCGTTACGGCTGGTCACGTCGCCGTCCAGGGCGCGCTGCATGGCGCTCGCCAGCCGCTTGGGCGCGCGCGGGAAGGACTGGGCCAGAGTCAGCCCGATCTGCTCGGCGCCTTGGCGGGTGAACATTTCGCGCCAGGCGCCGCTCATCACCAGATAGCGCAGGCGCCGGTCGAACATCGCCACCGCGAACGGCGAGCTCTCGATCAGCTGCAGCATCTGCTGCTGGCCGCGGACGGCGCCGTCGCGGGCCTGCACCAGCTCGGTGATGTCCTGCATCACCCCGCGCAGGGCGTGTTCGCCGCCGGGGCGGGGCTCGGTGCGGAAGGTGTTGCGCCAGTGCGACCAGCCGCCGGCCTTGTCCTTCAGGCGGTGCTCGAGCGATCCGGCCTTGCCGTATAGAATGCCCTCCATGACCGCCGTGCGGATGGCGCCGGCCTCGTCGGGGTGCAGCACGGCCCCGACCTTGTCGATGTCGTCGATCTCGTCGTCGCGATAGCCGGTGAGATTGAGGATGTCCTGTGACCACTCGATCCGGTCGTGCTCCGGCTCGTAGGACCAGGTGCCGATGCCGGCCGCCTGCGACAACAGCTGGCCGGTGCGTTCGGCGGCGACCAGGCGCGCGTCCCGCTCGCGCTCGCGGGTGGCGTTGCGCACGACCCCGATCATCTCGCCATTGGGCAGCAGCTGGGCGCGGCCCTCGAACCAGCGCCAGCCGCCGTCCTTGGCGCGAATGCGCGAGGCGTGGTCGCTGAAGCCGTGCTCCTTCAGGCGCTGCAGGTGCGACTCGACGCTGGCGTTCTCGCCCGGATGGATGAAGTCGCGCGCGTACTGGCCGACGACTTCGGACTCAGCCCAGCCGGTCTCCCGCTCGAAGGTGGGATTGACCAGCTTGAACCTCTTGTTCGCGCCGATGACGAACATCACCTCGCGGCTGTTTTCAAACAGCCACTCGATGATCGCCGCCGACTCCTGCGGTGTCCGCCTTGCGGCCATCGCGCCCCGCCCCTTTGTTCGGTGGGGAACGTAACCCGGGTCGGTAAACGTAACGTTTGGACCCGCATTTTTTAAACGCGACGGTTGTGGGGTGAAACTCGGGCGCGAAAAACTAGAAGGCGTTCTCGCCGGTGATGGCGCGGCCCAGGATCAGGGCGTGGACGTCGTGGGCGCCTTCGTAGGTGTTGACGGTCTCCAGGTTCGCCGCGTGGCGCATCACATGATAGTCGCCGGAAATGCCGTTGCCGCCGTGGATGTCGCGGGCCTCGCGGGCGATGGCCAGGGCCTTGCCGCAGTTGTTGCGCTTCATCAGGCTGATCGCTTCCGGCACCCAGGCGCCCTGGTCGAGCAGGCGGCCCAGCGCCAGCGCGCCCTCGAAGCCCAGGGCGATTTCGGTCTGCATGTCGGCCAGCTTCTTCTGGACCAGCTGGCGCGCGGCCAGCGGCTTGCCGAACACCTTGCGGGTCAGGGTGTAGTCTCTGGAGGCGTGCAGGCAAAACTCGGCCGCGCCCATCGCGCCCCAGCTGATGCCGTAGCGGGCCTTGTTCAGGCACGAGAACGGACCGCGCAGGCCGCTGACGTTCGGCAGCATCTGGTCTTCCGGCACGAACACGTCGCTGAGCGCGATCTCGCCGGTGATCGAGGCGCGCAGGGACAGCTTGTTGAGGATCTTCGGGGTCTCGAGGCCCTTGGAGCCGCGGTCGACCAGGAAGCCGCGGATCACGCCGTCCAGCTTGGCCCAGACCAGGCAGACGTCGCTGATCGGAGCGTTGGTGATCCACATCTTGGCGCCGTTCAGCACGTAGCCGCCGTCGACTTGTCTGGCCACCGTGCGCATCGAGGCCGGGTCGGAGCCGCCGTCGGCCTCGGTCAGGCCGAAGCAGCCGACGATCGCGCCGCGGGCCATGCCGGGCAGGTACTTCATCTTCTGCTCTTCCGAGCCGAAGGCGTAGATCGGGTACATGACCAGCGAGGACTGCACGCTCATCGCCGAGCGGTAGCCAGAGTCGATCGCCTCGATCTCGCGGGCGATCAGCCCGTAGGCCACGTGGCTGACGCCGGCGCCGCCGTACTGCTCGGGCAGGGTCGCGCCGAGGAAGCCCAGCGCGCCCATCTCGCTCATGATCTCGCGGTCGAAGCGTTCCTCGGCGAAGGCCGAGACCACGCGCGGCAGCAGCTTCTCGCGGGCGTAGGCGCGGGCGCTCTCCCACACCATCCGCTCTTCCTCGGTGAGGCGCGAGGCCAGGTCCAGCGGGTCTTCCCAGTTGAAGGTCTTCTGCTGGTCGCTGGTGTCGAGGGCCATGGCGCGGTCTCCCAATGGAACTGTTGCGCGCCTTATGGCCTCATTTTACGTGCCCGTGTAGACGCCTTTGCGCTTCTCGCGGAACGAGGCAGCCGACTCCTTGACGTCGTTCACGGCGCGGCGGGCGTGGGCCAGGCCGACGGACTCGTACTTCACGGCGCTGACGAAGTCGGACTCCATGTTGGTCTGCAGCACGCGCTTGGCCATCCGGATGGCCAGGGGCGGCCACTGGGCCATCTGTTCCCCGTAGGCGATCGCCTCGTCCAGCAGCGTATCGTGCGCCGTGAGGCGGTTGAGAAGGCCGAGCTTCAGCGCTTCGTCGGCCAGCACCATGCGGCTGGTGAAGATCAGGTCGGCGGCGCTGGCGTAGCCGACGATCCTCGGCAGCAGGAACGACAGGCCGGAGTCCGGCGAGATCGCCCGCTCGGCGAAGGTGGTCTTGAACCGCGCGTGCTCCGAGCCGATGCGCACGTCGCAGGCCAGGGCCCAGGCCATGCCGGCTCCGGCGCAGACGCCGTTGATCGCGCCGATCAGCGGCTTGTCGAAGTCGCGCAGCAGGCGCGCCCAACGCCCCATCCAGGCCTCTTCGTCCAGCCGCTCGCTCTGCGACGGCGGCCCGTCGCGCTCAGGAGTCGGCCCGGTCAGGTCGGCGCCTGAACAGAAGCCGCGCCCGGCCCCGGTCAGCACCAGGGCGCGGACGGCGTCGTCGCCCTGCGCCGCGACCAACCCCGCCTCAAGGTCGCGCCGCAGCTCGGCCGAGATGGCGTTGAGTTTGTCGGGACGGCTTAGGGTGAGGATCCCGATCTGGCCGCGGGTCTCGTAGGTGATCGTCTCGTAGGCCATTGGGACTTCCTCCATGCGGAGCGCACCTTTCCGGCGGCTCACGGCAAAGGCAAGTCCTCAGACCTCGGCCCACATGCGCAGCAGGTTGTGATAGGTCCCGGTCAACGAGACCAGCTCCGGCGCGCCGGCCCCGACCTTCAGCGACAGCTGCTGGATGGCGATGTCCATCTGGAACAGCAGCGCGCGGCGGGCGTCGTCGCGGATCATGCTCTGGATCCAGAAGAAGCTGGAGGTCCGCGCGCCGCGGGTGACCGGGGTCACCTGGTGCAGGCTCGAGGCGGGATAGAGGATCATGTCGCCGGCCGGCAGCTTCACCTCATGGACGCCGTAGGTGTCCTCGACCAGCAGCTCGCCGCCGTCATAGTCCTCCGGCTCGGTCAGGAAGAGCGTCGCCGACAGGTCGCTGCGGATGCGCACGCTCCCATCGCGGCTCTGGCGGATCGAGTTGTCGATGTGGGTGGCGAAGGTCTGGCCGCCGCCATAGCGGTTGAACAGCGGCGGAAACACCGTCTGGGGCAGAGCGGCGGTGACGAACAGCGGGCTGCGCGACAGGGCGTCGAGGATCTTCTCGCCGGCGTAGCGGGCGGCCTCCGAGCCTTCGGGCAGTTGCTCGTTGCGCTTGGCCAGGGCCGACTGCGTGCCGGACGTGGCGTTGCCGTCCACCCAGTCGGCGGCGTCGATCGCGCGGCGCAGCTCGGCCACCTGCGCCTTGGTCAGCACCTCGGGGATATGAAGCATCATCGCGCGGGACCTTAAGTCGGGATGGCCGGAAGATAAAAGGCCCCGCCGGATGGGCGGGGCCTTTTGGCGTCCGATCTCTGGTGGAGAGACTAGAAGCGGTAGTTGAGCGTCAGGATCGCCTGGCGGCCCGGACCGTAGTCGGCATGGTGCACGCCGTTGGTCTGGGAGATGTACTCCTCGTCGCCGACGTTCTTGATGTTCAGCTGCAGGTCCAGGTTCTCGTGGACGCGATAGGCCGCATAGAGGTCGAACTTCCAGTAGGCCGGGGCGTAGACGCGGTTGCCGCCGCCGCCCGCGCCGCCCTGGTTGCCGCCGAAGCTGTCGGAGACGTAGTAGGCGCCGCCGCCGAAGCTGAAGGACTCGTTCAGGTCATAGGTGGTGAACAGGCTGAAGGTGTGTTCGGGCGTATTGGCCAGCTGCTCGCCCTGGTTGACGCCGTTGTAGGCGCCGCGGACCAGCTCGCTGTCCATGTAGGTGTAGCCGCCGAACACCATCCAGGCCGGGGTGACGCGGCCGGTGACGCCGAGCTCGACGCCCTGGACCATGGTCTCGCCGACCTGGGCGTAGACGCCGTTGGCGATTAGGATCTGGGCGTTCTCGCGGGTCATGTGGAAGACGGCGGCCGAGGCCGACAGGCGCTCCTTGAAGAACGCCCACTTCACGCCGGCTTCGGTCGAGGTGATGTCTTCCGGATCGAGCAGGACGTTGGCGAGGTTGCCGGCGCCGGTGCCCGTGCCGGTGTTCTGGTCGCCGCCCGAAATCGTCGGCGGGGTCGAGGAGGTGCCGTACGAGACGTAGAGGCTGCCGTTCGCCACCGGCTTGTAGACCAGGCCCACCTGATAGTTGGTGAACTGCCAGTCGCCCTTGCGCGGGGTGATGGTAGTGCCGGTGATCACGCCGGCGGCGCTGGTCGCGGCCACGTCGCGGCCCTTCACCGAGTAGTCGTCGAAGCGGACGCCGACGTTCAGCAGCCACTTGTCGCCGAACGACATGGTGTCGAAGGCGTAGACGCCGATGGTGTCGGTGTAGTTCACCGACGGGGTCGGGCGGGCGATGATCCCCTGCCACGGGTCGCTCGGGTTCGGCGCGTAGACGCGGGTGCAGTCGCCGACGCCGGCGGTGGTGACATTGTTGGTGAAGCCGGTCGGACAGGCCGACCCGGCGGTGGTGTAGATCACGTAGGACGCGTTCTTGTTGGTCTCGCGCGACAGCTCCAGGCCGACGTCGTAGCTGTGCGCGATGCCGCCGGTTTGGAACTTGCCGTAGAAGTCGATGACGTTGGCGACGGTGGACGTCTCGTTCCAGCGGGACTTGGTGCCGCGCTTCATCCACCACTCGCCGGCCACGAACTGGGCGGCGCCGCCGTCGCCGGGGTTGGTCACGACATAGTCGTTCAGGGTCTTGCCGACGCGGAACGCGTTGCGGAAGGTGATCGCCTCGTTGATGTCGTGCTCGGCGATCAAGGTGACAATGTCGGCCTGCGTCTTCTGGAAGTCGCGCGCCTTCAGGCCGTAGAAGGCATCGCGCGGCACATCCAGCACGCCGCTGGCGTTCGTCCGCGGGGCGCCGGCGCCCAGCTTGGTGAACAGCGGCACGCCGTAGTCGGGCATGTCGTTGCGGGTCAGGTGATAGTAGCTGGCCGTCAGGCGGGTGTCGGTCCCCAGACCCACAGCGCCGCTGATCGCCGCGCCCCAGGCGTCGAAGTCGACGCTGTCGCGGCCGGGGACGTCGCCCTGGGCGCCCATCAGATTGAAGCGGACCGCGCTGGTCTCGCCCACCGGCAGGTTGGCGTCGACGACGCCGCGCAGATAGCCGTCGCCGCCGACGGCGGCGCTGGCCGAGATGTTCTCTTCGAGCCGCGGACGCTTGGTGGTCAGGTTGATCGAGCCGCCGCCCGAGCCGCGGCCGTTGTAGGCGCTGTCCGGCCCCTTGATGACCTCGACCTGCTCCAGGTTGAAGACCTCGCGGACCTGGCCGCCGCTATCGCGGATGCCGTCGACGAAGATGTTGTTGCCCGAGGCCTGGCCACGGATGAACGGACGGTCGGCCAGCGGCTGGCCGCCTTCGCCGGCGCCGAAGGTGATCCCCGGCGAGGTGCGCAGCAGGTCGGTCAGCGAGGTGGCGGCGGTCTGGGTGATGACCGCCTGCGGGATCACCGTGACGCTGCGCGGGGTGTCGAGCACCTGGGCGGTGTACTTGGGCGACACCGGGCGCGGGGTCTGGTGGGCCTCGACCTGCACGCCCGAGACCTCGGTGGCGTTGTCCGCGGCTTCGTCGGCGAAGGCCAACTGCGGGGTCAGGGCCAGGCCGGCGACAGCGGCAGGAGTGAGCGCCTTGCGCGCATAGGCGCGAACGCCGTTAGTCCGTCGATTGGTCACCGAATGCCCCTCGGCCGTGTATGCGAATGAAACTGCGAAGCGCTATTAATTAGGGCGCCGCTCTCTGGCAATGCGAATTATTCGCAAAGCGTGCGGAGTGTGTCGCCGGCGCCGCATTCGGCGCTTGGTCGGCGGTTCGGCGAACTTTGTCGCGCGAGGCTCGCAACCGCCCGCCGGTTCGGCTGTTCCACCCTCGTGGGTCTCGACAGGAACATCCAGTGACCGAACTCAGCGTCTACCAGATCGTTCGGCCGTACGCCTGGATCGCCGCGGCGGCGTTTGCAGTCGGCTTCGCGGGCTATGTGGCGATCGGCCAGCACCACGACGATCCCTATGGCCGGCTTCCGGTTTCGGCCGTGGTCAGCGCCGCGCCGGCCCAGCCGGCCTGATCGCGGCCAAGGGCCGCGACGCCGTCCGGGCGGCCCTGGCCCTGTCGTCCGCAGCTCGGGGCTAGCCCTTGGCCACGAACCAGCCGTTGCGGAAGCCGGCCTCAGCCTTGCCGTAGGCGACGTCCTGCCCTTCGGGGGTCTTCACCTGGCCGCCAGCCGCCGCAAGCACCGCGTGGCCCGCGGCGATGTCCCACTCCATGGTCGGCCCGTGGCGCGGGTAGATGTCGGCCGCCCCCTCGGCGATGCGGCAGAACTTGATCGACGAATCCATCGGCTCGCGCAGGTCGAAGCCGTACTCCTCGGCCAGCTTCTGGGCGGTCTCGTCCTTCATGGTGTGGCTGATCAGCGCCACCGCCGCGCCCTGCGGCCAGGGCCGGGTACGCACCGCGTGCGGCGCTGCGCCGGCGGTGCGTTTCATCGCCGCACCCGCCTGGGTGAACCAGGTCTCGCCGGTCGCCGGGGCGTTGACCGCGCCTGCCACCGGGCGGCCGTTTTCGATCAGGCCGATGTTGACCGTAAAGTTCGGATCGCCGCGCACGAACGCCTTGGTGCCGTCCACCGGATCGACCAGGAAAAAGCGCGGGCCGATCGCGTCGGGGGTGCCGAACTCGCTGGCGTCCTCTTCCGAAATCACAGGAATGTCTGGAAAGGCGGCCGACAGCCGCTCCAGGATCAGCGCCTCGCCGCGCCGGTCGGCCTCGGTCACCGGGCTTTCGTCCGCCTTTGAGAAGACGGTCAGTTCCGACTTCCAAAGCGGCAGGATGAGGCTCGCGGCTTCCTCGCAGATGTCGGCCAGCACTTCGCCGATGTCGCGTCCGCCGCTCATCGGGCGCCTCGCGGGTCGTCGCTCACGAACGTCAGGGCGATCACTTCGCTGTCGATCACCTGTTTACCCGCATGCTCGAAATTCACCGTCACCTTGCGTCCCGCGACCGATTGCACCTGGCCCAGGCCCCAGTCCTCGCGGGTCGGGTGCATGACCAGCACGCCGGGCTCGAGGAAGGGATCGGGACCGCCCATGGGCGGTTCCTTAGAGTGCGGCGGCGCGTTTGCCAAAGCGCCAAATCAGGACAAGTTCGCGAGCGCAATGATGGACGGCGTAGACACCCCCCAACCGACCCCCGAAACCGCGCCGGAAGCCAAGGCTCCGCCGCGCACCGCCGAAGTGGCCGCCTACCTGGCCGCGCGGATGTGTCACGACTTCATCAGCCCGGCGAGCGCCATCGTTTCGGGTCTGGATCTGCTGGACGATCCCAGCGCCCAGGACATGAAGGAAGACGCGATGAACCTGATCTCGGGTTCCGCGCGCAAGCTGGCCGACCTGCTGTCCTTCACCCGCGTGGCCTTCGGCGCCTCGGCCTCGGCCGAGACCTTCGACCCGCGCGAGCTGGAGAAGCTGGCCCAGGGCGTCTTCAACCACATGCGCGCCACGCTCGACTGGCAGGTCGAGGCGCCGGCCGTGAACAAGCCGGCCGCCCGCGCGCTGATGAACCTGGCCCAGATGGCCGGCGCGGCGCTGCCGATGGGCGGGACCGCCAAGGTCCGGGCCGTGGCCCAGGACGCCACCATCGCCATCGCCGTCGAAGCGGTAGGAGCCCGCGCTCGTCTGCGTCCCGAAGTGCTGGCTGGCCTGCGCGGCGAAGGGCTGGGCGACGGCCTCCACGGCCATTGGGTCCAGGCCTACTACGTCCACCTGTTCATGGGTGACGCCGGCGGGCGGGTGTTCGCCGACGTCGCCGAGGAAAAGGTCACCTTCGCGGCGACGGTTCCGGCCTGACGCCAGCAGGGCGTCCGGCGAGGCTCGCGCCTCGCCGGCTGCTGGTCAGGCGGCGGCCGAGACCCGTCCCTTCGGATCGGGGCCGTACTTGTTGGGGCCCGGCGTGCCGTCCAGCAAATAGAAGACGATCAGCACCAGCGCGCCCAGGAACGGGATCAGTCCGATCAGGATCCACCAGCCGCTGCGGTTGGTGTCGTGCAGCCGGCGGATCGACACCGCCAGGCTCGGGATCAGCAGCCCGAGCATGATGAGGCCGTAAACGGCCCAGAGGCCCATCGCCGGCCCGCTCATCGCCGCCATGCCGACGCTGGGATCGACGAGCGCCGTCATCGAGCCGCCGACCATCCCGATGAGGATCGAGAACACGATCTCGATCCCGATCAGCAGCAGCCAGAAAAGCCAGAACTCCATCCGGCGCGCGCGGCCGGTAAAATCCGCGTACTTGCGGAGCGGTTGGAACATCAAGTCCATCGTGCCCTCCGAAGCTAAGCTAGAGAGACCCTAGCCTAACTTCGGAAGGTGACAACTCCCGCGCGTGCGGGCGCAGCTCTCGCCTAGTTCGGCGGGAACGGCGCGCGCTGGCCGCCCGCCCAGGCCACCGCACCGCGATGCATGACGAAGGTCGGGCGCTCCAGTTGGGTGACGTCGGCCAGCGGGCTCTTGGCCACGGCGATGATGTCCGCGTCCTTGCCGGCTTCCAGGGTGCCGATGCTGGCCGAGCGGCCCAGCAGGTCGGCGGCGTTGACGGTGGCGGCCTTGATCGCCTCGGCCGGGCTCATCCCGACGCTGACCATCAGGGCGAACTCCTTGCCGTTGTCGCCGTGCGCCGAGACGCCGGTGTCGGTGCCGAAGGCGATCTTCACGCCGTTGGCGATGGCCCGCTTGTGGTTGTCCATCGCCGCCTTGGCCGCGATCTCGGCCTTTTCCAGCGAGGCCTTCGAGCGGGCGCCGGCGCGGGCCTGGTCGAGGGCGGTCTTCGGGGCCAGCATGGTCGGCACGAAATAGGCGCCGGTCTTCTTGAACAGCGCGTCGGTCTGGGCGTTGCCGAAGGTGCCATGCTCGATCGAGTCGACCCCGGCGTTGAGCGCCCCGACCATGCCGTCCGTGCCGTGGGCGTGGGCGGCGACCTTGCGGCCGAACATATGGGCCGTGTCGACGATCGCCTTCATCTCGTCGTCGAACATCTGGGCGCCCAGGCCGCCGGCGACGTTCGACAGCACCCCGCCGGTGGCGGTGAACTTGATCACGTCCGCGCCCTGGCTGATCTGGGCGCGCACTGCACGGCGGCAGTCATCGACGCCGTTGCAGACGTTGTCGCCCTCGCGATGGGCGGCCTCGGTCAGGTCGCGGTTGAGGTTGTTGGAGCCGTCGCCGTGGCCGCCGGTGACGGCGATCGGGCGGCCGGCGGCCAGGATCGTCGGACCGGTCAGCAGGCCCTCGTTGATCCCGTCGCGCAGGGCGGTGACGCTGCGGATGTCGCTGCCGACGTCGCGGATGGTGGTGAAGCCGGCCTCCAGGGTGCGGCGGGCGTTGTCGACGCCGATCACCATCTCGTCCTCGAGATCGCGGTTGGCCGCCTGCATCCGCGCCCTGACCTTGTCGTCGTCGCTGAAGATGTGGACGTGGCTGTCGATCAGGCCCGGCAGCACGAACTGGTCGCGCAGGTCGACGACCTTGGCGCCGGCCTCCGGTTCGACGAAGCCGTCGCGGACGGCTTCGATCTTGCCGCCGCGGATGATGATCGTGGAGGCGCCGCGCGGCGCCTGGCCCGGCTTGTCGAGCAGCGCGCCGGCATGGATGACGGTGGCCGGCTGGGCCTGGGCGGCGGCCTGGCCGCTCGCGCCCATACTCAGGACAATGGCGGCGCCGAGAATTTTAGCGGCGGTGGGCGCCGAGACTCTACGCATGGATACTCCCCCCTTTAAAAGCGGCCTGCACTCTAGCTTCGGTGGCGCCGGGGTCTAGAGGCCAATTGGAGGTTCAATGACCCAACGCCTGGCCCTCACCGCGCTCGTCGTCCGCGATTACGACGAGGCGATCGGCTTCTATGTGAACCAGCTCGGCTTCGACCTGACGCACGACGACGACATGGGCGGCGGCAAACGCTGGGTGGTCGTCACCCCGCGCGGCTCGCAGGGCGGGCTGCTGCTGGCCAAGGCGGCGGGCGAGGTCCAGGCTGCGCGGGTCGGCGACCAGACCGGCGGCCGGGTCGGCTTCTTCCTGCATACGGACGACTTCGCCGCCGACCACGCGCGGATGGCCGCGGCGGGCGTCAGGTTCTTGGAGGCGCCACGCCAGGAACCCTATGCGACCGTGGCGGTGTTCGAGGATCTCTATGGCAACCGATGGGATCTCTTACAGCCGAAGTGAGCGCTTCTGACTCGCGCTCGCGGCCCAGGCGTTGTTTGATCCTCCCAGCCAAGAGGGAGATGGTCCGATGTCAGGCCTCACGATCCGCAAGGTGGCCGGCGCCCTGGGCGCCGAGATTTCCGGCGTCGACCTGTCCGCCGACCTGCCGGACGCCGTGATCGAGGAGATCCGCGCCGCCTTCGTCCATCACCAGGTGGTGTTCTTCCGCGACCAGACCCTGAGCCCGGAGGCCCAGCTGGCCTTCGGCCGCCGCTTCGGCCCGCTCAACATCCATCCCTATGTCGCCGGCATGCCCGGCCATCCCGACGTGATGGAGATCGTCAAGGAGCCGGGCGACAAGGTGAACTTCGGCGGCGGCTGGCACTCGGACATGAGCTTCCTGGAGACCCCGTCGATCGGTTCGATCCTCTATGCGGTCGAGATCCCGGAGTGGGGCGGCGACACCCTGTTCGCCAGCCAGGCCGCCGCCTACGAGGCGCTGTCGCCCGGCCTGAAGGCGACGCTGGAGAGCCTCAACGCCGTCCATTCCGCGGGCCGCGAATACTCCGCCCAGGGCCACTCGGCCCAGAAGCGGGCCTCGATGAAGGTGGTCGAGGCCGAGGGCGCGGTCGGCGAGTTCGTCCATCCGGTGGTCAAGGTCCACCCCGAGACCGGGCGCAAGGCGCTCTATGTGAACCCGGCCTTCACGATGCGCATCGACGGCTGGAGCAAGCGCGAGAGCAAGCCGCTGCTCGACTTCCTGTTCGAGCACTCCCGCTACGAGGCCTTCACCTGCCGCTTCGCCTGGGCGGCCGGCTCGGTCGCCTTCTGGGACAACCGCTCGGTCTGGCACTTCGCGCTCAACGACTATCCGGGACAGCGGCGGCATATGCGCCGCGTCACCGTCGACGCCTGGCCCGCCACGGCGGGCAAGCCCGCTCTCCAGCACGCGGAGGGCGTATCCTAGGCGGGGCCGAAACACCCCGTTTCCAAATAAAAACAAAGACATTTCATTAGGGAGATTTCGAGAATGGTCACCGTCAATCCGAACGGGACGTTGAAGGGCCGCGTCGCGCTGGTCACCGGCGCCAGCCGCGGCATCGGCGAGGCGATCTGCGCCCGCCTGGCGCAGGAAGGCGCCAAGGTCGTGGCCTCGGCCCGCACCGCCGAGAGCGGCGAGAGCCGCCTGCCCGGGACCCTGCAGGACACCGTCGAGCGCATCGGCAAGGCGGGTGGCGAAGCCGCCTTCATCAAGGCCGACCTGGCCCAGGCGTCCGAACGCGAACGCCTGGTCGAGGAAGCGACCGCCCTCTACGGCCCGGTCGACATCCTGATCAACAACGCCGCCATCACCTATTTCATCCCGGTCGAGGAGTTCCCGGAAAAGCGCTTCAAGCTGATGATGGAGGTGCAGGTCTACGCGCCGTTCCACCTGTCGCAGCTCGTCATTCCCGGCATGCGCGACAAGGGCGCCGGCTGGATCGTTAACATCTCCTCGCCGGCCGGGATCCATCCCAAGCAGCCTTACGGTCCAGGCCGGGGCGGCACCGTCTACGGGATGTGCAAGGCGGCGCTGGAGCGGTTCTCGACCGGCCTGGCGTCCGAGGTCTACGCCGACAACATCGCCGTCAACGTGGTCTCGCCGGGGCTGGTCGACACCCCCGGCGTCGCCGTCCACGGCCTGATCAACGAGGCCACCAAGAGCCGGGTGCAGCCGATCGAGTACATCGCCGAGGCGGTCTATCGCCTGGCCTCGGGCGACCCGCAGACGGTCACCGGCCGGGTCGACTACGCCGAGCCGCTGCTCAAGGAGCTGGATGTTCAGCCGGCCGCGCTGATCTGACGAACTGGTCTGGCCGGAGGTTCATCAGCGGACCTTCCGGCCAGACCTCTCGCCGTCTATCGCGGCCCTATGCTTCGCCTCGATCACCTGCTCGTCGGCCAGGTCGCTCCGCTTGGGCAGACCCTCAGCGGCATCGCCAAGGCGCCGGTCGCCGGCCCGCTGCGCCTGACCCCCACCGGCTTTGAGGGCGACGCCCAGGCCGACGCCCGCGTCCATGGCGGCCCGGACAAGGCGGTCCACCACTATCCGTTCGAGCACTACGAGCTCTGGCGCGCCGAGCTTGGCGCGCGTCCGGCCCTGGCCGCGCCCGGCGGCTTCGGCGAGAACCTCTCGACCCGCGGCCTTGATGAGACCCAGGTCGCGATCGGCGACGTCTTCCGCCTGGGCTCGGCGGTGATCGAGGTGTCCCAGGGCCGCCAGCCCTGCTGGAAGCTCAACCTGCGCCTCGACGTCCCGGACATGGCTCAGAAGGTTCAGTCCACCGGCCGCACCGGCTGGTACTATCGCGTGCTCGAGCCTGGCCTGGTCGCGCCCGGCGACCGGTTCGAGCTTCAGGACCGGCGCTCGCCCGACTGGACGATCCACCGGCTGTGGCGGACGCTCTATGTCGACACCCTGAACCGTGAGGAACTGGCCGCCATGGCCGCCCTCGAGCACTTGCCCGAGAGCTGGCGCAAGTACGCGCGGCGGCGGCTAGAGACGCGCCGGGTCGAGGACTGGTCCGCCCGTCTGGGCGGCTAGGCGGCGGGCGCGGGCCGGGCGCGCTGGTTGTAGAGCAGTCCGCGCCGCCGCTCCTGCTCCTGGGGGGTGATCGACGCCGGGTCTTCGCCGGGGTCGACGACCACCGCCATGCCCCGCTGCACGGCCGGGCGCGCGCTCATCTCGTCGAACCAGCGCTTGAAGTACTTGAACTCACCCATGTCGATGCCCTGCAGCTCCCAGCTGGCGGTCCAGGGGAACGAGATCATGTCGGCGATGGAATAGTCGTCGCCGGCGATGTAGCGCCGGTCGTAGAGCCGGTTGTTCAGTACGCCGTACAGCCGGTGGACCTCGTCGTTGAAACGCCGCTGGGCGTAGGACTGGTCGCCGTGCTCGGGGGCCACGCGGCTGAAGTGGCCGCGCTCGCCGAACTTCGGACCCTGATTGGCCATCTGCCAGATCACCCACTGGATGACCTCGTACTTGCCGCGCACGTCGGCGGGCAGGAAGCGGCCGGCCTTCTCGGCCAGGTAGATCATGATCGCGCCGGACTCGAAGACGCTCAGCGGCGGGCCGCCGTCGGCCGGCGCGTGGTCGACGATCGCCGGCATGCGGTTGTTCGGCGAGATCTTCAGGAAGTCGTCGGTGAACTGGTCGCCGCGACCGATGTGCACCGGCGCGACCTTGTACGGCAGCTCCAGCTCCTCCAGCAGGATCGTCACCTTCTTGCCGTTCGGCGTCGGCCAATAGTGGACGTCGATCATCGCAGGCCTCTTGCAACGGGTATGGGAAGATCAGCCTAGGCCGCGCGGGCGGCCCCTCAATCGACAATTTCTGATCCGACCCTCAGCTTCCCCGGCCGGCGCGGCCGATTTCCGCCTGGCGCCATACGGCTCCTTAACCAACCAGGCGCGAGAAACGCCACGAGAGAGGAGCGCCCAGGTTGAAGACCTGTCTCGTCGTCGACGACAGCCGCGTGATCCGCAAGGTCGCGCGCCGCATCCTGGAGGACATCGGCTTCGAGATCGCCGAGGCCGCCGACGGGTTGGAGGCGCTCGCCTGGTGTCGCGCGGCCATGCCCGACGCAGTGCTGCTGGATTGGAACATGCCGGCCATGTCGGGCATCGAGTTCCTGCGCATCCTGCGCCAGGAGCCGGGCGGCGAGCAGCCGACCGTGGTCTTCTGCACCGTCGAAAACAGCGTCGAGCGGATCCGCGAGGCGCTCGACTGCGGGGCCGACGAGTACATCATGAAGCCGTTCGACGGCGACATCATCGCTGCGAAGTTCGCGCAGGTCGGGCTGGCATGACGCTGGGTGACCGCGAACTGGTGGCTCAGCTCTGCGCGGCGCGCGCGGGCGTGCGGGTCGATCCTCAAAAGACCTATCTGATCGAGAGCCGGCTGGCGCCGCTGGCCCGTCGCGAGGGCTTCGGCAGCATCGGCGACATGCTGGCCCTGCTGCGCGAGCGGCGCGAGGAAAGGCTGGCCTGGTCGATCGTCGAGGCCATGGCCCAGTCGGAAAGCGCCTTCTTCCGCGACCGCGAGCCGTTCACCTTGTTCCGCGACGAGGTGCTGCCGTCCCTGGCGCGGCTGCGCGGCGCCGAGCCGGTGCGCATCTGGTCGGCGGCCTGCGCCTCCGGCCAGGAGGTCTATTCGCTGGCGATGATCGTCGAGGACGAGCGCGGCCGCCTGCCGGGCCTTAAGGTCGAGCTGTTCGGCACCGACATCGGCGAGCGCCAGCTCGAAAAGGCTCAGAGCGGGCTCTACACCCAGTTCGAGATTCAGCGCGGTCTGCCGATCCGCCAGCTGATCCGCCATTTCGAACCGTCGGACGACATGTGGCGGGTGTCGCCGCGCCTGCGCCAGATGATCCGCTGGCGGCGGGTCAACCTGGTCGCCGACCTCAGCACGGCCGGCCGCTTCGACGTGATCTTCTGCCGCTATGTGCTCTCGACCCTGGTCGAGCCGATGAAGGGGCGGCTGCTCATCAACCTGGCGCGGGCCCTGAGCCCGGACGGCTTCCTGTTCCTGGGCGAGCAGGAATCGGCGGCGGGGCTGTCGGACGCTTTCGAGCCGGTCGCCGGTCGACCCGGCCTGTACGCCCGCAATCCAGCCTACCGCGTCGCCGCCTAGGCCCCAGGGGCGATGGCGGACTCCGAACGCGCGAAAGCCGCCACCCGGCGCTTGTGGCGGGGTGACGGTCTCAACGCTTCGTCACGGCGGCGGGCCGCCGAATGGAAGCAGCCCTACTTCTTGGCGTCTTCGGCGGTATTGGTCACAGCCTGTCCGGCGGCCTTCACGTCCTTGCCGGCCCCGGACACGGTATTGCAGGCGGTGACGGAAAGACTGGCGGCGAGAACCGCGAGGATCACGAACTTACGCATGAGAGATCTCCCCTTGATTGCGCACCGAGGCTAACGGTCAAGCCGCGGCCTGGTTCCCTCGCGCGGCGGGGCGCCGACCGGCCTGCTCGTCCATCGGGGTGGGGAAGATCAGGCGGGCGGTGATGCCGCCCTGGTCGTTGCGTACGACCTCGGACCGGCCGCGCAGCTGACGGCCGAAGGCGGTCATCAGGGTGCGGCCGACGCCGGAAGTGGTCAGGGCGTCGGGCGGCGCATCGCCGTCGTCGCTGATCTCCAGCTCGGCCTCGTCGCCGCGGACGATGAAGTTGACCCGCAGGGTGCCGCCGCGCCCGGCGAAGGCGTGCTTCTGGGCGTTGGTCACCGCCTCGACCGCGAACAGCGCCAGCGGCGCCAGCCGGTCGGGGTCGATGACCAGGTCGTCGACGTGGATCTCGGTCCGCACATTGGCGCCGTGGCTGATGTCGGCGGCGATCAGCTGGGCGGTCAGCTCCTCAAGGAAGGTCCGCAGGTCGACCCGCTTCAGATCGGGGCCCTGGTAGAGCGCCCGGTAGATCAGGGCCAGCGCGGTGATCCGCTGGCGGGTGTCGGACATCGCCGCCCGCGCCGCCGGGTCGGTCAGGGCCCGCTGCTGCATGTTCAGCAGCGAGGAGATGACCTGCAGGTTGTTCTTCACCCGGTGGTGGATTTCGCGCATCAGGTCGTCCTTCTGCGCCAGGGATTCGCGCAAGGACGCGTCGCGTCCGACGATGGCGTCGGCCATGTCCTCCAGCGTCTCGGCCAGGTCGCGGATCTCCGGCGGGGCCTGGTCGGCCTGCACCGGCCGCACGCTGAACCGGCCGCGGGCGTAGAGCGCGGCGATGCGCTGCAGATAGGCGATCCAGCGGATCACCACCCGCTCGGTCACCACCGACACCGCCACCAGCGCCAGGATGAAGGTCAGGATCGGGAAGACGATGCTGGTCAGCGGGTTCAGCGTCGCCCACGAGAACAGCCCGCCCGAGCGCGCTGACAGGATCACGAACAGTTCGTCGCCGACCAGCGGCGCGGCCGAATAGACCCGTCGCTGGCCGCGTGCGTCGCGCGCGTACCAGACCATCGAGCCCTGTTTCAGGGCCTGGGCCCGCCAGTCGCTGGGCAGGACCGGGAAGGCCTCCTTGTCGGTGGCGTTGATATAGGTGCCCTGGCCGTCGGTCAGGGCGACCTCGGAGTGCTGCGGCAGCGAGCGGTCGGCTGTGCGCGGGGCCAGGCTCTCCAGCGAGATCACCGCCACCAGCGCGCCGTCGAAGCCGACCCGCGGATCGTGCGCGGGCACCGCCGCCAGCAGCGCCGGCACGGTGGCGTAGTTGGCGCCCGGGTCGCGGGTGATCACCAGGCTGTCGCCCTTGGACAGGCTCTGGAACCAGGGGCGGCTGGCCCGGGCCATGTCGGCCGGCACGTCGCCGGCCGCGCAGGCCACCCGGCCGCGCCGGTCGAAGCGGATCAGGTTGTGGTAGCCGGGAATGCGGTGGGTCACCTCGGCCAGCCGCTGGGCGCAGTTGAAGCCGACCGAGCCGGGGGCCAGCGTCTCCAGCAGGATGTCGGCGGCCTCCATGCGCGCGCGGGCGGTGGCGGCGCTGCGCTCCGAGGCCGCGGCCAGGTCCTCGCGCAGCTGGACGCCCTCACGCCGGAACGAGATCGCCGATTGCAGGATGCCGAGGATCAGTACGGGCAGGAGCGCGGCCGCCAGCGCCGCCGTCAGGCGGACCCGGATGGTGGAAAGCGATCCCCAGGGCGTGCCGTCCATGCTTCCGCCCTATCAGCGAGCGGTGCTCAACCGCTCCGCGTCCGCCAGGATGGCGCTCATGGCGTCGCCGGCTGCGCTTCCATCCCGCTCATAGCTCCCGTCCTCGAGAATGCTGTGCAGCGCCTTGCGCGCGCGGCTGACCCGGCTCTTCACCGTGCCGACGGCGCAGCCGCAGATCTCGGCGGCCTCCTCGTAGGCGAAGCCGCCGGCCCCGACCAGGATCAGCGCCTCGCGCTGCTCGGCCGGCAATTGGGCGAGGGACAGCCGCAGTTCGTCCAGCGCCACCGGCGCTTCGGGATCGTCCACCGCCACCAGGGTCCGCTCGGCGGCTTCCTGGTCCAGCTGGCTCTGGCGCCACGAGCGCCGCTTCTCGGAATAGAACTGGTTGCGCAGGATCATGAAGGTCCAGGCCTTCATGTTGGTGCCCATCTGGAAACTGCTGCGCGCGTCCCAGGCCTTCATCATGGCGTCCTGCGCCAGGTCGTCTGCGCTGGCCGGATCCCCGGCCAGGGTCCGGGCGAAGGCGCGCAGGTGGGGGATCAGTTTGACCAGCTCGCGCTTGAACGCGTCGTCGTCCGCCTGGGTGTTCGTCGGCCGGGCCTTGCTGTGCTCGGCCATCAGCCGTTCTCCGCTGACTTCTTGTCCGCTTGTCGAAGAATGGCGAGGAATTCCTCGGGCACAGGTTCGCTGACGACCTCGTCGAACATCTGGCGCAGGCGCACCCCAATGGCCTGTTGGCGCAGGCGGGCTTCGTCCAGCGCAGCAGGCGCTCGGCGACGGTCCTCTGTGGCACGCTGTTCTATCATGGCCTCGGCGCCCGGCTTTCGCTGAGCCCGCCCCCTCGGTTCGTCCTGGTCGCCCGTCAACGCCTCACCCCACCCAGGGTTCCAAACTGTAGACATAATAGCGCTGAGGAAAACCTCGTTCTGACGGAACCGGTTCCCAAGGCCTACGTTCGGGCACATGATGGACCTGCCCAGGGAGCCAATCCTGGTCGGCTGCATCGAACTCGAGAGGGAGGAGTTTGATTTGAGTCTTCTTGCCCGACTGGCGCCGCACCTGCCGTATGTACGGCGCTATGCCCGCGCTTTGACTGGCGACCAGACGACTGGCGACCACTATGTTCGCGTCGCGCTGGAAGCGCTTGCGGCCGGCGATCGGGTGCTGGAGGCCAATCTGACGCCTCGGGTGGCGCTGTATCACGTGTTCCACGCGATCTGGCTGACCAGCGGCGCGCAGCTCGAGGCGCCGGGCGAGGAGGGCGGCGACGACGCCAGCCAGCGGCTGATGCGCATCGCCCCGCGCTCGCGCCAGGCGTTCCTGCTCACTGCGCTCGAAGGCTTCACCCCGTCCGAGGCCGCCCAGATCCTGGGCGTGGAGTTCGGCGAGGTCGAGCGGCTGATCGCCGAGGCCCAGGCCGAGATCGACGCCGAGCTGGCCACCGACGTGCTGATCATCGAGGACGAGCCGGTCATCGCCGCCGACATCGAGGCCCTCGTCACCGAGATCGGCCATACCGTGGTCGACATCGCTGCGACCCGCACCGAGGCGGTCGACGCCGTCGCCCGCAAGACCCCGGGCCTGGTGCTGGCCGACATCCAGCTGGCTGACGGCTCGTCGGGCATTGACGCGGTCAAGGACATCCTCGCCCGTCATGACGTGCCGGTGATCTTCATCACCGCCTTCCCCGAGCGCCTGCTGACTGGCGAGCGTCCGGAGCCGACCTTCCTGATCACCAAGCCGTTCCAGCCGGAGACCGTGAAGGCGGCCATCGGTCAGGCGCTGTTCTTCCATCCGCGCAACACCCGCAAGGCGGCCTAGGCGCGCCGCGGGCGGCCGCCCTAGCGGACGCTCGCGGCCCCGTCCGGCGTCGGCGTGCTCTGCAGGGTGCCGTGGGCCGGTTCGCCGAGGTCGAACGACTGGGCCGTGCGCACCGCGCCGGCCTTGCTGGCTGGCGTCGCCGCCTGCTCGCCCGCTCGCCACGACCATGCGCCGAACAGCGCCAGGGCGGCCAGGGCGGTGGACACCGCCAGCACCCAGAACATGTGCACGCCGATGCGTCCTTGCCGCGCACGCGTCGCGTTCAGCGCGGCTCGGGTGGTGGAGCGGGTCGTGGCCATATGGCGTCGCCTCCTGAGGTCTAGAACGGCAATCGGTCGAGCGGGCCAGGGGGCGTCGGACGGGCGGCGTCGCCGCGGACCACCGACATCTGGCCGAGCAAGGCGCCGGCCAGCGCCACCGACAGGATCACCGCCAGCGCCCACCAGCGGCGGCGCAGCGAATGACCGTGATCCTCCTGCGCGCCAATTGCGCCGAAGCGCTCGTTCCGCTCATGGATCATGGCCTCTCCCCTGACCAGGCGGACGAACTTGCCCGCGTCTGGCTAACGTTCCGCAGGGGGCGGGCGTTCCGCACGCGATTTTGCGCGCCGGCGGGGTTCGACAAGCGCGCGCCGGGCCTTATCTATAGGCCATGAAGAGGACCAAGCTTTTCGCCGGCGCCTTCGCGGCGCTCACCCTGGCCGGGACCGCCCAGGCCCAGGCCCCCGCCGCGCTGGAGGGCAAGATCGTGCGCGGCCAGGACGGCGTCGTGCTCGGCGTCGTCGAGCGCGTGACCTATCGCGACAACGGCGCGCCCGCCCAGGTGCTGGTGCGGCCCAAGGGACCGCCGACCGCCGGCCCGCGCAGCCTCTCCTACAGCGCGCTGCGCCAGGAGGGCGGCGAGCTCACCGCACCGCTGACCCAGGCGGAGTTCAACGCCATGCCGGCGGTCAACGTCGCGCCGAAATAGGCCAGGCTAACCGCCGCGAAAAAAATCGCGCGGTGCGGGAACGAACCGATTTCACGTGGGTTTATGGATTGCGGAGGCGGCGACGCCCCCCCCGACTTGAGACCGGCGAACATGCCGGTCTGCCGCCTCCGCACCCCTTTTCTCGATGATGCGCACTCAAGAGGCGGGCCCTGGGCCCGCCTTTTCTTGTGGGCGCTCCTGCCCGCTAGGGCGCGGTCATCACCAGGGTGACGTCGGCGCGGCGGCGCAGCGGACGGGCCTCGCCGTCCTGGTTCACTGCGCCTTGCTGGCCGGCGGCGGCCAGGTCGAATTCCCCGGCCGGCAGGCCGGTGGCGATCAGCGTCCGGGTCACCGAGGCCACGCGCTGCTTGGACAGCTCCAGATTGGCGGCCGGCGCGCCGACCGCGTCGGCCAGGCCCAGCACCTTCACCCGCTCGACCTTGCAGGCCTTGGCCGACGTGGCAGCCTGCGACAGCACCGCGCGGCCCTCGTCGGTGACCTCGGCGCTCTCCGGCTCGAAATAGATGTGGACGGTCAGGTCCTCGCAGGCGACGGGGGTCTCGATCTTGGCCCGCGGCCCGCCGGCCGGTGTGGTGGCGCATCCGGCCAAGGCCAGTCCGGCGCCCAGCGCCGCGATCGTCCACGTCTTCGTTCCCAGACCCATGATCCCGCAGCCCTCAAAATGACGATGGACGGACAGCATAGCTGACCGTCCATCGCAGGCTAGTCTAGGTTGCGTGGTCGCGATTAACGCGGGCTGCCGTCTTCCCAGTAGTAACGGCCCGAACCGTTGTCGTAGTAGTAATATCGGCCCACGCGCTCGTCGTAATATTGGCGGCGGTTCTGGTTCTGCGCGCCGCAGCCGCCGTCCTGGCGGCAACCGCGCACCGCGCCCGCGCCGCCGCCCAGGGCCGCGCCGATGGCCGCGCCGGTCCCGGCGTCGCCGCTGCCGACATTGTTGCCGATCACCGCGCCGGCCAGGGCGCCGAGGGCGGCGCCGCCGGCGGCGTTCCGCTCGACGTTGCCGGAGGTGGTGCAGGCGCTCGCCAACAGGCCGGCGCCGGCCAGGGCCGCGAGCGGCATGAGAGATTTGGCCTTGAGCATAGGGCTCTCCTTACTTATCCCGCCGACCCCAACGCGCGCGTTACGGCAGAGTTCCGGACGGAACCGCGTCCAACCGCCGCCGTTAGGGGGCTGCTCCTATGGGGCGCTGACAGAGGACCTATGGCTCAGGCACCGAAGATATCCCGCATCGAGGCGGTGGTGAATGTCGCATCCGGCGGCGCGAACGCGCAGGACGCCGAGCAGATGCGCGCCCTGCTGGCCGGGTACGGCGCCCACGCCAACGTCCAGGTGGCCGACAGCGGCGAGATCGAGCGGCGGCTGCGCTCGGCGGTCGACGCCGCGCCCGACCTGCTGGTGATCCTGGCCGGCGACGGCACGGCCCGGGCGGCCGCCGACATGGCCGGGCCGCAAGGGCCGATGATCGCCCCGCTGCCGGGGGGCACGATGAACATGCTGCCGCATGCGGTCTACGGCGCGGTCCCCTGGCGCGAGGCCCTGACCGACGCCCTGGAGAGCGGCGTCGAGCGCGACATCGGCGGCGGCCTGATCGAGGGGCGCAGCTTCCTGGTCGCGGCGATCCTCGGGGCACCGGCGCTTTGGGCGCCCGCGCGCGAGGCGGTGCGCGAGGGCCAGCTGCGCCTGGCCTTCGCCCGCATGCGGCGGGCCTGGCGGCGGGCGTTCTCCGGACGCCTGCGCTACGCCCTCGACGACGGCCCGCGCGGCAAGGCCGAGGCCCTGGCCTTCCTCTGCCCGCTGGCCTCTACCGCTCTCTCCGACGAGGCCCAGAGCCTGGAGGCCGCGATCATCGATCCCCAGACCGTCGGCGAGGCTGCGCGCATCGGCTTCAAGGCGCTGGTCGACGACTGGCGCAACGACCCGGCGGTCCGGGCCGGCCCCTGTCGTCGGGCGCGGGTCTGGGCGGCCAGCCGGGTGCCGGCCGTGCTCGACGGCGAGCCGGTCTGGCTGGCGACCAACGCCGCGGTTGACTGGCGGCCCCAGGTCGCCCGGCTGCTGGCCCCGCGGCGGGAGGCCGGATGATCCGCATCGCCCACCTCTCCGACATCCACTTCGGCGGCGAAAACGTCGCGGCGGTGGCGGGGGCGGCGCAGGTGCTGCGTGGGGGCGAGTTCGACCTGACCATCGTCTCGGGCGACCTCACCCAGTTCGGCGCCGTGAGCGAGTTCGAGGCCGCGGCCGGGTGGCTGGCCTCGCTGCCCGGGCCGCAGCTGGTCTGTCCGGGCAATCACGACGCGCCCTACCTCGCCTGGTGGGAGCGGTTCTTCGACCCGTTCGGCCGGTTCTCGCGGATCATCGGGGCGGCCGAGGCCCAGACCTTCGCCGGCGCCGGTCTGGCGGTCTACGGGCTCAACACCGCCCGCGGCGTGCAGCCCCGCGCCAACTGGTCCAAGGGCCAGATCTCCCGCGCTCAGAGCCGTGCGGCGCTGGCCTGGCTCGCCGCGGCCCCGCCGGAGGCGCTCAAGGTGGCGGTCGTGCATCATCCGTTGGTCGAGATGATCGGCGGGCCGATGACGGGCAGGGTCTGGGGCGGGCAGGCGGCGGCCCGCGCCCTGGCCGAGGGCGGCGTCGACCTGGTGTTGTCGGGGCATGTCCACGCCCCGTTCGTCTGGCCCTATCCGTTCGCCGGCGGCGCCGCCCATGCGGTCGGGGCCGGCACCCTGTCGGTGCGCGAGCGCGGCGTGGCGCCCAGTTTCAACCTCATCGAGGCCGACGCCGGGGAGATCCGCGTCGTCGCCCAGGGCTGGACCGGTTCGCGGTTCGAGCCGCTGCGCAGCTGGGCGGTCGACCGCAGACGGCAAAACGCCCGCCCCGGCTAGGGGCGGGCGTTCCGCGTTTTCAGTACTTCGAGTCTAGAGCGCGCCGCGCCCTCGAACCAGGTGCATGACGAGGGAAACCACGAACAGCACCAGGAACACGAAGAACAGAATCTTGGCGACGCCCATCGCGGCGCCGGCAATGGAAGTAAATCCGAGTACGCCAGCGATCAGGGCGACTACCAGGAAGGTCAGAGCCCATCCAAGCATGTCGTTTCTCCGGTTATTGCGTCCGAAGATATAAACGCTTGGCCGTGCGTGACGTTCCGAGACCTAGACCGGGCCGGGGTGAGTCCAGCCGGCCGCGCCCTTTCGGGCGGCGTCGTACTGGGCCTGGGCGAACGTCCAGTTCGGCAGCGCGTCGAACCAGGCCTTCAGGAAACCTTCGCGGTCGTTCTTGTGGTCCAGATAGTAGGCATGCTCCCACAGGTCGCAGACCAGCAGCGGAACCACGCCGGCCTCGGTCAGCAGGTTCACGCCGTCGTGCGTGTCGACGATCGACAGCGTCTCGCCCTTGGCGGCCAGCCACACCCAGCCCGAGCCGAAGTGGCCGACGCCCTTGGCGACGAACTGCGCCTTCAGTTGCTCCAGCCCGCCGAAGTCGCGCTCGATGGCGGCGGCCAGGTCGCCGGACGCCTTCTGGCCGGGGGCGCTCATGCATTCCCAGAAGAAGGTGTGGTTCCAGGCTTGGGCCGAATTGTTGAACAGCTTGGCCTGGCCGACCGCGCCGCGGATGACGTCTTCCAGCGAAGCCGGCTTGGCGCCCGACTCCTGCAGCATCTGGTTCATGACGTCGAAGTAGCGCTTGTGATGCTTGCCGTGGTGCAGGTGCATCGTGGCCTGCGAAATGACAGGCTCCAGCGCGTCGTGGGCGTACGGAAGGTTCGGCAATTCAAACATGTCAATTTCCTACGGGGGAGGGAATGCAGGCGTGCGCCCGCGGTCCCACACTAACCCGAACTGTGGTGATTGGTTCTCTAGGATTTAGAGGCGCGGCCCGCGAGCATCGCCGAAACGATGGTGGCGGTGGTCCGCGGGTTCTTCAGCGCCACCGCGGCGACGGCCCCGACCACGCCCAGCGCGACCCACGGCTTGGCCTGGGCCAGCTCGAACATCCGCGAGGTGAGGTCCTTGTCCTGGTCCCGCCGGTTGTGGCGGCGGGGCGGGCTGGCCATCATCAGCAGCACCATCCCGATGACCCCGGCCAGCAGCGCGGCCGCGGCCGCCACCAGCACCCCGGCCCAGGCCTCGCCGACCACGGGGGTCAGGCCCGCATGCAGGGCCATCGCCAGGAACACCACGCAGACGACCGCCGTCGCGGCGAGCGCGACGGCGGCGACGACGTAATAAAGCGCTCGCTTGAGGATCAATTTTTGCGGCCGCTGGCCAGCAGCAGGCCGATCAGCAGGCCGACGCCGAGCGCCGCGCCGGTGGCCACCAGCGGGCGTTCCTTGACGCGTTCGACGACATAGCGCTGGGCGTCGTCGATGTGCTCGCCGGCGTTGTCGGCATAGGTGCGGCTCTGCGCGCGGATCTGCTCCAGCCCTTCGGCCACGACCTTCTCGAACTTCTTGGCCGCCTCGCTGAAGCTGCGCTGCGCCTCGGCCGACAGCTTGGAAGCGGAGTCGGCCATCGATTGGGCGGCGGCCTTGGCTTCATCTTTCGCGTGGTCGACGGCGTTGGTGGCCATGTCGGATTCTCCAAGTATTCAGCAGGTAACGCAGGGATGGCATGGAAGCCTTGCCACAACGTCAAAGGCAATAGCAGGTTCCGAAAATTGACTGAAAGACTCCGCGCGCAATTCAGGGCATACAACCTTTGGTTCCTGTCGCTCGGACCCGAACCCCGCTTAATGGTCGCGCCATGGTGAAGCCCGCCGCTGGACGCAATCTGGATCATGAACGCCTCGAACTGGCGCTCGAATCCGCACGCCTGGGCGACTACGAATGGGACATGGTCGAGGACGTCGTGCGCATCAGCACGCGCATGTCCGAGGTCAGCGGCCTGCCGGCTGGCGAATGGCCCGCGGAAAAGGGCGAGTTCCTCTATCGCGGCGTGCATCCCGAAGACCGCGACCGCACCCGCCAGTTCATGCAGGACTCGATGCGCGCCGAGGGCCGCTTTGAGGCTGAATACCGCCGCATCCGCCAGGACGACGGCCGCACTGTCTGGATGCGCACCTCGGGGCTGCTGGTCTGCGACGAGGCCGGGCGGCCGGTCCGCGCGGTCGGGGTGGCCCAGGACGTCGGCGACCGCCGGGCCGAGGAGGACCGTCGCCGCGCGCTGATGGCCGAACTCGACCACCGGGTGAAGAACGTGCTGGCCGCAGTCCAGGCCCTGGCCGTGCAGACCGCCAAGCGCACCACCTCGCTCGACAGCTTCCTGTCGACCTTCTCGGGCCGGCTGAAGTCGATGGCGTCGGCCAACGAGCTGCTGACCGCCGCCCGCTGGCGCGGCGCGGCCATCGCCCATCTGGCCGCCGCCGAGCTCGGCGGCATTGCGCCGGGCCAGACCCGCTGGGAAGGGCCCGAGCTGTTCCTGACCCCGCGCGCGGCCAACGCCCTGTCGCTCGCCCTGCACGAACTGGCCACCAATGCGGTGAAGTACGGGGCGCTGTCGGTCGAGAGCGGCCGTGTCGACGTGCGCTGGACCCAGATCGCCGACGGCGGCTTCGAGCTGTTCTGGACCGAGACCGGCGGCCCGCCGGTGGTGGTCCCGACCCACAAGGGCTTCGGCACGACCCTGCTGGGCCAGGTCACCGGCCGCGAGCTCAACGGCGAGGTCGAGCTCGAATATCGCCGCGGCGGCGTCAGCGTGCGCCTGCGCGCCGGCCCCGCGGCCGTGGTCTCGCGGCCCGAGACCGTGCCCGAGGCCCCGGCCCCGCGGAAGATCGAGGCCACGCCCGCCGCCCAGGGCCCCGTCGACCTGCGCGGCAAGCGGGTGCTGATCGTCGAGGACGCGGTGCTGCTGGCCCTGGAGCTCGAGACCGGCCTGGCCGACGCCGGCGCCCAGGTGGTCGGTCCGGCCTATGAACTGGCCGAGGCGATGAGCCTGCTGGCCGGGCACATCGACGCCGCCGTGCTCGACGCCAACCTCAATGGCCTTGCCGTGACCCCGGTGGCCGAGGCGCTGGCCGCCCGCGGCGTGCCGTTCGTGTTCGCCACCGGCTACGGCGACAGCGGCGCGCCCATGGGCTTCGACGCGCCGATCATCCGCAAGCCCTACGACGTCACCCAGGTGGCCGCCGCGGTCGGCGCGCTGCTGGCGCCCGGCTAGGGCGCCCCCAGCGGCGCCAGGTCCTGCAATTTTGCGACGGCGCTACGAAACCGATTTCAAATTCAACAACCTGCTCTCTCGCAATCATATCGCTGATTGTATGCCGGCCACCGCTCCGGCCGCCCGGGCAGGCGAGCTAGACCGCCTCGGCGAGCGCCGGCAGGGGCGCAGGATGCAGCCAGCGTTGGGGACGCTCGTGCAACTCGGCCAGCGCCTGCCGCACCGCTGCGATCGGCGTCTCCCACATGTTCGGCGGCGGGATGGTGGTGTTGTCCAGGACGTTCATGCAGGCGTTGGCTTCGAACACCAGCAGCTCGCCGTCCGGCCGCAGGGAGAGGTCCAGCCCGAAGTGGTCGAGCCCCACCGCCGCACGGATGGCGTTCAGCATCGGCGCCAGGCGCGGCAGGGTGTCGGCTTCGAACCTGGCCAGCGCTGCGGCTTCCTCGGCCTGGGCGCCGGCGACGCGCCCGTCCGAATGCAACAGCCAGCGCTCGCCGATGATCAGGTGGCGCCAGAACACCCGCTGGCCGACGGTGATCAGCCGCAGTTTGCGATAGAGGCCGTCGGGATCGGCGAAGTCGACGAATTCGCTGGCGTAGATCGCCTCGTCGACCCCCAGCGAAATGTGTGCGGCCTCCAGCTGTTCGCGGCTGTCCAGCCGTATCAGTCCCTTGCCGCCATGTCGGCCGGCCGGCCGCAGCAGCAGCGGAAATCCGAGCCCGGCCTCGAGGATTGCGGCGATCAGTTCGCTTCGGGTCGGCGCGCTCAGCCGCACCGTCCGCGGGACCCGCACGCCGGGGATCGCGGCCAGGAGCGCGGCGCTGCGGTCGCGCCGCGTTCTCAGCACCGCGCTCGGGTGGTTCAGCACCGGCAGGCCGGTCTGCGCGGCGATCTGCGCGGCCTTGAGCAGCGCGTGCTCGTAGAGGTCGGGATCGGCCATGTAGTTGACCAGCGGAACCCGGGGCAGCTTCAGCTGGAACGCCGAGGCCCGGTTCTCCAGCCAGAGGTCGCGCCCGCGGACGCGCAGTTCAGGCATGTAGGAGAGATAGCTCGCCGTGCCGTAGACCACGAACCGCGGCCGCCCGAAGCCGCTGGCCGCCATCATCTGGATGTCGCCGCCGGTCGGCGCGCTGACCAGGAACAGGAAGTCGGGGCGGGGCTCGTTACGGGGAATCTCTGGCACGCGCAGTGCCATAATCTCCGTGCCCGTCCCTCGCAAGCACGGCTAGCGGGGCGCGTTCAGAAAGGCGATCATGTCGCGCACCGCGGCGCGATCCTGGATCATGAACATGTGCCCGCCCTCATAGAAGCGCAGCTCGGCGCCGGGGATCCTGCCGGCCATCCGCTCCAGCGTCTCGGGCAGGGCGATCCCGTCATAGCGGCCCCCTGCCACCAGCGTCGGGATGGCGATCTCTCCTAGTCGGTCCCAGGCGTCGTGGTCGGCTCGCGCTTCCAGCTGCCGGTGCGCGCCCTGGGCGCGGCCCGGTTCGTCGGCATAGGGTTCGGCGGCGGTCATGGCGATGATCGGGGCGTAGAGGTCCGGATTGGCCGCGGCCCAGGCGTCGTCCCGGCGGGTGTCGGAGATCGGCGTCAGGTATTTCGCCCGCTCCTCGCCCTTCAGGTGCTCGATCTCGTGGAACGGGAACGAGGCCCCGCCCGCTCCGCCCGGCGAGGTGCAGGCCAACACCAGCCGCCGCACGCGGCCCGGATGGCGCAGCGCCAGCTCCTGGGCGACCATGCCGCCGAACGAAACCCCGACCACGTGGGCGCTGTCCCACCCCTGGTTCGCCATCAGCGCCGCGGCGTCGTCGGCGTAGTCGGCCATGCTGTAGCGCACGTCCGGCTTGTCCGACCGGCCCAGCCCCCGCTGGTCATGGCTGATCATGTCGAACGCCTTGGGGAACGGGCCGTCGAACTGGTTGGGCTTGGTCCGTAGGTCGCCGCCGGTGCCAGAGATGAACAGCAGCGGTTCGCCCGCGCCCGCGCGTTCGAAATAGAGGCTTAGGCCGTTGACTGCGGCGATGGGCATGGCGGTGTTGGATCCTGCGGCAGGCGCTGCCGCCCTTTGAGTTCAATCAATGCGGGGACGACAGCCTCGCCTCTAGCGTTCGGAGAGGCAAGGAGTCCCATGTCGCTCACCAACACACGCGCCGCCTATGGCTGGATCGCCATCGCCCTGCACTGGATCAGCGCGGTCGGCGTCACCGCCCTCTATTTCCTCGGCGAGCGGATGGAAGACGCCGCCGACCGCGCCGAGAAGATCGCCGCCCGCGATCTGCACGTCTCCGTCGCGATGCTGCTGATCGCCTTCCTCGCCGCCCGGCTGTTCTGGTCCGCGTCTCAGCCTTCGCCCCGGCCGATCGAACAGAACCGCGTCCTGCGCATCGCCGCCCACGCGGTCCAGGGCCTTTTCCTGCTGATGATCGCGGTGCTGATCGTGACCGGCCCGCTGGCCGTCTGGTGGACCGGGCAACCGTTGCAGGTCTTTGATCTGCTCGCGATCCCCAGCCCGTTCGCCGCTCGCGTGGACTGGTTGCACGAGGCCTGCGAGGAGGTGCACGGCGCGGCCACGAAGCTGTTCTGGCCGCTCATCGGCCTGCATGTCGCCGGCGCCGTAAAGCATCTGGTTTACGACCGCGACCGCACGTTGCAGCGTATGCTCTGGGTGCGCCGGGCGTGATCGCCGGCGCGAGCGAGGGGCGTCGATGAATCCGAAGCATCAGGAAATCCACTTCGTCGAGCGTATCGGCTGGCTGCGCGCCGCCGTCCTGGGCGCCAACGACGGCATCGTCTCGACTGCTTCGTTGATCGTCGGCGTGGCCGCCGCGGCTCAAGGGCGCTCGGACATCCTGGTCGCCGGGGTCGCCGCCCTGGTCGCCGGCGCGATGTCCATGGCCGCGGGCGAGTACGTCTCGGTCAGCTCCCAACTCGACACCGAGACCGCCGAGCTGTCGCGCGAGCGGGCGGAGCTGGCGACCCAGCCGGAGTTCGAGCGCGAAGAACTGACGGCGATCTATGTCGCGCGCGGCCTCACTCCCGAGCTCGCCCGCCAGGTCGCCGAGCAGCTGATGGCCAAGGACGCCCTCGGCGCCCATGCTCGCGATGAGCTCGGCATCAACGAGACCACCGCCGCCAAGCCGATCCAGGCGGCGTTCACCTCGGCCCTGACCTTCTCGGTCGGGGCGGGGCTGCCGCTGCTGGTGGCCGCGCTTGCGCCGTTGCCGGTCGTGGTGCCGGCGGTCTCGGCCGCTTCGCTGGCCTACCTCGCCGTTCTGGGGGCGATCGGCGCCCGCGCAGGGCAGGCGCCGATGCTCAAGCCAGTGCTGCGCGTCACCTTCTGGGGGGCGATGGCCATGGCCGTCACCGCCGGCGTCGGGGCGCTGTTCGGGGTGGCGGCCTAGAGCCTTTCCCACTCAATCGACCCTGTTCATTCCGGTGGCTTGATTCAAGCCAGCCGGAACAGAGTCTAGCGCATGAAAAACGGCCCGGCGCAGGCGCCGGGCCGTTCATCCGTCGATCGGATCCGATCAGACCGCCTGCAGCTGGCCGGCGGAGTTCTTGCCGCTGCGCTTGTCGCGCTCCAGCTCAAAGCTCAGCTTCTGGCCCTCGTGCAGGGTGGCCATGCCGGCCCGCTCCACCGCCGAGATGTGCACGAACACGTCCGCGCCGCCATCGTCAGGCTGGATGAAGCCGAAGCCCTTTTGGGCGTTGAACCACTTAACCACGCCAATAGTCATTGCTTGTCCCTTTCCGGACATGAGTTCTCGCGCCCAGATCGGGCCGCTCGATCAAATTTTCGGAGAGGTCCGGAGGCAATTGTGAAGCTGATCTCTCAAGTAGAACTAGCGTCACGGCAGCGAGCCAAAACGATATTTGACCCATGCAAGCTGCGGGAAATTTTCACCGGCAGCAAGAAATATATGGAAAACTCGCCTTAGGGCGGCGGGATATGCTATGGCATTGCGAATGCAAAAAGGTTTGGAGCGGGCCGTCTTGACGGTCGCATTTCGTGACGGCGTCTGGGCCGTCGAGTTGGACGGCGACACCTTCGGGCACTCGCCCGAGAAGGACATCGCCAAGGCCGCCGCCAACAAGCGGGCGCGCGAGGTGCAGGACGACGGCCGTCCCTGCCAAGTCCGCGTCAGCGGCGAACTCGGCTTCTTCGCCACCTGACGCCTCCACCCGCCGGAGGCGAGGCCGGACGGGGGCTTTGACTCTAAACCACTCCCTTGGCCCGTAGCCCGGCCACCTCGTCGGCGCTGAACCCGACCTCGGCCAGCACCTCGTCGGTGTGCTGCCCGAGGTCCGGCCCCGGCCAGCGCACCGCGCCCGGCGTCTCCGACAGCTTCGGAAAGGCGTTCTGCATCTTGACCTTGCCGAACGCCGGGTGGGGCAGTTCGACGATCGCCTCGCGGGCCTGGTACTGCTCGTTCTCCAGCATGTCCGGGGCGCGGAACACCCGTCCGCAGGGGATGGCGGCCGCCTCCAGGTGCTCGATCAGCGCCGGCAGCGTCCAGGTCGCGGTCCAGGCGGCGATGATCTCGTCGAGCTCCTTCTGGTTGACCCCGCGCGCCGCGTGGCTGACGAACTTCGGGTCGGCGGCCAGGTCGGCCCGGCCCATCGCCTCCGCCAGCCGCGCGAACACCGTGTCGCCGTTGCCGCCGATCAGGATCATCTCGCCTTCCACGCACGGATAGACGTTCGACGGCGCGATGCCGGGCAGGATCGAACCCGACCGCTCGCGAACATAGCCGGTCAGATCGTACTCGGTGACCAGGTTCTCCATCACCGCCAGCACGCTCTCGTACAGCGCCGCGTCGATCATTTGGCCGCGCCCGGTCCGCTCGCGCGCGTGCAGCGCCATGGTGATCCCCATCACCGCGTGCATGGCGGTCAGCGAGTCGCCGATCGAGATGCCGGCCCGCGCCGGCGGCCGGTCCGGTTCGCCAGTCACGTGGCGCAGGCCGCCCATCGCCTCGCCGATCAGCCCGTACCCGGCCCGCTTGGCGTAGGGGCCGGTCTGGCCGAAGCCCGACACCCGGGCGACGATCAGGCGCGGATTGCGCGCGGCCAAGGCCTCATAGCCCATGCCCCATTTTTCCAGCGTGCCGGGCCGGAAGTTCTCGATCAGCACGTCGGCCTGGTCGATCAGCTTGGTCGCGATCTCGCGGCCCTCGGGGGTGCGTAGGTCCAGGCCCACCGAGCGCTTGTTGCGCCCGATCACCGGCCACCACGGCGACAGCCCCTTGGGCAGGCTGCGGCCCCACTGTCGCATCGGATCGCCGGTCTTCGGATCCTCGATCTTGATCACGTCGGCGCCGAAATCCCCAAGGATCTGGCCGCAGAACGGGCCGGCGATCAGAGTCCCCATCTCGACGACCTTCAGGTCCTTCAGCGGTCCATTGTTGGCGGCGACGTCGGTCACGTTTGTTCCCTCCCCGGAACTGATCACACATCCGTGAGTTTTGAACGGGTGCGTCGTCCGTTGGACCTTCGCCGATCACCTTAGTCAATCTTGAGGAGGGTTTGATGACCCGTCACCTGCTTATCGCGGGCGTGGCCGTGGCTGCCTTGTCGCTGGCCGCCTGTGGGCAAAAGACCGAAACCAAGGGCGCGGCGACCCCGGCCGAACAGGCCGCGACGCCCGACGCCAATCCGGCCGCGACGGTCATCACCCCGTCAAACGAGGCGGCCGCTCCCGACTTCGTCGCCAAGGCCGCAGCCAGCGACATGTTCGAGGTCGAAGCCGCCAAGCTCGCTCAGACCAAGGCCAAGAATCCAGGCGTGAAGAAGTTCGCCGACGAGATGGTCACGGCCCATACGAAGTCGACGGCCGATCTCAAGAAGGCCATCGCCGATTCCGGCCAGACGCTGGCCCTGCCGACGGCCTTGCCGAAGGACCTGCAAGACAAGCTGAGCGACCTCGGCAAGGCCGAGAACTTTGACAAGGCCTATATGGACAATCAGGTCGACGCTCACCAGGCCGCGCTCGACGTCCTGCAGCGCTACGCCCAGGACGGCGACGTCCCGGTCATCAAGGCCTTCGCCGCCGCCACCGCCCCGACGGTGCAGCAGCACCTCGAAAAGGCCCGCGTCGTCCGCGACGCGGTGAAGTAGCGCCTCAAAGTGTCATCCCGGAAGGCGCGCAGCGCCTGTCCGGGACCCATGAACACCAGATCTTTCGGATCGAGCCCTGCGCCCTCGGCGCGAATGGGTCCCGGTCTTCGGCTTGCAGCCGAAACCGGGATGACACGCAGATGGCCTCCTCAAGCGAGACATCCGGCAAAAAACCGCTCGTCCTCCCACTACGGCAGGGTTCACATCACCCTTTCCCAGGCGTAAGGGCGGCGCCATGACATCCTATGTCCTGCCGCCGCATGCTCCCGCCTCCGTGCCCGTGGAGGGCGAGGCGGCGGCTTTCCCGGTCCGGCGCATCCTCTGCGTCGGCCGCAACTATGCCGCCCATCGCCGCGAAATGGGCGGCGACGACCGTGATCCGCCGTTCTTCTTCGCCAAGCCCGCCGATGCGATCGTTCCGCCGGGCGGCCAGGTCCGCTATCCGCCGGCCACCTCCGACCTGCATCACGAGATCGAGCTGGTCGTCGCCCTGAAGGGCGGCGGCGCCGACGTGCCGCCCGCGCAGGCGCTGTCGCTGGTCTACGGCTATGCGGTCGGCGTCGACCTCACCCGCCGCGACCTGCAGAACGCCGCCAAGGCCAAGGGCCATCCCTGGGACGCGGCCAAGGGCTTCGACGCCTCGGCCCCGATCTCGGCGATCCGCAAGTGGGACGGGGCCCCGCCGCAGGGCCGCATCGCGCTTTGCGTCAACGGCCAGCTGCGTCAGCAGGGCCAGGTCGCGGACATGATCTGGACCCTCGCCGAGGTGATCGCCGAGGCCTCCAAGCTCTGGACGCTGGCGCCCGGCGACCTGATCTTCACCGGCACCCCCGAGGGCGTCGGCCCGATCGTTCCCGGCGACCTCGTCGAGGGCGAGGTCGAGGGCGTCGGCCAACTCAAGTTCACGGTGTCCGCCGGAGACGCGTCATGAGCCTCACCCTGCATTCCTACTGGCGCGCCACCGCGCCCTATCGCGTCCGCATCGGCCTCAACCTCAAGGGCCTCGACTACGGCTATGTCGGGGTGAACCTCTTGAAGGGCGAGCAGCACGCCGACGACTACGTCGCCACGCGCAACCGCCAGCACCTGACCCCAGCGCTGGAGACAGACGGCCACGTCCTCGTCCAGTCGCTGGCCATCCTGGAGTGGCTGGAAGAGACCCATCCTGCGCCGGCTCTGCTGCCGACGGACGCGTTCGAGCGCGCGGCCGTGCGGGCCATGGCCGCCATCGTCGCCTGCGACATCCACCCGCTGAACAACATGCGCATCCAGAAGGCGCTGGAGCAGTTCGGCGTCGATGAAGCCGGCCGCCTCGAATGGAGCCAGCGCTGGATCGTCGACGGCTTCTCGGCCTTGGAGCCGATGGTCGCCCGCCACGGCCGGGGCTTCGCCTTCGGCGACGCGCCGACCCTCGCCGACTGCTGCCTCGTGCCCCAGGTCTACTCGGCCGAACGCTACAAGGTGGACCTCTCCCCGTTCCCGGCCATCGCCGCGGCCGCCGCCCATGCAGGCGCGCACCCGGCCTTCGCCGCCGCCCATCCCGACCGCCAACCGGACGCCGTGCATGCTTGAAGACCTGAAGGAAAACAACCGCATCTGGGCGGCTGGAAAGCTCTCCGTCGATCCGGGCTTCTTCAAGCGCCTCGTCGCCCAGCAGAGTCCGGAATACCTGTGGATCGGCTGCTCCGATAGTCGCGTGCCGGCCAACGAGATCGTCAATCTCGACCCGGGCGAGCTGTTCGTGCACCGCAACGTCGCCAACCTCGCCCCGCCGCAGGACGCCAACTACCTGTCGGTGCTGCAGTTCGCGGTCGACGTGCTGAAGGTGAAGCACATCATGGTCGTCGGCCACTACGGCTGCGGGGGCGTGGCCGCCGCGGTCGACGGCCAGCGCCGCGGGCTGGTCGACCACTGGCTGCACCCGATCCGCGAGGTCTACGCCGATCACCGCGCCGAACTCGAGGCGCTCCACGGCCACGAGCGGATCGACCGCCTGACCGAGCTCAACGTCATGCGCCAGGTCCGCAACGTCGCCTCCGACGTCTTCGTCCAGGACGCCTGGGCCCGCGGCCAGAGCCTCAGCGTCCATGGCTGGGTCTATTCGATCGCCAACGGCCTGGTCACCGACATGAACTGCGCTATCAGCGGCCCCGCCGACCTCGACAAGGCCCGCGACGAGGGGCAGTAGGGTTGCGAAAGCCGCCGTTCATTCGGTGAAGGCGTCATCCCGGAAGGCGCGCAGCGCCTGTCCGGGACCCATGAACACCTGATGGTGCGGATGTCGCGACAGTCTCATTCCCATTCCCGCCTGTTCGGTGCGAATGGGTCCCGGTCTTCGGCTGCGCCGAAACGGGGATGACACCTTCAGCTACTTCACCCGCACCCGCGCGCTAGCCTTGCGGCCCGCCTCATCAACCACCGTCAGCCGATAGAAGCCCGGTCCCTTCGGCCGCCATATCGTCCGTCCACTGACAGGGTCGGCGGCCAGCGGTTCGCCGGCCGCATACCAGCTCAGCCCCTCGCCGCCGGCGGCCAGCACCAGGCCGCGCGAGGCCGGGCCGAACGCCTCGACCTGCACGGTCGAGCCGTCGGGCGGGAAGATAAGCCGCGGGCCGGCGTTGCGGGTCTCCAGCCGCGCCAGGGCCTGCGGCGCGCCGCGCGGCGCGATCGGCCTGGGCGCGCTGGCCGGGGCGTCGATCAGGTCGGCGGCGTCGAACAGCAGCGGCAGCGCCGCGTCGCGTCCGGTCAGTCCGCCGCGCGCCCCGCCGTCGGCGCGGCCGGTCCACACCACCACCACGTAGGGTCCGACCACCCCGGCCGCCACCGCGTCGCGGAAGCCGTAGGAGGTGCCGGTCTTGAAGGCCATCACCGGCCGCCCCTTGGTCAGGGCCGCGGCCGTCGCCCCGGCCGGGGGCGGGGTCTCGCGCAGGATGGCCAGCACCTGGTCGGCCGCCTCGGCCCGCATCAGCCGCCGCCCGGGCGAGCGTTCGCGCCGCGCGGCCTCGTCCACCGTCCAGGCTAGCGGCTTGGCCACCCCGCCGTCGCCCAGCGCCGCGTACAGCACCGCCAGGTCGCGCAGGGTGATCCCGACCCCGCCCAGCGCCATGGCCAGCCCCGCCTCGCGGGTCTGCGCCCGGGGCCGCACCAGGTTCACCCCGGCCCCGTCGATCCGCGCCTCGAACGCGGCGGGCCCGACCTTGTCCAGCAGCTCCACCGCCGGGACGTTCAGCGAATAGGTCAGCGCCTCGCGCGCCGTGACCTTGCCGCGGAAGATGCGGTCGAAATTCTCCGGCTGGTAGTCGCCGAACCGCCGCGCCGCATCGTCGATCTGCGTGTCCGGCGCGGCCAGCCCGTCGTCGAACGCAAAGCCGTAGATGAACGGCTTCAGCGCCGAGCCGGGCGAGCGCACGGCCCGGGTCATGTCGATCCAGCCGCCGGGCCGCGCCAGCCCGCCCGAGCCGACCGCCCCGCGCACCGCCCGGCCCTTGATCTCGACCACCAGGATCGCCGCCGTCGCCTCGGGGCCTTGGGCCTGGGCGGCCCGCGCGGCCAGCGGCTCCAGCCGCGCCTGCAGCCCGGCGTCGAGCGTGGTCGGCACCGAGGCCAGGTCCGCGGGCGCGGCCCGCGCCAGCTCGCCGGCGACGTGCCAGGCCAGGGCCGGGAAGGCGCTGCGGCCGGGCAGGGGTTCGTCTTCGGCCTCGGCCGCGGCGGTTTCGCTCAGGATCCGGGCGCGGATCATCTTGTCCAGAACCGCGCGCCGCGCCGCCCGGGCCGCTTCGGGGCGCAGGTCCGGCCGCCGCGCTTCCGGCGACTGCGGCAAGGCGATCAGCAGCGCCTGCTCGCCGTCGGTCAGGGTTTCCGGTTCGTGGCCGAAGTAGGAGAGGCTGGCCGCCCGCACGCCCTCCAGGTTGCCGCCATAGGGGGCGAGCGTCAGGTACAGCGCCAGGATCTCGCGCTTGGAGAGCCGCGCCTCGATCTGCACGGCCCGCACCATCTCGATCAGCTTGGCGGGCAGCGTCCGGGGCCGCGGCTCCAGCAGCCGCGCGGTCTGCATGGTCAGGGTCGAGGCGCCCGAGCTGACCCGCCCGGTCGCCAGCGCCGACCCCGCCGCCCGCGCCACCGCCAGCGGATCGACCCCCGGATGGATCCAGAAGCGCGCGTCCTCGATCGCCACCAGCCGCTTCTGGAACGTCGAGTCGGTCCGCGCCAGGTCGGCCCGGATGCGCCAGCGCCCGTCCTCCACCGGCAACGCCCGTAGCCACGCCCCGCGCCGATCCAACGCCACCGGCGACGACCGCTCCGCCCGCCCCATGTCGGGCGCCAGCACGGCATCGGCCGCAAACACCGCCGCCTCGACGCCCAGCAGGGCGATCAGGGAGAGGGTCAGGCGGCGAACTCGATTTGTGTTGGCGAAGGCCATGCGCCCTTAGAGTGTCATCCCGGTTTCGGCCGCAAGGCCGAAGACCGGGACCCATGAACGCCTGATCGCGCCGGAAGGGGCGAGCGCCGCGCCAGGAACTCCCGACACGGCGTCAATGGGTCCCGGCCTTCCGCTTCGCTTCAGCCGGGATGACACCTGGTGGCTGGGCGTCCTCATGGCCCGGGCGCGATCACCGTGCGGCTGGCGCCGGTGCGCGCGTTCAGGCTCGGACGGTACATGTCCTTGGCCTGCGCCCCCGGCAGCAGGAAGTCGCCCGGCGTCACCGCCCGCGCCACATAGGCGAAGGTGAAGGCGCCCTTGCCGGCCAGATCCATGGCCGCGACATAGCGGTCGTCGCGGGCCTCCTGGACGTCGGCGCTGGAGAGCTCTCCGAGGAACTTGAACGGCCCGCTCTGCGCATCGTCAGGGCCCAGCACGGTCTCGATCTCGAAGCCGGCCGGCAGCGGGTCGTCCACCACCAGCGACATCGACCGGCTCTGTCCCGAGCGGCCCGACACCACCACGATCACCCGCTCGCCCTGGGTCAGGGCCGCGGGATCGACCGCTCCGCCGCTGAACCCGACCAGCCGCTTGGAGAGGCTGATGCCGTTGTCTTCGGCCGGCGGCGGGGCGACCGGGGTCCCGGTCACCGTCACCGTGCGCCACAGCGCGCCCTTGCCGGTGTTGACGAAGCGGGCCTCGGCCAGCTTGCCGACCGCCCAGCGCGGCGCCCCGCCGACCGCGGTCAGCGGCTGGGCGCCCTCCGCGTCGATGCGGATCGCCCCGGCCGCCTTCAGCATCCAGTGCGCGGCCTGCAGCAGGCGCGCCTGCTCCTGGGTGTTGAGGCTGTCCGGATCCTTGACCGCGTTCTCCAGCCGCTTCTGCAGCCCGCGCGCCAGGTCGGTCTCGCCGGCCTCATAGGCCAGAGCCGTCACCGCGGCGATGTCGCGCAGCGGGCTCTGGTACCAGTCGGCCTCGTCGCGATAGCCGAGCGCGGCGATCGCCTGGCGGAAGGCCGAGCGCGCCCGGGCCTTGTCGCCCATCATGGCCAGCCCCGCGCCGACCTGGGCCTTGGCCAGCGGCGAGGCCTCGGTCTTCATCTGCACGTCGTGCCACCAGCGCAGCCGCGCCAGGTCGCCGCGCCCGCCCTTGGCCAGCATGTAGAGCGCATAGGCCGAAGCCCGGCTGCGCATCCGCTCGGTCGCCTTCTTGGAGGCGTCCGACCCGCCGGCCCACCAGTCCGGATACTCCATCCGGTAGGAGACCGAGGCCCAGCCTTCCGGCCGCGAGACCTGGCGCATGGCGCTCAGCGCCCGGTCGATCGCCTCCTGCGGCACCGGCGTCCCGGCTTTCTGCGCTTCCAGCAGGAAGTCGGTGACATAGGCGCCCAGCCAGGGGTCGGCCTCGCCGTCGCCGACCCGCCAGAGCCCGAAGGCCCCGTCCAGGGTCTGGCGGTCCAGAAGCCGCCCGACCGCCCCGGCCAGCGCCACCGACGAGCGCTTCAGCTTCGGATCGCTGGCGACCTCCGCCGCATAGATCAGCGGATAGGCGGCCGACACCGTCTGTTCGGTGCAGCCGTAGGGATAGCGCGACAGCGCGTTCGCGATCGGGGCCGGGTCGAAGCCGCGGAACGGCGAGTAGCTGACGTGCAGGGTGACGTCCCCGGCCGCGAGGCCCGCCAGCAGGCTCGAGGCCGGCGTGAACGCCGCCCCCGGCTGCTGCAGTTCGTAGGTCGTCCGGGTGATCGGGCTCCAGCCCAGCCGCGTCTGGATCGGATAATCCTTGGCGGTCGAGAAGCCGGGGCCGGAGACCTTGAACCCGACCTGGCCGATCCCGGCCCGGCCCGGGGCGCTGAACGGGATCTTCTCGGCCACGCGTTGGCCGAGCGCCAGCTGGAACGCCTTCTTGAACGGCGCCAGCACCCCGCCGCCGCTGGTCAGCTCGGCGACATAGGCGCCGACCTTGCCCTCGATGTTGTGCAGCTCCAGCGTCGCGAACGCCTTGTCGCCCGGCGCCAGGAAGCGGGGCAGGGCGAGGTCGGCGACCACCGCCTCGCGCACGGTCAGCGGCTTGCTGGCCGAGCCGACCGCGGCGTCGGTCCAGGCCACCGCCATCAGCCGCAGCTCGCCGTTGAACTGGGCGGTCGGCAGCTTGATCACCGCCTTGCCGTCGAGGCCGGTCTCGACCACGCCCGACCACAGGGCCACGGTCTTGATCGGCGTCACGCTCAGCCCCTCGCCGCCGATGCCGTCGGCGCCGAAGTTGACGTTGGCCGGCGCCCCCAGGTTCGGGTCCAGCAGCCGCCCGTAGTCGTCGCGGTAGTCGAGCGTCAGCGCCCGCTTGCCGAAGTACCACTTCACCGGATCGGGACTCTGGAACTTGGTCAGTTGCAGGATGCCCTCGTCGACCGCCGCCAGGGTGACCCGCGCGCGGCCGCCGAACCCGGCGCCCTTGATGGTGATCGGCACCTCGACCAGCGCCTTGGAGTCGATCTTGGCCGGGGTGTTCAGCTCGACGGTGAGCTTCCGGTCCTTCGGGTCCAGCGGCACATAGACCAGGCCCAGCGCCCGTCGCGGCTTGGGCGAGGCGACCGGATCGCGCGGCTGCACCACGCTGACCAGCACATAGGCCCCGCCGCCCCAGGCGGCGCTGGTTTTCAGCTTCACCGTCGCCCCGTCCTTGCCGACGGTGACGGTCTTCAGGTCGATCAGCCGGTCGGTGGCGACCGCGATCTGCGCCTCGCCGGCATAGGGCGGCTTCAGGGTGATCTCGACGGTGTCGCCTTGCGCATAGGGCTTGGCCCCGGCGCTGACCCGCACGAAGTCAGGCGCCTCGACGTCCTTGGCCGGCGCGCCCCAGCCGGAGGCGAAGCGGATGACGCTCTTGGCGCCGCCCGGCCCGGTCATCTCCAGCCGGTAGTCGCCCCAGCCCAGCCGGCGGCTGATCCGGGTCGGCTGGCCGGCGGCGAGGTTCACATTGGCCCGCGCCACGACCACGTCGCGGCTGGTCCGCCGCCACTGCCAGCGGCCGTCCTGCTGGAACCAGTCATAGTCCCAGTTCTCCGAGATCAGGGTGTAGGTCGTGCCCGGCGCTGCGATCCGCTGGCCGGCCGCGTTCACCGCGATCAGGTCGATCAGCATGGTCGGGTCGCCCGACCCGCCCGCGTCGCCCTGGTCGATCTTGGCGCCCAGATAGACGGCCTTGGTCCGCACCTTCAGGTCCAGGCCCTCGCGCACCGGGCGCCCGCCCGGCTCGAACACGCTGGCGGTGAAGCTGGCGGTCAGCGGCTGGGGCGTGTCGCCGGCCTCCTCCGAGGACAGCGCCAGCACCGCGCGGCCCTCGCCGTCGGTGACGGTCTGGCCGATCTCCAGGAACTTCTCGGCGAACGGCTCGCGCTGGTCGCCCCACTGATAGCCTTCGAAGGCCGGGAACGGGTTGGGATCGACCCGCAGCCGAGCCTCGCCCTGGGTCTGCAGCCCCGCGCCCGACGCGCCGTAGAGGAAGCGAGCGGTGACGTCGATGTTGCGGGTCTCGCCGGCCTTCATCGGCACGGCCTCCTGGCCGACGGCGGTGACCGCCAGCCGCTGCGGCGCGAAGTCCTCGACCTGGAACGACAGCTCGCCGGCCGGCTTATCCAGCCCGTCGATCTCAAGTCGGGCCAGCCACCGCCCGCGCGGCGCGCTCTTGGGCAGGGCGATGTCCACCGGCACGGCGCCCAGCGGCGCCTTGTCGAACGGATAGCGCTTGTATTCCACGCCCGAGGGGCGGCGGACCACGATCGCGCCCTTGCGGTCCTTCACCGCCTTGGCCTCGCGGTCGCGCAACAGGGCGTTCAGGTGCACGGTCTCGCCGGGCCGATAGATGCCGCGGTCGGCATAGAGATAGCCGTCGATCGCGCTTTGCGCCGTGCGGCCCGAAACGCCGCTGTCCTCGGTGCGCCCGCCGATCCCCTGCTTGGACAGGTCCACTGGCGCGCGGTCCAGGTCCAGCACCGCCAGGTCGCCCTGCGGGCCATAGGCCATCACCATCTTGGCGTCGGCCGCGCCTTCGCCGTCCAGCAGCGGGCGGTCGAACCGCACCCGGCCCTGCGCGTCGCTCTGGGCGACGGCCAGGTCCTCGCCGTTGCGGGCGACCAGGGTCACGCGCACGTTCGGCATGATCTTGGCGGTCTTCAGCGAGCGGACCACCACGTCCAGCGCCTCGGAGCCGTCATAGGCCGACAGCGCCATGTCGGTGAACACCACCCAGCGCCGCGCCTGGGCCGGCGGGTTGGGATCGTAATCGTCGTCGCCGCCTTCACCCTTGATCGAGCGGCCGCCCGAGGCGTCGCGCACCTTGATCACATAGGCGCCGGGCTTCATCTCCTTGAGCACCGCGCCCAGCGGGAACACCGTCGTCACCCGCTCGCCGGCCCCTTGCGTGGCGACCGGCAGTTCGCCCTTCCAGACCACCCGGCCCTCGTCGTCGGGGCTGTCCGAGCCGTAGTCGCCCGGCCACTCGCCCTCGGCGGTCGGGTCGGGGGCGCTGATCGACTTGCGCACCAGGTTGCGGTCGACGACCCGCCAGACCTCGACCGACAGGCGGCTGACATTGACCGTCTCGATCCCGACCCCGTCGGAATCCTCGCGCGGCAGGATCACGCCCTCGCCGGCGAACCCGACGAAGGGCGGGCGCTCACCAAAGGTAAAATCGACGTCGGCGTTGGCCGCCAGGGTTTCGCCGGTCTTGGCCGGCAGTCCCTTCAGCAAGGTCACCCGGCGGTCTGCGAAGCCGGTCCCGCCGATGCAAAGCTCCGATCCCTTCACCGTCACGGCCGGCTTCCCGCCCAGGTCGGGCGAGATCAGCACGTAGTCGGCATAGGACCTGGCCGGGTCCAGCGCCCGGGTCAGCTCGATGCAGGCGGCCGGCTGGTTGGCCGAGGTGTCGATCCGGTGGCGCCAGACCGCGAACCCTTCCGGCTTGGGGATGCCGCGCCTTGCGGCCTTGGCGTCGCGCGGCTTGCCGAACAGCGACCAGCCCTGCGCGCCCGGCGCGGCGGCGGTCTCGGCCGCGGGCTTGCCCAGCCAGTCGACGCCCTTGGCCGACAGCACCCCGCCGCCGAACGCCGCGATCACCAGGCCGGCGGCCATCAGGCCGGGCATCTTGCTGGCGCGAAGCTTGGCCAGCCAACCTTTCGGGGTCGGCGTCGCCGGCGTCTGATCGCTCGCCATTGGTCTCTCTCAAGCTGGACAGAATGTCGCAGCGATGGGACGCGAAAGGCTCCGCCGCGTCAATCACGGGTAGGTAACGTTCCCCAGGCGCGTCCTGGGGATTTCGCCCGATTTCCCCGCCGACGCCGGCGCCTAGGCTCCTCCTCCCAGTCCCCGCGAGGAGCGCTCCCATGGCCGACGATCTCAATCCCGCCGCCGCCCACCACTGGCTCGGCAGCGAAACGCTGAAGACGCGGGAAGGCGAGTTCCCGTTCAAGAACGGCTACCCGACCGCCGAGGCCGCCGCCCGCCTGCGCGAACGCCTGGTCTTCAACCGCGCCGTCGAGGCGTTCCTGGTGCAGATGCACGGCGTCTCCTGGCTCCACGTCTGGAAGGGCGTCGCCCAGGCCGGAACCGGCGCCCCCAACCAGCTGGTGCTCTGGGAACAGCTGATGGACGGCGAGACCCTGCTGCTCACCGGCAACACCGAGACCGTCTACGGCCTCGTCGCGATCGACCTGAAGCGCGACGGTCCGGTGGTGATCGAGGCGCCGCCCGGCCTGCTGGGCGGGGTCAGCGATCTCTGGCAGACCGAGACCCTCGGCATCGGCCCGACGGGCGCCGACAAGGGGCAAGGCGGCAAGCTGCTGCTCCTGCCGCCCGATCATGATGGGCCCGCGCCGGCGGGCTACATCGCCGCCAAGTCACGGACCTACGGCCTCGTCTTCGGCGTGCGCGGGTTCCAGGTCGACGGTAAGCCGGACAAGGCGGCCGAGCTGATCCGCCAGACCAAGGTTTACCCGCTGTCGCAGGCCGCCGCGCCGCCGGCCCTCACGGTGTTCAACGGTTCGCGCCGGCAGGTCGACACGCTGTTCTCGGACAATGTCTCGTTCTTCGACGACCTGGCCTGGATGATCGCGCGCGAGCCGCAGGACGTGATTCCCAGCCACGAGCGCTTCCAGCTCGCCGCCATCGGCATCGAGAAGGGCAGGCCCTTCCAGCCCGATCCCGCCCGCCGCGCCCTGCTGGACGAGGCCGCGCGCATGGGCGGCGCCATCGCCCGCGCCAACAGCTTCGACAGTCAGGACGAGGCGCGCCTCGTCTATCCAGATCGGCGCTGGGAGTGGGCGTTTCTCGGCGGCAGCGCGGCCTGGGACAGCCAGGGCTATGTGAACACCGACCGCCGCGCCAGCTTCGCCTACATCGCCATCGGAATGTCGCCGGCCATGGTCGACAAGCATGTCGGTCTCGGCTCGCAATATCTCTGGACCCCGCGCGACGCCGACGGCGACTATCTGGACGGCGCCCGCAACTACCGGCTGCACGTGCCGGCGAACCTACCGGCCAAGAACTTCTGGTCGGTGGTGGCCTACGACGCCGACAGCCGCTCGATCCTGCGCAACAGCCAACCGTTCCCGTCGATCAGCACCTACACCAGGCCGCAGCCCAATCCGGACGGGTCGATCGACATCTGGTTCGGACCCAAGTCGCCGGTCGGCAGGGAAGGGAACTGGATCCAGACCGTTCCGGGCAAGGGCTGGTTCACCCTGTTCCGCTTCTATGGTCCGCTGGAGCCGTTCTTCGACAAGACCTGGAAGCCGGGCGACATCGTCAAGCAAGACTAGGCGTGCGTCCGGGCGCCGCCGACCCTTGCGCTCGGCGCGACTCGGCGCGACTGTGCGGCCGCGTAACAAGGGTCGCCCAATGATCTTCGAGCAAGTCGCCACGGGCGGATGCCAATCCTATCTCGTCGGCTGCGAGGCGACCCGCGCTGCGGCGCTGATCGACCCGGAGTTCAGCCAGATCGACCGCTATGTCGGCCTCGCCGGCCAACTCGGCCTGCACATCCGCTACGTGATCGACACCCACACCCACGCCGACCATTTCTCGGCCAGCCACGAGCTGCAGAAATTGCTGCCGGCGCCGGTGGTGATGAACCGGCTCAGCCCCGCGCCCTATGCCGACCTGCGGCTCGACGACGGCGACATGCTGATCGTCGGCGAATTGCGTCTCCAGGCCCTGCACACCCCCGGCCACACGCGCGATTCCATGTGCCTGGTGATGGCCGACCGGGTGTTCACCGGCGACACCCTGCTGATCGGCGGCACCGGGCGCACCGACCTGCCGACCGGCGATCCCCATGCCCTCTATGAGAGCCTGTTCGACAAGCTGCTGAAGCTGCCGCGCGAGACGCTGGTCTACCCGGCCCACGACTACAAGGGCCGCAGCTGCTCCACGATCGGCGATGAGATCGACACCAATCCCCGCCTGGCGAAAACCGACCGCGCCGAGTTCGTCGAGATGATGCAGAGCCTCGACCTCTCGGCCCCGACCCACCTGACCGAGGCGCTGCGCACCAATATGAGTGGCGGCAAGACCGTCGCCCGACTGCTGGCCGAGGCCTCGGCGAAAGTGCCGTTCATGTCGCTGGCCGAGCTCCACGGCCGCCTGGGCGGCAACAGCCGCGATCTGGTCGTGCTGGACCTGCGCGAGAAGGACGCCTTCGAAGCCGGCCACATCCCCGGCGCCCGTCACCTGCCGCGCGGCCAGCTCGAACTGCGGGTCAACGCCGAGCTGCCCGACCCGACCGTCCGCATCATCGCCTGCTGCGAATTCGGCAAGATCTCGACCCTGGCGGCGGCCACCCTCCGCGAACTCGGCTTCACCCGCGCCGTCGCCCTCGACGGCGGCCTCAAGGCCTGGCGCGAGGCCGGCTACGAGCTGGAGGTCTGAGCGGGGGGCTAAGCCGCCTCGAACCGCAGCACCGGCCCGTTCCAGTCGGGCCCGGCGATGTCCAGTTCCTCGACCGGCCCGGCCGCGCAGGCGGCCGCGACCTTGCGCCAGAAGGCCAGCGCCCCGGTGTTGGCGCGCGCCACGGCGATCTCCCAGCTCCCCGGTTCGGCGGCGATCAGCGCCTGGGCCGCCGCCCGCCCGGCGCCCTGGCCGCGATGTTTGCGCACCACGAAGAACTCGGCCATCGAACGCCGCGCCGGCAGACCCGAATGGGCCGCGTCGTTGATCAGCGCAAAGCCCGCCGGCGCCTCGCCCGCGGTCAGCAGCCAGGCCGACCAGTTCGGCCGTCCGAAGAACGGCTCCAGCGGATAGTCCGTGAACCGACCATCGGCGCCCAGTTCGCCGCGCGCGCTCCCGGCCCAGAACTCCGAGAAGTCGTGGGTGTAGAGCTGGAAGAGGTTCTGCAGCACGGCGCCGTCGCCACACGCGGCCCGCACGATCGCCAGGCTCATGGCCGCGCCTCCAGCCTGGCTTCCAGCTCGTCCATGGTCGTCTCGAACGCCGCTTCCAGATCGACCTCGTACATCCGCGCCAGGGTCATCACGCTCCACAGGCAGTCGGCCAGCTCGTGCGCCAGCTTGCCCTGCACGTCCGGGATCGCCCGAACGCCCTCGGCCGCCTGCACCAGCTTCATCAGGTCGCCGACGTCGCCGACGAAGCCCAGCGCCACCTCCTCGCGCGTCCAGGCCCGCCCATAGCGCCGGGACTCGGCTTGACCATAGAGCTCGCGCACGCGCCACGCGCGTTCGGACATCGAATTGAAGCTGGTCATCTCGTCTCCGTCGCGGACACCCTAGCCTAGCATCGCCGCATCGTCAGGATCGGGAAGGGCCGCCCCTCGCTGTCCAGGTCCGAGCGTTCCGTCACCGTGAAGCCGAGCCGCTCGTAGAAGGCGACGGCCCCGGGGTTCTGCTCGTTGACGCCCAGCCAGGTCGCCCCGCGGGCCAGGGCGTGGTCGATCAGCGCCCGCCCGACGCCGCTGCGATGCACGGCCGGATCGACGAACAGGCTGACGATCTCGTCGCCGTCCAGGCCCATGAACGCCACGGGCTGGCCGGCCATCTCGGCCGTCCACAGCTCGGTGTCGCTGGAGAGATAGCCGCGCATCTGCGCCTCGATGGCGTCGATGTCGGCCGGGGTCAGGAAATGGTGAGTCGCCTCCACCGCCGCCCGCCAGAGCGCGAGCAGGGCGGGGGCGTCGGCGGGCGTGGCGCGTCTGATCATCGGGGCTGGATAGGCGCAGCGGCCGCTCAGGCCAACCCCGCCCGCAGCCGCTCGAACGCGCTCTGTCCTGCTCCACGTTCGCCGATCGCAGGCCCGGTCATGGCTCGCCCTCCGCGTGCGGCGCCGCCAGCGGCCGTCCCCAGGTCAGCCGCGAACTGACCTCGAAGTTGACCTTGCCGCCTCGGGCATACGGGGTCAGCACAGTCCGCAGGTCGGCGTCGAACGCGTCCGCCAGATCGCCCATCTTCGCGCGCGCCCAGCTGGCGCGCGAGTGCTCGGCCTCGATCAGGTCCTCGACCGACTGCTCGACCTGGGCGGTGAAGGTCTCGACGCCGACCCGGTCGAACCAGGGCTCGTGCGCGCTCATCAGCGCCTGGTGCGCCGGCCCGTTCCAGACTCCGCCCATGCGGCCGACCCAATGCCTGATGACCGCGCGCCACGCGCCGATCCACGGCGCCTGCGCCGGACCGTCGCCGTCGATCAGCGCCATCAGCCCCCCCGCGGTCAGCGCCGAGGCGAGCTTTGGGAAGACGCGGGCGGGATCGACCCAGTGCACGCTCGCCCCCATCACGATCAGGTCCAGCGGCGGCTCGATCGGCGCGGCCTCGGCGGTGGCTTCGATCCAGGCGATGTTGGGGTGGGCGGCGGCGTCGAGTTCGCGCCCCAGCCGCAGCATCGCGGCCGACGGATCGACCGCCAGCACGTCTTCGAACTGGGCCGCCAGACCCCGCCCCAGCTTGCCGGGGCCGCAGCCCAGGTCCAGCAGGCGCCCGCGGCCGGGCGTCAGCGCCAGCAGCCGCGCGTACAGCGCCGGCGGATAGTCGGTCCGGTGCGCATAGGCGCGGGCCACGTCCTCATCCAGAAACTCCGCGCCGGTGTTGACGGCGCTCGCCTGTGTCGCGGGCATGGCGCTCTCCGCCGCCGAGGGTTGGCGCAGCCAGGGGAGGGGGACTTGCGTCCCCCTCCCGCCCCTTAAGCGTCGAGCAGCCCGACCAGCCGGCCGCGGATGATCTGCTCGGCCTCGGCCATGGTGCGTTCGATCAGCTCCTGCACGCTCGGCACGTCGTGGATCAGGCCCGCGACCATGCCGCACGACCAGCCGCCGGCGTCCATGTCGCCGTCGCGCAGGATCCGCGGATAGACGCCCGCCACCTCGGCGGCGATGTCGGCGAAGGTGACCTTGTCGCCGAGCTCCTTTTCCTTCTCCAGCAGCCGCTCGACGCCGGCGTTGACCAGCACCCGCTCGGTGTTGCGCAGCGGGCGCATGATCAGGCGGGTGTCCAGTTCGCTGGCCGCCACCAGGGCGTCCTTCACGTTCTGGTGGACCGGCGCTTCCTTGGTGGCGATGAACCGGGTGCCCATGTTCATGCCGTCCGCGCCCATGGCCAGGGCCGCGACGAGGCTGCGGCCGTCCGCCATCCCGCCCGAGGCCAGAAACGGCACCTTCAGCTCCTCGCCGGCCCGCGGCAGCAGGATGAAGTTCGGCACGTCGTCCTCGCCCGGGTGGCCGCCGCACTCGAAGCCGTCGACGCTGACCGCGTCGCAGCCGATCGCCTCGGCCTTCAGCGCGTGGCGCACCGAGGTGCACTTGTGGATCACCACGATGCCGGCTTCCTTCAGCATCGGCAGCCACTTGGCCGGATTGTTGCCGGCCGTCTCGACGACCTTGATCCCGCTCTCGACGATCACCTTCACGAACCCCGGATAGTCGGGCGGCGTCACCGCCGGCAGGAAGGTCAGGTTCACTCCGAACGGCTTGTCGGTCATGGCCCGGCAGCGCTCGATCTCGGCCTTCAGCTTCTCCGGCGTGCCCTGGGTCAGGCCGGTGATGATGCCCAGGCCCCCGGCGTTCGACACCGCCGCCGCCATCTCGGCGAAGCCGACAAAGTGCATGCCGCCCTGGACGATCGGGTGCTGGATGCCGAGCAGTTCGGTGATGCGCGTCTTCATGGTGGCGTTCCCCTGTTGGTCGTGCGCGTCCTGGCGCGCGCTGTTCGGCGTCCTGCATCGCCTATCGCCGGCCGGCCCGCAACGGCGGATCGCGACGAGCCGGCCTTCGCCGGGATGAGCGGGGGAGGGCCCAGGCCCCTAGTGCCCGCCCTCGACCCACGGCACGCCCGCGTTCCGGAAGACGTCCGCCAGCCCCGCCTCCAGGTCCAGCGCCTCCCAGCGGCCCAGCGGATTGAGATGAGCGACGAGGTCTGGCAGCAGCCGCACCCCGAACCGCCGCACCGGCCCGCTGGCCTTGTAGCCGGTCTTATGCTGGTCGAAGCGCAGGTCCGGATCGCGCGAGGTCTGGCCGACATAGAGCCCCCAAGGGTCGGCCCGGCGCTCGTCGCGCAGCAGCACGACATAGACCGAATGCCTCGCGCCTCGCGCCCGCCGCGTCTGCGCCGTGAGCGTCAGCGCCGCGCGCCGCGCCTTGGCCAGCCAGAGCGGTCCGGAATCCTGAAGCATGGCGCGACCCTAGGCGGCGCGCGCGCCGCTGTCTGCTGGACGCGGCCCCATGCGTGTGCTCACTCACCGCCGCACAACACGAGGGGAGAGATCGACATGGCCTACAACACCCTGCTCTGGGAGGTCGAAGACCGCGTCCTCACCCTCACCCTCAACCGTCCCGAGCAGATGAACGCCTTCACGGTCGAGATGGCGCACGAGCTGATCGACGCCTTCGAGCGCGCCAGCGAGGACGACGCCGTCGGCGCCATCGTCGTCACCGGCGCCGGCCGCGCCTTCTGCGCCGGCATGGACCTGTCGGCGTCCGGCAACGTCTTCGGCCTGGACGAGAGCCAGGCCCCGACCCTGGCCGACATGCACGATCGGCTGGACGACCCGGCTGTCCGCGACGGCGTGCGCGACACCGGCGGCCGCGTCACCCTGGCGATCTTCGACTGCAAGAAGCCGGTCATCGCCGCCATCAACGGCGCGGCGGTCGGCATCGGCGCGACCATGACGCTGGCCATGGACATCCGCATGGTCTCGGAAAAGGCCCGCATCGGCTTCGTGTTCGGCAAGCTCGGCATCGTGCCGGAGGCCTGCTCCAGCTGGTTCCTGCCGCGCCTCGTCGGCCCGCAGCAGGCGCTGGAATGGGTGCTGTCGGCCGAGATCTTCGACGCCGCCGAGGCCCAGCGCGGCGGTCTCGCCCGCTCGGTCCATGCGCCCGAAACGCTGGTCGCCGACGCGCAAGGACTGGCCCGCAAGTTCATCGCCGGGCGCTCAGCCGTCGCCGTGGCCCTGGCCCGCCAGATGCTGCTGCGCAACGCCGCCCAGCCGCACCCGCTGGAGGCCCACCGCGTCGACTCCCTGGCGATGTTCTACGCCAGCATCGGCGACGGCAAGGAAGGCGTCGCCGCCTTCCTTGAAAAGCGCGCCCCGCAGTTCACCGGCCGCGCCTCGCAGATGCCGCCCTTCTATCCCTGGGAATAGCGGCCGGTCATGCCTCCGACCATCCTCCTCGACCTCGACGGCGCCCTGGTCGACTCGCTGCCGGGCATCGAGGCCAGCGGCCGTGCGGCGCTCGCCGCGCTCGGCCATCCGCCTGATCCGGCGCTCGACATCGCTGCGATGATCGGCCCGCCGATCGAGGAGATGATGCAGCGGATGCTGGCGCGGTACGGCGATGACCGGGTCGCCGAAGGCGTGGCCGCCTACCGCGCCGACTATGGCGCGCGCGGGCTGCTGGCCAGCGCCCCGTATCCGGGCATCCCCGAGGCGCTCGACGCCCTGCGCGCGGCCGGCGCCCGGCTGATCCTGGCGACCTCAAAGCGCCGGGTCTTCGCCGAGCGGATCCTCGACCACACGGGCCTGGCCACACGGTTCGCCGCGGTTCACGGCTCCGAGCCCGGCGGCGCGCTGGATCACAAGCCCGAGCTGATCGCCCATATCCTCGCCCGCCACGACCTCGATGCGGCCGCCTGCGTGATGGTCGGCGACCGCCGCCACGACATCGCCGGCGCCCGAGCCAACGGCATGCGCGGCCTCGGCGTGCTCTGGGGCTACGGCGCGCGGGAGGAGTTGGAGGCCGCCGGCGCCGACGCCCTGGTCGCCGCCCCGCACGACCTCGCCGCCGCGGCTCTGGCCCTGGTCGCGAGGACACGTTGAGCGGCTGAATCAAGCTTGGCTGTCGCGGCGTGACCGCGTTCACGAGGCGTCCGCGCAACGCTGGAGAGGTCGAGGTGAAGCAGTCGGACTATCTGGAACATGACGCCGTCGGCCTCGCCGGGCTGATCGCCCGCCGCGAGGTCAGCGCCGCCGAGGTGCTGGAGGCCGCCGTCGAGCGCCTGGAGGCGGTCAACCCATCGATCAACGCGGTGATCTACACCGACCTCGCCGCCGCCCGCGCCGAGGCCGGGCAGGCCCGCGCCGGCCCGCTCGCCGGCGTGCCGTTCCTGGTCAAGGACTACGCCGCCCACGTCGGCGGCTGGCCGACCTCGGCCGGCTCGCGGCTCTACCAGCATGAGGTCGCCGCCGCCGACGCGCCGATCGTCAGCGCCTATCGCCGCGCCGGCCTGGTGATCTTCGGCAAGACCAACCTGCCGGAACTCGGCCTCGACGCCACGACCGAGCCCGACCTGCACGGCCCCACCCGCAACCCCTGGGACGTCGCGCGCACGGCCGGCGGCTCCTCGGGCGGTTCGGCCGCCGCGGTCGCGGCCGGCATCGTGCCCGCCGCCCACGCCAGCGACGCCGGCGGCTCGATCCGCATCCCGGCCTCCTGCTGCGGCCTGTTCGGGCTCAAGCCCTCGCGCGGGCGGGTCTCGTTCGCCCCGGCCAGCGACGGGCTGGCCGGCTTCGACGCCCAGCACGCGATCACCCGCAGCGTCCGCGATTCCGCCGCCCTGCTCGACGCCGTCTGCAGTCCCGAGCTCGGCGATCCCTACAGCGCCCCGCCGCGCCAGCGCCCGTTCCTGGAGGAGTGCGCCCGCGATCCCGGTCGCTTGCGGGTCGGCTTCACCACCGAGGCGTTCGAGGCCGGCGCCCTCTCGCCGGAGTGCCTCGCCGCCGTCGCCCGGACCGCCAGCCTGCTGGCGAGCCTCGGTCACCAGGTCGAGGAGGTCGCCCTGCCGGCCGGGCTCGACGGCGCCGTCGCCGCGTCCGGCGCGGTCCTTGCCGGCCACATCGCCGCCGACCTCGACGCCCGCGCCGAGCAGCTCGGCCGGCCGATCGCCGAGGCCGACGTCGAGCCGTTGACCTTCGCCCGCTACCAGCACGCCCAGGGGTACAGCGCCTCGGACTATGTGCGCTCGCTGCGGGTCATTCACGCCTATGGCCGGGCGATGGCCCAGCTGCTGGATCGCTATGACGTGGTGCTCGCCTCGACGCTCGGCTCGCCGCCGGTCCCGCTCGGCGTGCTGCGCGGCGCCGCGCCCGGCGCGGCCGGAATCGTCCGCCGGGCCTTCATGCCCAACACCCGGATCTTCAACCTCACCGGCCAGCCGGCGATGAGCGTGCCGCTGGCCTGGACCGACGACGGCCTGCCGGTCGGCGTTCAGTTCGTCGCGGCCATGGGCGGCGAGGCGATCCTCTTCCGGCTGGCCGCCCAGCTGGAGGTCGCCGCGCCCTGGGCCAGCCGTCGGCCGCGGTTGATTTAGTCGACGTATCGGACGACGTTGCCTGCCTGGGGTGGAGTTGGGCGAGGCCTTCCTTGGGATGTTGGCGCTCGCGATGGGCCTGCTCGCCGCTTGCTCTCATGAGCGAGCCGACCCCCGGGGCCAGCCGGAAATCTATCGCGGACCCTTGACGGTGGTCGCTAAGGATCACTCCGGCGGCACAATCATCCAGCGCTCGGCGGAGGCGCGGAGCCGGACCACCTGGCTGCGCCCCGACGGCCGCTCGCACGATCTGATTTCGGACGGCGTCATGATCCGCCGGCATCTGGAACGCTTTCCCGATGGCGCCTCCAGCATCGAGTGGGAAGCGATCAGCGTCTCGCGTGCGCCGCTGCCCTCAAACACTTTTGTCCCGCCCTCCGGCGGGGCTACAGGCGGATCCTAGCGCCGGACGGCGCGCGGCTCAGCCCTCGGTCAGGCGGGTGTTGAGCTCCCAGAGCGCGGTGCGATTGCTGTCCCACTGCAGCCGCTCGCGCGCCTGCGCGTAGGTCAGCCATTCGAACGCCAGATGTTCGCCCGACAGGCCGATGGTCTCGCCCTCGCCGACCTCGACGCCGAACGCCAGTTCGCGCACGACGTACACGCCCGCACCCCAGCTTGGCCAATCGCGGAAGATGCGGGCGGGGACAGTGGCGTGCGCATCCAGCTTTATCCATCGCCGGGCCCCCGTCAGGCCGGTCTCCTCGGCGAGCTCGCGCCTAGCGGCCCGCCGCGGCGTCTCCCCGACTTCAACGCCGCCTGCGACGGCCTGCCAACAGGCCGCGTCGCCGTCGGCGCGTCGGAACACGCCGTATTCGAAACCGGCTTCCGGTGTTCCGCGGAACGGCAACACCAGGACGTTCACGGGCGTCCGCATAGCTTGTTCCCCCACCGCAAAAGTAGCGGCCGCCCGGCCCCTACCGCAACGCCAGGGTCAGGGCCTTGACCTGCATGTAGTCGGCGATGCCGTAGACCGAGCCCTCGCGGCCATAGCCGCTCTGCTTGACCCCGCCGAACGGGTTGGCGGCGTTGGAGATCAGCCCGGCGTTGATCCCGACGATGCCGGACTCGATGGCCCGGCCGACCCGCATCGCCCGGTTCAGGTCGTCGGTGAACAGGAAGGCGGCCAGCCCGAACTCCGAGGCGTTGGCCCGGGCGATCGCCTGTTCCTCGGTCTCGAACTCGAACACCGGGACCAGCGGGCCGAAGGTCTCCTCGTGACAGAAGAGCTCGTCGTCGCCGCCGAAGGTCACGGTCGGCGCAAAGAAGTTGCCCTCGATCCGCGCGCCGCCGGTCAGCACCCGGCCGCCGGCCGCGACCGTGCGGGCGATATGGTCCTCGACCTTGGCCACGCCCTTCTGATCGATCAGCGGCCCGATCACCGTACCCTCGGCGAAGGGATCGCCGACCTTCAGGGTCTTCACCTTCCGGGTCAGGGCTTCGACGAACCGCTCGCGGATCCCAGCCTGCACATAGACGCGGTTGGGGCAGACGCAGGTCTGGCCGCCAGCGCGGAACTTGCCGGCCACCGTCCCCTCGACCGCCACCTCCAGGTCGGCGTCGTCGAACACCAACAGCGGCGCGGCCCCGCCCAGCTCCATCGACAGCCGCTTCAGGGTCGGGGCGCACTGGGCCGCCAGCGTGCGGCCGACCCCGGTCGAGCCGGTGAACGACAGCTTGCGGATCAGCGGCGAGGCGGTCAGCGCCCCGCCGACCACGTCCTGCGCCCCGGTCACCACCGAGAAGCAGCCGGCCGGAACCCCCGCCTCCAGCGCCAGGGCGGCGAGGGCGAGGGCGGTGAACGGCGTCGCCGAGGCGGGCTTCAGCACCACCGGGCAGCCGGCGGCGAAGGCGGCCGCCGCCTTGCGGGTGATCATTGCGGCCGGGAAGTTCCACGGGGTGATCGCGGCCACCGGACCGACCGGTTCCTGGAAGGCGAGGATCAAATCCTGCCCGTTGGGGCTCTGGATGGCCTTGCCGTCGAGGCTTTGGGCCAGGTTGCCGAACCAGGTGACGAAAGAGTTTGCGTAGCGGATCTCGCCCAGCGCCTCGGCGAACGGTTTGCCGTTCTCCAGCGCGATGATCGCGGCCAGCGCCTGCTCGTGCTGGCTAACCTTTTGAGCCCACTTGGAAAGGATCGCGCCGCGCTGGGACCCCTTCAGCGCCGCCCAGGGGCGGAAGGCGTCGTCGGCGGCCCGAATCGCTTGCTCGACCGCCTCTTTCGGCAGCTTTGGGACCCGTCCGATGAGCGTCCCATCGGCAGGATTGACGACCTCGATGACATTAGCGCCCTCGGCGGCGATCCACTCGCCGGCGACCAGCGCGGCCTGGCGGATCAGGCCCGCGGCGCCGGCCTTCCGTTCGTCCACAGACGGTTGATCTGGCATGGAAATCCCTTTCGCCGCTTACGCCCGCCTATAGGTTCCAGGGGCGGCCCCAGGTTCCGATGAAACTTTTCGTGTTGCGCCGCAACCGCCCGAAAGCTTGACTCGCGCTGGTCTTGGAGTCGTCATAAAGCGGACATGCCGCATTGCAGCATGAGTTTCGCGGAGGCGCATGTGACGGATCTTCCGTTCGCCTATTCCCTGGCCCACGCCGAATGCGGCTGGGCCTGGCGGATCTTCGACGAGGACGGCGAAACCGTCGCCCAGGGCCTCGACCTGTCGCAATCCGACGCCCAGGCCTCGGTCGAAAGCGCAATCCGCATGGCGGCCTCGGAGGCCCGCGCCTAGGCGCTTTCCCAAGCGCCGCTTGACGGCGTCTTCCTCAGACGTTTCTTTCCCTGGCAGCGCGGCCTTGAAGGCCGTATCTGCCGTTTTGGGGACGTCTCGCCGCATGAAATCGCAGTTGTTGGCCGCCACCGCGGTCGCTTTGTTCGCCTTCGCCCCGGCTTCGGCCCAGGCGCCCAAGCCCGCCAAGCCGACCCCCGCCGAGGCCAAGGCCTTCGTCGACAAGGCCGAGGCCGAGCTCGCCGCCTTCAACCAGTACGTGGCCAAGTCGGCCTGGGTGCGGGCGACCTACATCACCGAGGACACCCAGTGGCTGGAGGCCAAGGCCACCGCCGAGCAGAACGAGCTGACCGCCCGTTACGCCCGTGAGGCGGCCAAGTACGACGGCGTCGCCGTCGACCCCGTCACCGCCCGCAAGCTCAAGCTTCTCAAGCTGTTCCTGGTCTCGCCCGCCCCCAATCGGCCCGGCGCCGCGGGCGAGCTGGCGACCATCGCCACCCGCCTGGACTCGACCTATTCGGCCGGCAAGTTCCAGCACGGCGGCAAGACCCTGACTCTCAACGACGCCGAGGAGATCCTCGCCAAGAGCCGCGATCCGGCTGAGCTGAAGGCGGTCTGGGAGGGCTGGCATTCGGTCGCCCCGCAGATGCGCGGCGACTACGCCAAGCTGGCCGAGCTCTCGAACGAGGGGGCCCGCGACCTCGGCTTCAAGGACACCGGCGCGCTCTGGCGCTCCAACTATGACATGGACCCGGACAAGTTCGCGGCCGAGACCGACCGCCTGTGGAGCCAGGTCGAGCCGTTCTACCGCAATCTGCACTGCTACGTGCGCGGTCAGCTGAACGACAAGTACGGCGACGCCGTGCAGCCGCGCAAAGGTCCGATCCGCGCCGATCTGCTCGGCAACATGTGGGCTCAGCAGTGGGGCAACGTCTACGACGTGGTCCAGCCGAAGACCGCCTCGTCGAGCTACAGCCTCGACAAGCTGTTGGTTTCAAAGGGCTATGACCCGGTGAAGATGGTCAAGACCGGCGAGAGCTTCTACACCTCGGTCGGCATCTCGCCGCTGCCGGACACCTTCTGGAAGCGCTCGATGATCACCCGGCCGCAGGACCGCGAAGTGGTCTGCCACGCCTCGGCCTGGGACCTCGACGACCGCGACGACGTGCGCATCAAGATGTGCACCAAGGTCGACGCCGACGACTTCTACACCGTTCACCATGAGCTCGGGCACAACGTTTACCAACGCGCCTACAAGGATCAGCCGTTCCTGTTCAAGAACGGCGCAAACGACGGCTTCCACGAGGCGATCGGCGACTTCGTCGGCCTCTCGGCCCTGACCCCGACCTACCTCCAGCAGATCGGCCTGCTCGACAAGGCCCCGGGCGCGGACGAGGACATCCCCTTCCTGCTGAAGATGGCGCTCGACAAGATCGCCTTCCTGCCCTTCGGCCTGATGGTCGACCGCTGGCGCTGGGAGGTGTTCTCGGGCGAGGCGACGCCGGAGCACTACAACGACGAATGGTGGAAGCTGCGCCTTAAGTATCAAGGCCTGACGCCGCCCGGCCCGCGCCCGGCCGACGCCTTCGACCCGGCGGCCAAGTACCACGTGCCGGCCAACGTGCCCTACACCCGCTACTTCCTGGCCCATATCTACCAGTTCCAGTTCCACCGCGCGGCCTGCAACCAGATCGGTTGGAAGGGACCGCTGCATCGCTGCTCGGTCTACGGCGAAAAGGAAATGGGCCAGAAGTTCAACGCCATGCTGGAAATGGGCGCGTCCAAGCCCTGGCCCGAGGCGATGGCCGCCTTCACCGGCGAGAAGAACGCCGACGCCAGCGCGGTGACGGCCTACTTCAAGCCGCTGAACGATTGGCTGACCGTCCAGAACAAGGGCGAGTCCTGCGGCTGGTAAGCTGGTAAACGGGCGCCGAATTAAGCTTTGCCTTAACCGTCTTCGGCGCCCGTTCGTTTACGCTGCTCTGGCAAGCTCCAGCGGATTCAACTCTGAACTGCTGGGGCTCCAGGCGTGGAAAAGATCACCAAGCAAGTCGCCAGGCGTATTCATGGCATGACCGGGCGGCTCAAGGCCCGATGCGTCGCGGGTGTTCGCGACGAGCGCGGCGCGACCGCCGTCTTCTTTGCTGTGGGCCTGCTGCTGCTGGCGCCCGCCACCATGGGTCTGATCGACCTCTACATGATCACGACCCAGCGCGGCCAACTGCAGGACGCCCTCGATACCGCGACCCTCTATGTGGCGCGTTCGAACGCCATGACAGCCACCGAGATCCAGACCAAGGGCGACGCCGCCCTGCGGGCCAACCTCAAGCTGCCGGACGATCAGGACATCACGTCCACCAAGTTCGAACTGGCGGCGGACAAGATCACCATCAAGGGCGAGGCGACCATCGAGCCGCCCTCGATCGGGCCGCAGCTCTGGGCGCAGGCCGACATCCGCGCCACCTCCGAGGTGCTGCGCAACTCCAACAACGTCGAAGTCGCCCTGGTGCTCGACACCACCGGCTCGATGAAGGACTACATGGGCAGTCTGAAGACCGCGGCGAAGGATCTGATCGATCTGGTCGTGAAGGACCAGCAGTCGCCCTACTATACCAAGCTCGCGATCGTCCCCTATTCGGTCGGGGTCAATATGGGCTCCTACGAGGCCGGCGCGCGCGGCGCCGTGAAGGGGACTACGGCGATCACCGGCGCCAGCAAGACCAACCCGGTGGTCATCACCTCGCCGAACCACGGGCTCTATGAGGGTGAGCGGCTCGTCATCAACGGGGTGGTCGGCATGACCGCCCTGAACACTAAGACCTACATTGCGACGGGCGTGACGACCGATACTTTCAAGCTGCAGCGGTACGATAGTAACGACGAGAAGATCTATAACGTCGATGGTAGGAACTATGACGGCTACACGTCGGGCGGCACCGTGCAGTGCAAGGGTGAGGGGTGCAGCGAGAACATCTTCACCAACGCCAGCAGCACGTCGAACCGCATCCGGCAGACGACCTTCAGCAAGACGGCCTGCGCGACCGAGCGGCTTGGCGATCATGCCTATGACGACACCGCCCCGTCCGATGCGCCCGTCGGCTGGCACTATGCAGCGTCGTGCCCGTCGAAGCCCATCGTGCCGCTGTCGACCAACAAGACGACGCTGAAGGGGGTCATCGACTCGCTCTCAGACAGCGGCTCCACGGCCGGCCACATCGGGCTCGCCTGGGGTTGGTACATGGTTTCCCCCGAGTGGAAGGGGCTTTGGAAGGGCGCGAGCGAGCCGGCGGCCTATGGCACTGAACAACTGCTGAAGGTCGTGGTGCTGATGACCGACGGCGCGTTCAACACCCCTTACTGCCGCGGCGTCGCGGCTAAGGACGCCGGCAGCGGGGCTCCAAGCTCGAGCAGCCGGATCAACTGCGACGCCGTCAACGGCGATCCGTTCGTCCAGGCGGACAAGCTCTGCAAGGCTATGCGGGCCAAGGGCGTGATCATCTATACCGTCGGGTTCAACGTCGGCTCCGAACCGGAGGTCCAAAACCTGATGAACACCTGCGCGACCTCGCCGGAATACGTCTACATGCCGAACGGCGGTGAGGAGCTGAAGGTCGCGTTCCGGGCCATCGCCCAGGACATCAACTCGCTGCGGATCGCCAAGTAGCCGCCGCCGCGAGGATCGGAAGTTCAACGCGCCGGGCCTGCCGCCCGGCGCGTTTTTCTTTGCGCGTCAGCCGATGCGCTCGGGGCCCTCGCCGCCCTCGACCTGCTCGGCCTGGGCGGCCAGCTTGGCGAGGCTGGCGGCGTGGCTGTCGCGGGTGATGCGGTAGAGCGAGACGCAGAGGATCGCCGCGCCGTACAGCCCGCCCAGCACGAACAGGTAGGTCAGCCCCAGGTTGGAGACCACGCCTTCGCTGACCTGGCCCGGCTTGGCGTTCTGCGGGAAGCCGATCGCCAGCAGGATCATGCTCGAGGCGAAGATGCCGACGCCGGAGACCGCCTTCTGCACGAAGGCGGCGGCGGCGAAGAACAGGCCTTCGGAGCGACGGCCGGTGCGCAGCTCGGAGTCTTCCACCACGTCGGCGATCATCGACGAGATCAGGATCGCCGAGATGATCGAGAAGCCGGTCGAGAACACCGCCTGAACGAACAGGATCGGCAGCAGGGCCGGCGAGCTGTTGTCGGGGAACACGCCGGTCAGGCGCAGCGTGATCGGGGTGACGGCGATGACGAAGGACAGCACCTTGGTCAACTGGGCGGTCTGCTTCTTGCCCAGCCGCTTGGAGAGCGGGGCGGCGAAGCCAAAGGCCAGGGCCGCGGAGATGAAGTTGGCGGCCGCCAGAATGGCGATCTGGTTCGACGGCAGCTGCCAGAAGAAGGTGTTGAAGTAGAGGTTCAGCGACAGCACCAGCCCGCCGGCCATGGCGTTGAACAGGCCAGCCCCCATCAGCACCAAGAACGACTTGTGGCTGAGCGTGCCGACCATCTCCTTGGCCAGCTGGACGAGGGTCAGCTTGCGGGCCGGCGGGATGCGCAGGCGCGGGATCTGGTTGTGGGTGCCCATCGCCGAGATCAGGATCGCCGCGAAGATCACCGCAGCGGCGACATAGCCGTAGGTCACGTAGCCGGCCGGGTTCAGCTGGCCGACCGGGTGCTCGGCGTCGGGGGTCAGGAACACCTTCAGCGCCAGCAGGGTCATGGTCAGGCCGCCCCACCAGGCGAAGAAGTAGCGGTAGGACATGACCTTGGTGCGCTCGTCGTAGTCCGTCGTCAGCTCCGCCGCGAGCGCCGCCGAGGGGATCTCGTACATGGTGATGAAGCTGCGGATGATCACCGCGACCACGATCAGGTAGACGAACAGCGCCTCGTGCGACCAGCCTTGCGGCGGGTTCCACAGCAGCAGATAGGACAGCGCCACCGGCAGGGCTGCGGCGTACATGAACGGGTGGCGGCGGCCCCAGCGTGAACGCCAGTTGTCGGACACCTGGCCCATGATCGGGTCGAGGAAGCTGTCGATGATCAGGGCGATCATGATCGCCAGGCCGACCGTCGCCGACGGCAGACCGACCACCTGATTGTAGAAGATCAGCAGCAGATAGGAGAAGCCCTGGTCCTTGACCCCGAAGGCGACCGAGCCGAAGCCGTAGAAAAACTTGGTCGGGACGCTCAAGCGCCCCTGTTTTTGAGCATCTGGTACGGCGTCCGCCACGGTGTTTCCCCTAATTTTGTGTGCGCTTTTGTAAACACGACCAGGAGGGCGAGGGAAGGGGGCGTCTCAACCGGCGCTGGCGATCACCGGTTCGGCCTGGGGCGGATGGGCCGCGTCGCCGACGGTCTGCTCGCCGGCCAGCGCCGCCACGTTGCGCTCATGGGTCTCGCGGTCGATGCGGTAGAACACCAGCACCAGGATCGAGAGCATGTTCATTCCGAAGGTGATCGGCAGGTAGATCAGCGCCAGATGGCGCATGACCTCGGGGCCGACGGATCCGGCCGGGGCATGGGTCGGAAAGGCCACGAAGGTCAGCAGCAGGCCGCTCAGGAACACGCCGATGCCGGCGGTGAACTTGGGCAGCAGGCCGTTGGCGGCGAACAATAGGCCTTCTGAGCGTACGCCCGTGCGAACGGCGGCGTCCTCGACGATGTCGGCGATCATCGAGGAGATGATGATGTAGCCGGCGATGGCCAGGGTGGTGGCGATGAAGGCGTCGACCCACAGGATGGCGAACACCCAAGGCGAATGGTTCGGCGGCATCAGGTGAAGCAGCCGCAGCAGGATCGGAGCCGAGGCGGTGACCGTCGAGACGCTGAACAGTCCGAGCATCGCGGCCTTCTTGCCGAACGCCTTCGAGGCTGGAGCGGCGATCGCCACGCCCGAGACCGAGGCCAGCACCGAGGCCAGGGCCAGCATCGAGATGTTGGCGGCGCTGAGCCCCCAGAACTCCAGATAGAAGTACTGGCTCAGCGCATTGGTCATGCCCGCCGCCACGCCGGAGCAGAGGCCGGAGGTCATGACCACCACCAGCGAGCGGTTCGACAGCGTGCCGCCGATCTCGCGCAGCAATTGGGGCAGGCTCGCCTGCCGTTCGGGCGGAGCGGCCAGTTGCGGGACGTGTCGGTGCGTGCCGATGGCCGAGACCAGGATCGAGGCGGCCATCACCAGCCCGGCCAGGATCCCGTACTGAGCGTAGCCGTCCCGATTGAGGATCCCGCCGTTCTCCGGGCTCAGGAAGACCTGGTAGAGCACCACGTTCATCCCGAAGCCGCCGATCACCCCGAAGAAGAACCGGTAGCTGAACAGGCTGGTGCGCTGGTCATAGTCGGAGGTCAGCTCAGGGGCCAGGGCCTGGCTCGGCACCTCGTAGAGGCTGACGCAGATCCGTAGCAGCACCAGCATCCCGATCAGGTACAGGCCGATGCTCTGCGGCGGCCAGTCGGCCGGCGAGTTCCAGAAGCCGATGCAGGCGGCCGCCACCAGCGGGGCGGCGGCGTACATCAGCGGATGGCGGCGGCCCCAGCGGGTGCGCAGCTTGTCCGACCACTGGCCGATCGCCGGGTCGATGAAGGCGTCGAGGATCAGGGTGGCCATGATCGCCGTGCCGACCCACAGGGCCGGCAGGCCGATCACCCGGTTGAGATAGGGCTGCAGCACCGCCGAGGAGAGGCCGAGCGTGGCGACCCCGAAGGCCACCGAGCCGAAGCCGTAGAACACCTTCGAACTGACGCTCAGACGCCCGTCCGCCGCTTGGGCCTCGCCCATGCCGTCCTCCCTGACCAGAGGGCCGCGATCTTCGCCGCGGACGCCGCTGGTTCGAATATTCGGTACGACCGGGGCGCTGGCAAGCGCCTAATCGTCAGGGCAGGGGGGCGGCTCAGGCCTTGGGCGCGACCGGGCTCAGGTCGCCGGCGGGCCCGGCGGCTGCGGGCGAGGCTCCCTCGATCTGCGCGTCGGTGGTGCGGGTTTCGAGCGCGCCCTGCTGCAGCTTGCGCAGGTTCTCCTCGTGGGTGGTCTTGTCGATCCGGTAGAGGAACAGGCAGGTGATGGCGACCGCGTAGAAGCCGCCGATGGTCGGCAGGTAGATGAGCGCCAGGTTGCGCAGCAGGTCCGGATCCACCTGGCCCGGCTTGGCGCCCTGCGGGAAAGCGACATAGGCCAGCAGCACGCCGGAGACGAACACCCCGACGCCCGAGACGATCTTCTTGAACAGGTTGTCGGCCGAGAACAGTAGGCCCTCGGAGCGGCGGCCGGTCTTGACCTCGCTGTCCTCGACGACGTCGGCGATCATCGACTGCAGCATGATCCCGGTCATGATCGCCATGGCGCCGTTGGCCATGAAGTCGATGATCAGGATGCCGAACAGCAGGTTGGTGCCATTCTCCGGCATCACCCCGAGGATGCGCAGGCCGATCGGCAGCAGCAGGGCGATCACCGCCCCGAAGAACATGGTGATGGCCGCCATCCGTTTGCCGAGCTTGGCCGAGACCTTCGGGGCCAGGGTCACGCCGATGACGCTGGCCACCACGCCGGTGACGGTCAGCACCGCCAGCTGGCCCTGAGTCAGGCCCCAGAAGTAGAGATTGAAATAGAGCTCCAGCGCGGTCTTCAGGCCGAGCGAGACGTTCATGAACATGCCCGAGATGGTCAGGGCCACGAACGAGCGGTTGTTGAGGGTCGAGGCCACTTCGCCCAGCATCGCCCGCACCGTCACCTTCCGCTTCGGCGGCTGGCGCAGATAGGGGATCTGGTGGTGGGTCGCCCGCGACGAGATCAGGATGATCGTGAAGATCGTGATCGCCGCGACGATCGAATAGGTCTGCCAGCCGTCGCGCGACAGCAGGCCGCCGGTGCCGTCCGCGTTCTTCTTGAGGAACACCTGATAGACCAGCAGCTGCATGATCAGCCCGCCGGCCACGCCGCAGAATGAACGGATCGCGATCATGCTGGTGCGCTGGTCGTAGTCCTGGGTCAGCTCGGCCAGCAGCGCCGTCGAGGGCAGTTCGAAGAAGGTGTCGAACAGCCGGATGGTCAGCAGGCAGACCAGCATGTAGCCGAACAGCGCCTCCTCCTCCCAGCCGACCGGCGGGTTCCAGATCATGTAGAAGGCGATCGCGACCGGCAGGGCCGCGGCGTACATGAACGGGTGGCGCCGGCCCCATTTGCTGCGGGTGTTGTCCGAGATCTGCCCGACCATCGGGTCGACGAAGGCGTCGAAGATCAGCGCGATCATGATCGCGGTCGACACCATGGCCGGCGGCAGGCCGACCACCTGGTTGTAGAACAGCAGCAGGAAGGTCGTGATGCCGCGCTGCTTGATGATGTTGGCGGCGGCGCCCAGGCCATAGAGCGCCTTGGTCCGGAAAGTGATCGGCGGGCGTGGCGGCAGGCCGGCGGCGGCGTCGGTCATGTCGTGGAATCCAGGACTGGTGTCAGGCTTTGGAGGGTTGCGGCGATGCGGCCGGGGGCTCGGGCGCAGGTTCAGGCTCAAGCGCCTGGCCCGGGGCGCCGGATCGCGCGGCGGCCAGCTTGCGGAGGTTGTCCTCGTGCTTGGCCTTGTCGATGTTGAAGAAGCTGAGGCTGACGATGCCCAGGCCGAACAGCACCCCGATCACCGGCAGGTAGATCAGGCCCATATTGTGGATGATCTCCGGGTCGACCTGGCCGCGCTTGGCGTTCTCGGGAAAGGCGATCGCCGCCAGCACCGCGCCAGAGATGAACACCCCGACGCCGGAGACCAGCTTCTTGAACAGGTTGTCGGCGCTCATCAGCAGGCCTTCGGACCGGCGGCCGGTCTTGACCTCGGCGTCCTCGATGACGTCGGCGACGAGCGAGACCAGCAGCACCCCGGTGCCGCCCGCCAGCGCGGTGTTGATCACCGTCTCGACGATCAGCAGGCCATAGAGCAGCCCGGTGCCGTTGTCGGGCATGACGCCGACCAGGCGCGCGACGACCGGGCTGACCCCGACCAGCAGGGCGCTGGCGAACATCAGGATCGCGCCGTGCTTCTTGCCGATACGCTTGGCGATCTGCGGCGCGGCGACCACGCCCATCGCCGAGCCCACGACGCTGACGGTCACTAGCCCGGCCAGCTGCGACTGGCTGAGCTCCCAGAAATAGAGGCCGAAATAGATCTCCAGCGCGTTGCGGGCGCCGACGGCGATGGCGACGAACATTCCGGTGATGGTGGCGATGACGAAGGCGCGGTTGTTCAGCGTCGCGGCCACCTCGCGCGCCATCGCCCTGAAGGTGATTTTCCGGGTCGGAGCCTGGCGCAGATAAGGGATCTGGTTCTGGGTGCCGGCGGTCGACAGCAGGATGCAGGTGAAGATCAGCAGCGCGGCGCAGAGCGAGTAGGCGAAGTAGCCGTCGCGGGCCAGCACCCCGCCCGTGCCGTCCGGGTTCTCCTTCAGGAACACCTGGTAGGCCAGCACCGTCATGCCCAGCCCGCCGATCACCGCGAACAGCATGCGCAGCGAGATCAGCTTGGTGCGCTCGTCGTAGTCCTTGGCCAGTTCGGGGGCGAGGGTGGAGTGCGGCAGCTCGAAGAAGGTGTCGAACAGTCGCACGGTCAGCAGGCAGGCCAGCAGATAGGCCACCATCTGCCCGTCGCTGAGGCCGGCGGGCGGGTTCCACAGCAGGTAGAACGCCACCGAGACCGGGATCGCCGCGGCGTACATGAACGGGTGACGGCGGCCGAGACGGGATTTGAAGTTGTCGGAGATCTGGCCGACCAGCGGATCGACGATGGCGTCGAACACCAGGGCGATCATCAGGACGAAGGTCACCGTCGTCGGCGGCAGCCCCACGACCTGATTGTAGAACAGCATCAGGAAGGTCGAGAGCCCGCGCAGCTTCACGGCGTTGGCGACGGCGCCGACGGCGTAGAACAGCTTGGTGGTCAGGCTCAGGGGCGGTCGGGAGTCGGTCATGGGCGGGCGACCACACCTTGGACGCTTAGGCCTTCGGCGCGCGCGAAAGTGCTCGGCTTGGATGGGCCGTCGACCAATTGTTCCTCCCGCCGCGCGATCAATGTTGCGCGGCCGCCATTATGGGGAGGCCAAACCACAGCCTTGAAGCTGCGGCGCGGCGCTCACGATCAATTGGTCAAATCGTGAGGGACAGCTTTCCTATCGTCAACGCATTTCGTGGCTGCAATCTGGCGCCTTGCCGTTACCTGGCAGGGACTTGGCGCGGCGCCGGTTTTTCGCGACCGGCGTTCTGCAAAAGTTCATGGCGGCGGCCCATCCCCAGCCCGCCGCCATGCCGTATCCTAGAAATACAGATCAGTCGGCGGCGATCAGCATCACCTTGCCGACATGCGCGCCGCCTTCGAGATAGGCGTGGGCGGCGCCCGCCTCGACCAGCGGGAAGGTCTTGTCGATCTGCGGCTTCAGCTGACCGGCGGCGATCCACGGCCAGACGGTCTGCTCGACCGCCGCCGCCAGCCGGGCCTTTTCGTCGGCGTCGCGCGGGCGCAGGGTCGAGCCGGTGACCACCGCTCGCTTCATCATCAGCCGGAAGATCGGCAGCGCCACCTCGCCGCCGCCTTGGGCGGCGATGAACACGATCCGCCCGCCGGTCTTCAGGGCGTCGAGGCCCTTCGCGAAATAGTCGCCCCCGACCATGTCGAGGATCACGTCGACGCCGCCCTCGGCCTTGGCGACCTCGGCGAAGTCCTGGGTGGTCACGTCGACGCTGACGTCGGCGCCCAGCTTCAGGGCCTCGGCGGCCTTGCCGGCGCCGCGGCCGGTGGCGATCACCTTGGCCCCGGCGGCCTTGGCCATCTGTATCGCCGTTGTCCCGATCCCGGACGTCGCGCCATGGACCATCAGCGTCTCGCCGGCCTTCAGGGCGCCGTGCTCGAACACGTTGGCGAAGACGGTGAACACGGTCTCGGGCAGGGCCGCGGCTTCCAGCGCGCTCAGGCCCGGTGGAATCGGCAGGGCGTGGCGCGCGTCGACCACGGCGTATTGCGCATAGCCGCCGCCGCCGAGCAGGGCGCAGACCTTGTCGCCGGCCTTCCAGCGGCCGGCCCCGACCAGCACCTCGCCGGCGACCTCCAGGCCGAGCGTCTCGGGCGCGCCGGGCGGGGGCGGATAGGCGCCGATGCGTTGCGCCAGGTCGGGACGGTTCACGCCCGCGGCCTCGACCTTGATGAGGATCTGCCCCGGGCCCGGCTGCGGCCGGGCGATGGTCTGCGCCTTGAGGTTTTCCGCAGGTCCTCGCCCGCCCTCCACAGCGATGGCGGTCATGGTCTCAGTCACAGGGGCGCCCTCCGGCAGGTTTTCAGCGTAGTCTCCCAGATAGACGCCGATACGGATCTGGCAATGGGAGGTCTTCGATGGATGAACCGGTAAACACCCGAGTCCAGCGCGGCCAGCGGCTGGCCGAGGCGATGCGCGAGGACCTTGAACTCTACGGCGTGGCCGAGCTCGAGGACCGGATCGCCGCCCTGCAGGAGGAGATCGACAGGTGCCGTGCCCAGATTGAGCGCAAGCGCTTGGGCCGGGCGGCGGCCGACTCGCTATTCTCAAGGCCAAGCTGATCTGCGCTTTACGGATAACCGAACGTAAACGCGGGTCATCGATAACGGGTGTCGACGTCTGGCATGGGGGTTGCACACCTCCGCCGCCGAAGCCGCAGACACCTGCGGGCGAGGATATTAGAGGCTGAGTGCTGTCATGATCGAAGGGTTTGCGCCGAGCGGCGCCTGGCGGGCTGACGTGATCGCCGACTTTGCGCGATCCGAGCTGTTCGACCGCACCTTCCAGGAAGGCATGGACCTGGTCGAAGAGACCGCCGGCTACCTGGACGGCTCGGGCCGACAGGAATCCAAGCTGCTCTCGCGCAGCGCCGCCTTGGCCTATGCCGCCGAAAGCATGCGGCTCACCACCCGGCTGATGCAGGTGGCCTCCTGGCTGCTGGTGCAGCGCGCCGTGCGCGAAGGCGACATGCCGCCGGAAAGCGCCCGCGAGGAACGCTACCGCCTGGGCGCCGAGGACATTTGCCGGGGCGCCACCGTCGAGGATCTGCCGGCTGGCCTGCTGATGCTTCTCGACCGCTCCGAGCGGCTCTATGAGCGCGTCCGCCACCTGGACCGGCGCATGTACATCGAAGAGACCGAGCCGGAGGACGCCAACCCGGTGCTGTCCCAGTTCGGCCGCCTGCAGGCCGCCTTCGGGGCCTAGCGCTAGCTGTCATCCCGGTTTGCGAAGCAAGACCGGGACCCATTCGCGCCTGGCTATCGGAAGCGCGCGGGGCCGTCCTGCGAGATCCGGTGTTCACGGGGCCCGGACAGTCGCTGCGCGACTTCCGGGATGACAGCCAAGGAGCCTTGTTCATGCACAGCAAAAAACGCCGCGCGGGCTGCGCGGCGTTTTCGTATCTGCTCGCGGAGTGCGGTGGGCGCGCGCCAGGCGCGCCGCAGGCCTTACTTGCGGGTGAAGGCGCCGAACTTGGCGTTGAAGCGCGACACGCGGCCGCCGCGGTCCAGAAGCGTCTGGTTGCCGCCGGTCCACGCCGGGTGCGTCTTCGGGTCGATGTCGAGGTTCAGGGTCGCGCCTTCTTTCCCGTAGGTCGAACGGGTCTGATAGCTGGAACCGTCGGTCATCACGACCGTGATGAAATGATAGTCCGGGTGGGTGTCTTGTTTCATCGCGAGGGCAACCGACGTAAAGGAGCGGCAGAAAGTTCACGGTCCGCCGCAAGGGCGGGCGCGAAGGAAGCCGCGCGTATACAGGAAAAGGCGCGGTAAGAGCAAGGGCGCTAGTTTCCATGAGTGATTTGGCCGCCGAGGCCCCGGTCGACGGACGGCCCAGCGCCGGCGCCGCCATGGCGCAGGATCTGAGCGAGGCCGCCAAGCGCCGGACCCGCAGCCGCAACGTCGGGGCCCTGCGCGCCCTGGCGCCGTATCTTGCCCGGCACAAGGCCGACACCGCCTGGGCGGGCCTGTTCCTGCTGACCGCGGCGGCCTCGACCCTGGGGCTCTCCGGCGCGGTGCGGATGCTGGTCGACCACCTGACCGCGCCCGGCGCGACCGACGCCAGCGTCGCGCCGCGCTTCTGGCTGATCGGCGGCGTGGCCCTGGCGCTCGCCGCCTCCAGCGCCCTGCGCTACTTCTTCGTCACCAAGCTGGGCGAGCGGATCACCGCCGACCTGCGCAAGGCCGCCTACAGCCACATCCTGACCCTCGACCAGCCGTTCTTCGCCAAGACCCGCACGGGCGAGGTGCTGTCGCGCCTGACCACCGACATCCAGATCGTCGAGAGCCTGCTCTCGACCTCGATCTCGGTGGCGCTGCGCAACCTGCTGACCCTGATCGGCGCCCTGGTGCTGCTGGTCATCGTCAGTCCGAAGCTGACCGGCCTGGTGGTCGGCCTGTTCCCGTTCGTGCTCGCGCCGCTGTTCCTCTACGGCAAGCGGGTCCGCAAGCTGACCACCTCGACCCAGGACCAATTCGCCGCCGCCGTCGGCCATGCCGGCGAAACCCTCGACGCCCTGGAGACCGTCCAGGCGTTCGGGCGCGAGGCCGCCGGCGCGGCGGTCTTCGGCGAGGCGGTCGAAACCTCGTTCCGCACCTCGCTGCGCCGGATGACCGCGCGGGCGATCATGACCGCCCTGGTCATCGGCCTGGTGTTCGGCGGCGTCGTCTTCATCTTCTGGCTCGGCGTCCACGCCGGCCTGCGCGGGGAGATGACCTGGGGGGCGCTGTTCCAGTTCGCCTTCCTGGCGGTGATGGCCGCCGGCTCGGTCGGGGCGCTCGGCGAGACCTGGGGCGACGTCCAGAAGGCCGCCGGGGCCATGGAGCGGATCTCCGAGTTGTTCGCCGCCACGCCCGCCATCGCCGCCCCCGCCCACCCCAAGGCGCTGCCGCAGCCGGCCCGCGGGGAGATCGCCTTCGAAGACGTGCGCTTCGCCTATCCGACCCGCCCGGACGCCCTGGCGCTCGACGGTTTCTCGCTGAACGTCGCGCCGGGCGAGACCGTCGCCCTGGTCGGTCCCTCGGGCTCGGGCAAGAGCACCGTCTTCCGGCTGCTGCTGCGCTTCTATGATCCCACCAGCGGGACCATCCGCCTCGACGGCGTCGACCTGCGCGACGCCGACCCGGCGCAGGTCCGCGCCCGCATGGCGTTGGTCTCCCAAGACTCGCCGCTGTTCTCCGGCTCGCCGGCCGACAACATCCGCTTCGGGCGGCTGGACGCCAGCCCCGAGGAGGTGCGCGCCGTCGCCCGCGCGGCCCAGGCCGAGAGCTTCCTCGACGCCCTGCCGCAGGGCTTCGACACCCCGCTCGGCGACCGCGCCCGCAGCCTCTCGGGCGGCCAGCGCCAGCGGCTGGCCATCGCCCGCGCCCTGATCCGCGACACCCCGATCCTGCTGCTCGACGAGGCCACCAGCGCCCTCGACGCCGAGAACGAGCGCCTGGTCCAGCGCGCGCTCGAGGACGCCATGGTCGGCCACACCACCCTGGTCATCGCGCACCGCCTGGCCACCGTGCTCAAGGCCGACCGCATCGTGGTCATGGACGCCGGCAAGGTGGTCGAACAGGGCACCCATGCTGAGCTGCTGTCCCAGGCCGGCCTCTACGCCCGCCTGGCGGCCCTGCAGTTCGGCGACGTGGCGGCGTAGTCGGCCTTCTCAATGTGTCATCCCGGTTTCGGCGCAGCCGAAGACCGGGACCCATTCGCGCTGGCCCAGTCGGGCATCTCACGGCGGCGCCGCGCACAGCATGGGCCATCAGGTGTTCATGGGTCCCGGACCAGCGCTGCGCGCTTTCCGGGATGACACTATTAGAGCATCGCTATCCCCGCGCCTTCACCGCCAGCCCCGGGAAGTCGCTGAACACCCCCTGGACCCCGGCGGCGTAGAGCGCCTTGAACACCGCCTGCACGTCGCCGTGCGCGGCCGGGTCCTGGCCCTTGCGCAAGGCCTGCGGCAGGAACCGGTTCTCGGCGCGCACCGTCCAGGGGTGGACCTGCAGGCCCAGGGCCCGGGCCTCGGCGACCAGGCCGGTCGGCTGGCCCAGCACGCCGTCCTTGGTCGGAACCACCAGCGACCAGTCGGGGCCGACGCCATGGGCGTAGCTCGCGATCCGCTTGAGACCCTCGGAGCTCACCATCTCGGGCCGGTCGGCGCCGACCAGCTGCACCAGCTTGGCCTGCGACATGGCCTGGAAGTTGCGCAGCGATTCCGGCTCGAAGCTCTGCACGAACACCAGGTCGTGGACGCCGCCCAGGTTGTTGCGGGTCAGCGCCTCGGCCAGCCGCCGCTCGATCGGCAGGTGGATGCTGGCGAAATAGGCTGGGTGCTTCATCTCCGGATAGATCCCGATCGGCCGCCCGCAGCAGGCGCTCTGCTGGCGGGCCAGGTCGATCACCTCCTGGAAGGTCGGGATGGCGTCCAGGCCGTCGAACTTGGCGCTCTTGGGGCGCAGCAGCGGCAGCCGCTCGCGGGCGCGCAGGGTCTTCAGCTCGTGGAGGGTGAAGTCCTCGGTGAACCAGCCCTCGATGCGCTCGCCGTCGATCACCTTGGCGGTCTTGCGGCTTGCGAACTGCGGATGGGCGGCGACGTCCGTGGTGCCGGAGATCTCGTTCTCGTGGCGCACGACCAGATGGCCGTCCTGCGTCACCACCAGGTCCGGCTCGATGAAGTCCGCGCCTTGCTCGATGGCCAGCAGATAGGCCGCGCGGGTGTGTTCGGGCCGGTCGCCGCTGGCGCCGCGGTGGGCGATGACGATGGGCTTGCGGGCGTCGAAGGCCACGGCGGGGCTGGCCGCCAGGGCGGCGCTCGAAAGGGCGAAGGCGCGTCGGGTCAGGTCCATCGGGCGAGCTTAGCCGCCCAAGGTGACGCCCGCATCAAGCCAGAGTTAGGCGGCGGCCTTCAGCTTTTCGATCAGCAGCGGGTGCAGCTCGAGGTTGGCCGCGCAGATCGAGCCCGAGCCCATGATGTCGTCGCCGCCGTCGGCGTTGGTCACCTTGCCGCCGGCCTCGGTGATCATCAGCACGCCCGCGGCCATGTCCCACGGCTTCAGGTCCCGCTCCCAGAAGCCGTCCAGGCGGCCGGCCGCGACATAGGCCAAGTCCAGCGAGGCCGCGCCGAAGCGGCGCACGCCGGCGACCCGCTGGCTGATCTGGTGCAGTTCTTTCAGGAACCGGGCGTGCTGGCCGTGGCCCAGGAACGGGATGCCGGTGCCCAGCACCGACTCGTCCAGGTGCTTGCGGCCGGCGACGCGCAGACGCTTGTCGTTGACGAAGCAGCCCTTGCCCTTCTCGGCCCAGAACAGCTCGTTGGTGACCGGGTTGTAGGTCACCGCCGCGACCACCGCGCCCTCGCGCTCCAGGGCGATGTTGATCGCGAAGTGGGGGATGGCGTGCAGGAAGTTGGTGGTGCCGTCCAGCGGGTCGACGATCCAGGTGTGGGTCTTGTCGGTGCCCTCGACCAGGCCGCGCTCCTCGCCGAGGAAGCTGTAGCCGGGACGCGCCTTTTCCAGCGCCTCGAACACGGTCTGCTCGGCCTTGATGTCGGCGGCCGAGACGAAGTCGGCCGGCGCCTTGCGCGAGACCTGCAGCTCGGACAGTTCGCCGAAGTCGCGGTTGAGGCCGCGGGCCGCCTTGCGGGCGGCGTCGGACATGACTTTCAGCAGGGCGGATTGGGTCGACACGGGGAGATCCAGTTCTGGGCGCCAGACGTGCGCCATCGCGCCGGAAAGGCGAGGAATTTCGAGCGGCGGAACCTAGTGGGACGAGGGCTCTAAAGCAAGGATCGTGGAAGATGGGCCGCGCCTGGCGCGCTCCACCGGTGTCATCCCGGAAAGCCCGCAGGGCTTGTCCGGGACCCATTCGCGCCTGACGCGCCGCATGGGGCTAGGCCTCGGAGCGTCCTGTCCGATCCGGTGTTCATGGGGCCCGGTATTGCTGCGCAAACCGGGATGACACTTGAGGTCAGCCGCGCGCCGCCACCCCGCGGGCGATCGCCGCGTTCAGCGCCTGCACCGCCGCGGCCGGGCCCTGCGGGTGGTTCCAGACCCCGGCCGAAACGGCCAGGAAGTCTGCGCCGGCCTTGGCCAGCCCTTCGGCGTTGTCGGCGGTGATCCCGCCGATGGCCACGCAGGGAACCTCCATGGTCTCCTGCCAGATGGTCAGGATCTCCGGCTCGGCCCGGGTCGGGGCGTCCTTGGTCGTGGTCGGGAAGAAGGCCCCGAACGCCACATAGTCGGCGCCGGCCTCGGCCGCCTCCATCGCCAGGTGGCGGCTGTCGTGGCAGGTCACCCCGATCATCGCCTCTCGGCCCATGATCTTGCGGGCCTCGGCATAGGGCGTGTCGGACTGGCCGACATGCACCCCGTCGCAGCCGAGCCGCGCGGCCAGGTCCGGCCGGTCGTTGAGGATCACCGCCACGCCTCGGGCCTGGGCGATCGGCGTCAGCACGTCGACGGCGGCGGCGATGGTCATGTCGTCCGCGTCCTTGAGCCGGATCTGCAGGGCCGCCACGTCGCCGGCGTCCAGCGCATGGGCCAGCGTGCGGCCGAACGCGGCCAGGTCGTCGATCTTCGGCGGGGTGATCAGATAGAGGCGGCATTCGGCGGTCATGGCCGCCTTACTAGCCGCGCCGGCGTCCAGCGACAAACGGCCGCGCGTCGCACCCCTGGCGGAGTCGGTCCAAGAGTTGCAAATGAGTTGCAACGACGTTCGCATTTGGTACAAAGGCTCGTCGTCGGGAGTAAGTCGCCTTGTACGTCTGCAATTGTAACGGCATCCGCGAGCGCGAAGTGCGCGCCGCGATCGAAGCGGGGGCCACGCGCCCGGCCGAGGTCTTCCGGGCCTGCGATTCCCAGGCTCAATGCGCCCGCTGCGTCTGCGACATGCGCAAGATGATCGGCGAACACGGCGAGGCGCTGCGCTACGCGGCCGAATAGGTTTCGCGACGGTCCGCGCAGGCCTGCGAACGAAACGCGGAATCACTTGCAAACATAGGCTTTGACTAAAATCGCCCCGGGGAAGAGTTTGCCCCTCGAAGTGGATTCGAGGAGGTGCTCATGAAGGGCGACAAAGCGATCATCCGGCGGCTGAACGCGGTGCTCACCAATGAGCTGACCGCGGTGAACCAGTATTTCCTGCATGCGCGCATGTACCAGGACTGGGGCTACGCCCGCCTGGGCAAGATCACCTACGATGAATCCATCGGCGAGATGAAGCACGCCGACAAGCTCATCAAGCGCATCCTGTTCCTCGAGGGCCTGCCCAACCTGCAGGACCTGCACAAGCTGAAGATCGGCGAGACGGTGCCCGAATGCCTGGCGGCGGACCTCGCCGTCGAGGTCGGCGGCCGCGTCGACCAGATCGAAGGTATCCGCGAGTGCGAGGCCACCGGCGACTACGCCACCCGCGAGATTCTGCGCGAAATCCTCAGCGACACTGAGGAGCACATCGACTTCCTCGAGACCCAGCTGAACCTGGTCCGCACCCTCGGCGAGCAGAACTACCTGCAGAGCGCGCTGGGCGAACTCGAAGGCGGCGAGGGACACTAAGCTCCCCGCGCCGTGTCATCCCCGAAAGCGGCCTGATCTGGCCGCGCCGCGTCAATGGATCCCGGTCTTCGACGGCTGCGCCGACGAAACCGGGATGACACGCTGTTTGCGCTGCTCGGCACGGCTTCCCGCCACTTCAAAACCCGCTAGGCTCCCTCCAACGATAAGGGGGAAGCGAATGACCGAAGCGGTCGCGGGCGACGGCGTCGTCACGAAGAGGAAGAACCGCCTGGTGATCGGTGCGGCCTCGGCCGGCACGGTCTTCGAGTGGTACGACTTCTACCTCTACGGCTCGCTGGCCGGCTTCATCACCCAGCACTTCTTCTCGGGCGTCAACGAGACCACCGGCTACATCTTCGCCCTGCTGGCCTTCGCCGCGGGCTTCGCGGTGCGTCCGTTCGGGGCCATCGTCTTCGGCCGCCTGGGCGACCTCTGGGGCCGCAAGAACACCTTCCTGGTGACCATGCTGCTGATGGGGCTGTCGACCTTCGCGGTCGGCCTGCTGCCCGGCTACGACCAGATCGGCGTCGCCGCGCCGGCGCTGCTGATCGTCATGCGGCTGATCCAGGGCCTGGCGCTCGGCGGCGAGTACGGCGGGGCGGCCACCTACGTCGCCGAGCACGCTCCGCCCGGCAAGCGCGGGCTCTACACCAGCTGGATCCAGACCACCGCGACGCTCGGCCTGTTCCTCAGCCTGGTGGTCATCCTGGCCGTCCGCTCGCTGACCGGCGAGGAGGTGTTCAAGGCCTGGGCCTGGCGCATCCCGTTCCTGGTCTCGGCGATCCTGCTGGCCGTCTCGCTGTGGATCCGCCTGAAGCTCAACGAGAGCCCGGTGTTCCAGAAGATGGTCGACGAGGGCAAGACCTCGAAGAAGCCGCTGGCCGAGTCGTTCGGCCAGTGGTCGAACCTCAAGGTGGTGCTGCTGGCCCTGGTCGGGCTCACCGCCGGCCAGGCGGTGGTCTGGTACACCGGCCAGTTCTACGCCCTGTTCTTCCTGGAGAAGACGCTGAAGGTCGACGGGCCGCTGACCAACACCCTGGTCGCTTTCGCCCTGATCCTCGGCACCCCGTTCTTCGTCGTGTTCGGCTGGCTGTCGGACAAGATCGGCCGCAAGCCGATCATCCTGACCGGCTGCCTGCTGGCGGCCCTGACCTACTTCCCGATCTTCAAGGCCCTGACCGAGGCGGCCAATCCGGCGCTGGCCCACGCCAGCGCCCGCGCGCCGGTGGTGGTGATCGCCGAGCCGGCGACCTGCCACGTCCAGTTCGACCCGGTCGGCAAGCAGGTGTTCACCAGCGGCTGCGACGTCGCCCGCGCGGCCCTGGCCAACGCCGGGGTCTCCTACGAGGCCGTCGACTCGACCGCCAAGTCCGAAGGCGCCTTCGTGATGGTCGGCGAGCGCGGGCTCGCCGGCCTCGACGCCACGGGCATGAGCACCGCGCAGTTCAAGGCCGCCCGCGACGTATGGGTCAAGGACCTCAACGCCATCCTGCACGAGGCCGGCTATCCGCCCAAGGCCGACCCGAAGCAGGTGAACAAGCCAATGGTCGTGGGGCTGCTGTTCCTGCTGATGCTGTACGTGACCATGGTCTACGGCCCTGTCGCCGCGGCCCTGGTCGAGATGTTCCCGGCCCGCATCCGCTACACTTCGATGAGCCTGCCCTACCACATCGGCAACGGCTGGTTCGGCGGCTTCCTGCCGACCACCGCCTTCGCCATGGTGGCGGCGACCGGCAACATCTATTTCGGGCTCTGGTATCCGATCGTCATCGCCGCGGCGACGGCGGTCATCGGCTTCCTGTTCGTGCGCGAGATGCGCGGGGCGAACGTCGATGACTAGCGCGGCCGGCCCCCGCCCGGCTTGTTGATGTCGTACGGCTCGTCATAGCCGTGGCGGGCTGAATAGAAGGCCAGCCACATCAGTCCGCCGGTCAGGCCGCCCACCGCGACCAGGCCGGCGACGACGAAGACCAGCACCTGGCCCAGGCCCTCCCAGCCGTAGCCGAGGCGCGAACTGGCGTAGAGCGTCCAGCCGCCCAGCGCGGCGACCGCCGCCAGGGCGGCCAGCAGGGCGATCATGGTCCAGAGCCGGCGCATGTCCCAGCAATCGCCGGCGCGGCGCAAGGTTCCGCCGGACACGCAAAAGCCGCCGCCTCGGGCGAGGCGGCGGCTCTGCGGATCGTCTATGCCGGTCGGTCTATTCGGCCGCCTGGCGGGCGACGCCGATCTTCGGGGCCAGTTCGCCCGAGGCGTAGCGCTTGGCCATCTCCGACAGCGGGATCGCCTTGATCGAGCTGGCGTGGCCGGCGGTGCCGAACTCCTCGAAGCGCTGGACGCAGACCTTGCGCATGGCTTCCTTGGCCGGCTTCAGGTAGCTGCGCGGGTCGAACTCGCCCGGCTTCTCGGCGAACAGCTTGCGGATCGCGCCGGTGATGGCCATCCGGTTGTCGGTGTCGATGTTGATCTTGCGCACGCCATGCTTGATGCCGCGCTGGATCTCTTCGACCGGCACGCCCCAGGTCTGAGGCATCTCGCCGCCGTACTGGTTGATGATGTCCTGCAGGTCCTGCGGCACCGACGAGGAGCCGTGCATCACCAGGTGAGTGTTGGGCAGGCGGCGATGGATCTCTTCGATCACGTTCATCGCCAGGACGTCGCCGTCCGGCTTGCGGGTGAACTTGTAGGCGCCGTGGCTGGTGCCCATGGCGATGGCCAGGGCGTCGACCTCGGTGGCCTTCACGAACTCGACCGCCTGGTCGGGGTCGGTCAGCAGCTGGTCGTGGCCCAGCTTGCCCTCGAAGCCGTGGCCGTCTTCCTTCTCGCCCATGCCGGTTTCCAGGCTGCCCAGCACGCCGAGCTCGCCCTCGACCGAGGCGCCGACCCAGTGGGCCATGTTCACGACGTTGCGGGTGACCTCGACGTTATAGTCGTAGTCGGCCGGGGTCTTGCCGTCGGCCTTCAGCGAGCCGTCCATCATCACCGAGGTGAAGCCGTACTGGATCGCGGTGGCGCAGGTGGCTTCGTTGTTGCCGTGGTCCTGGTGCATGCAGATCGGAATGTGCGGATACATTTCCGCCATCGCGTCGATCAGGTGCTTCAGCACGATGTCGTTGGCGTAGGAACGGGCCCCGCGCGAGGCCTGCATGATCACCGGCGAGTCGGTGGCCTGCGCGGCCTCCATGATCGCCAGCGCCTGTTCCATGTTGTTGATGTTGAACGCCGGGACCCCGTAGCCGTGCTCGGCCGCGTGATCCAGAAGCTGTCTCAAAGTAACCCGGGCCATGCCCTGCCCTCCGTAGTTCTAAAGTTTAATTGGTCAGGGCCGCCACTCCGGGCAGCTCCTTGCCTTCCATCCATTCAAGAAACGCGCCGCCCGCCGTCGAAACGAACGTGAAATCGTCGGCGCGGCCCGCCGCGTTGAGAGCGGCGACTGTATCACCGCCGCCGGCCACGGCCACCAGCTTGCCGGCCTTGGCCAAATCGGCCGCATGCTTGGCCGCCGCCATGGTGGCGACGTCGAACGGCGGCACCTCGAACACGCCCAACGGGCCGTTCCAGATCAGGGTGGCCGAGACGTCCATCGCCGCGATCAGTTTGGCCAGGGTCTTGGGGCCGGCGTCCAGGATGCGGTCGCCGCCTTGGATGTCGGTCAGTTCGCGCACGTTCGAGGCGACGCCCGGCTTCACCTCTTCGGCGGTCACCACGTCGATCGGCAGCAGCAGTTCGCAGCCGGCCTTCTTGGCGCTATCCATGATCTCGCGGGCGGTGTCGGCCAGGTCGTGCTCGCAGAGCGAGGCGCCGACGTCGATCCCTTGCGCGGCCAGGAAGGTGTTGGCCATGCCGCCGCCGATCGACAGGCGGTCCAGCTTGGTCACCAGGTTGTTCAAGAGGTCGAGCTTGGTCGAGACCTTCGAGCCGCCGACGATGCCCAGCACCGGGCGCTTGGGCGCGCCGAGCGCGGCCTCCAGGGCGTCCAGCTCGCGGCGCATCTGCTCGCCGGCATAGGCCGGCAGCAGGCGGGCGACGCCTTCGGTCGAAGCGTGGGCGCGGTGCGCGGCCGAGAAGGCGTCGTTGACATAGAGGTCGCCGTTGGCGGCCAGCGCCCCCGCGAACTCCGGATCGTTCTTTTCCTCGCCCGGGTGGAAGCGGACGTTCTCCAGCAGCAGGACGTCGCCGTTCTTCAAGCCGTCGACCGCGGCCTTGGCGGCCTCGCCGACGCAGTCGGTCGCGAACGCCACCGGGGCGCCCAGCAGGTCGGCCAGCGGCTGGGCCAGGGGCTTCAGGCTCATTTCGGGAACGACCTTGCCCTTGGGCCGGTCAAAATGGGCCAGCAGGATCACCTTGGCGCCGCCGGCGCGCAGCTTGGCGATGGTCGGCAGGATGGCCCGCAGGCGGGTGTCGTCGGTGACCTTGCCCTCGGCCATGGGGACGTTGATGTCCACGCGGACCAGGGCGCGCTGGCCGGCCAGGTCGGCGTCGTCGAGAGTCTTGAAGGCCATCAAATATCTCCGTGCGCCCCGGCGCAGGCCGGGGTGCTGACAGGTCAGGAATGCGGAACGGGCGCCTTCCGGCTGGAAGGCGCCCGTCGCTAAGGATCTTAGATCAGCTTCGCGAGCGCGATGGCGGTGTCGCTCATGCGGGTCGAGAAGCCCCACTCGTTGTCGTACCACGACAGCACGCGGCCGAGGGTGCCGTCGATCACCTGGGTCTGGGCCAGGGCCGCGGTCGACGAGGCGGCTTCGTGGTTGAAGTCGATCGACACCAGCGGCTCGTTGGTCACGGCCAGCACGCCCTTCAGCGGGCCGTTGGCGGCGGCGGTCAGCGCCTCGTTGATCTCTTCCTTGGTGATCTTGCGGCCGGCGACCCAGGTCAGGTCCACGACCGAGACGTTCGGGGTCGGGACGCGGATCGACGAGCCGTCCAGCTTGCCCTGCAGTTCCGGGATCACCAGGCCCAGGGCCTTGGCGGCGCCGGTCGAGGTCGGGATCATGGACATCGCCGCGGCGCGGGCGCGGTAGAGGTCCTTGTGCATGGTGTCCAGCGTCGGCTGGTCGCCGGTGTAGGAGTGGATGGTGGTCATGTAGCCGCGCTCGATGCCGGCCAGCTCGTGCAGGACCTTGGCGACCGGCGCCAGGCAGTTGGTGGTGCACGAGGCGTTCGAGATGACCAGGTCGTCCTTGGTCAGGGTGTCGTGGTTGACGCCGTAGACGATGGTCTTGTCGGCGTTGTCGCACGGGGCCGAGACGATCACGCGCTTGGCGCCGGCTTCCAGGTGGGCCGAGGCCTTTTCCTTGGTGGTGAACAGGCCGGTGCACTCGAGCGCGATGTCGACGCCCAGGTCCTTGTGCGGCAGGTCCTTCGGATCGCGGATCGCGGTGACCTTGATCGGGCCGAAGCCGACGTCGATGGTGTCGCCGGCGACGGTCACGGCGCCGGGGAAGCGGCCATGGACGCTGTCGTAGCGCAGCAGGTGGGCGTTGGTCTCGACCGGGCCCAGGTCGTTGATCGCGACGACCTCGATGTCCTTGCGTCCATGCTCGACGATCGAGCGCAGGACCAGCCTGCCGATACGGCCGAACCCATTGATGGCGACGCGAACGGTCATCGAAAACTCCTGAGCCAATTGATTTGGGGCGGTTCTTGAGGCCGGGGGGGCGGGAGTCAAGCCCGGGGCGGTCAAGTCTCGCTACAATGCGTTGCCGATATCGTTGTCAAACACCGGTCCGGGAACGCGAACGCCGGTCGCGCGCTATGGCCAAGCCGAACAGCAGAGGGAACTTCGGAGTGGCGAATCTTCAGTATCTGGCCGCCGCGGCGGTGATGGCCGGTCTTGGCCTGGCGGCCTGCAGCAAGCCGGCGGAACAGGCCCAGGCCCCGGCCAAGGCGGCGCCGGCCGCGCCGGTGATCACCTATGCCTGCGACGACGGGCGCACCGTGCGGGCCAGCTATCCCGACACCGACACCGCGGTGGTCGAGATCGACGGCAAGCGCCGCACCCTGAAGATCGCCATCTCGGCTAGCGGCGCGCGCTACACCGGCGACGGCTATCAGTGGTGGACGAAGGGCATGACCCAGGGGCAGCTCAGCCCGTTGGCCGCCGGCGAGGACATCGCCAGCGCCCCCGGCGTAAACTGCAAGGCGCCCGAGCCGGCCGCCGCCCCGGTCGCGCCGCCGCCGCCCGGCAGCCCCGGCGGCCTGCCCGACGACAAGACCCCGATCTCCGAGGGCCCGATCACCCCCGAAAGCGCCCAGGGCGCGGCCAACGTCGTGCAGACCTATTACGCGCTGATCGGCGAGCAGAAGTACGCCGAGGCCTGGAAGCTCTGGAGCGACGGCGGCAAGGCCAGCGGCCAGACCGCCCAGGCCTTCGCCGCGGGTTTCGACAAGTATGCGAGCTACAACGCCGAGATCGGCGCGCCCGGCGACATCGAGGGCGCGGCGGGCTCGCTCTATGTCGAGGTGCCGGTGGTCATCTACGGCCAGCTGAAAACCGGCGAGGCGGTCCACATGAAGGGCGACGTGCGCCTGCGCCGGGTCAACAACGTGCCCGGCTCCAGCGACGAACAGCGCAAGTGGCATATCGCCGAGGCGGCGCTGAAGCCTTCGCCGGGCGGTTGATCAGCCCTTGACCGGCTTGACCAGGGCGGCGGCCTCGCGCGCCCGCTCGCGGGCTTGGTCGACGTCGGCGCCGCGGGCCAGGGCGACGCCCATGCGGCGGCGCTCGAAGCTCTCGGGCTTGCCGAACAGGCGCAGGTCCGCAGCCGGCACGCGCAGGGCTTCGGCGACGCCTTCGAAAGCGATGGCCTGGGCCTCCATGCCGCCATAGATCACCGCACTGGCGCCCGGCTCGCGCAGGGCGACGTCGGTCGGCAGGCCGAGGATGGCGCGGGCGTGGAGGGCGAACTCGCTGAGGTACTGGGTGGCCAGCGTGACCAGGCCGGTGTCGTGCGGCCGCGGGCTGACCTCCGAGAACCAGACCTCGTCGCCGCGCACGAACAGCTCGACCCCGAAGATGCCCAGGCCGCCCAGCTCGCCGGTGACCTTGGCGGCGATGTCCTGGGCGCTGGCCAGCGCGGCCGGGCTCATCGCCTGCGGCTGCCAGCTCTCGACATAGTCGCCCTTGACCTGGCGGTGGCCGATCGGGGCGCAGAAGCTGGTCGCGATCTGCCCGTCGGCGCCCTTGGAGCGCACGGTCAGCAGGGTGATCTCAAAGTCGAACTCGATCTTGCCCTCGACGATCACGCGGGGCTGTTCGACCCGGCCGCCCTCCAGGGCGTAGCGCCAGGCCGCGGCGATGCCCTCGGGGCCCTCGACATAGGACTGGCCCTTGCCCGACGACGACATCACCGGCTTCACGAAGCAGGGGAAGCCGGCGACCTTGGCCGCGCCCTCCGCCAGCTCGGCCTCCGAGGAGGCGAAAGCGTAGGGCGAGGTGGCCAGGGAAAGGGTCTCGGCGGCCAGTCGGCGGATGCCCTCACGGTTCATGGTCAGCTGGGCGGCGCGGGCGGTCGGGATGACGGTCGCCACGCCCTCGGCCTCCAGCTTGACCAGCTCGTCGGTAGCGATGGCCTCGATCTCGGGCACGATCAGGTGCGGGCATTCGGCCAGCACCAGGGCGCGCAGGGCCACGGGGTCGGTCATGGCGATGACGTGGCTGCGGTGGGCCACCTGCATGGCCGGGGCGCCGGCGTAGCGGTCGACGGCGATGACCTCGCAGCCGAGCCGCTGCAGCTCGATGGCGACTTCCTTGCCGAGCTCGCCCGAGCCCAGCAGCATGACCCTGACGGCCGACGGCGAGAGCGGGGTTCCGAGACGCATGCGGGCCATCCTGGCAGGTAGTTGGAGATCAGCCGCGAAAACCTGCCGATAGGCTTCCGCGGCTGACGATGGAGGCGGGCCGGCCCAGCTTAGCCGAGCTTGGCCTTCGCGGCGGCGGCGACGGCTTCGGCGGTGATGCCGAATTCCTTGTACAGGCGGTCGGCCGGCGCGCTGGCGCCCCAGCCGTGCATGCCGACGAAGACGCCGTTTTCACCGATGAACCGCTCCCAGCCGAAGCTGGCCGCCGCCTCGACGGCGACGCGCACCGGCGCCTTGCCGATGGTCGCCTGCCGATAGGCTTCCGGTTGGGCGTCGAACAGTTCCCAGCAGGGGGTGGAGACGACGCGGGTCGGAACGCCCTCGGCTTCCAGCAGGCCCTGGGCCGCGACGGCGATCGAGACTTCGGTGCCCGAGGCGAAGATGGTCACCTTGGCTTCGCCGCTGGCGGCCTTCAGCTCGTAGGCGCCCTTGGCCGAGAGGTTTTCCGGGGCGCTGTCGCGCACCGCCGGGACCTTCTGGCGCGACAGGGCCATGAACGCAGGGGTCTTCTTCGACTGCAGCGCGACCTTCCAGCACTCGGCGGTCTCCACCGCGTCGGCCGGGCGGAAGACGTTGAGGTTGGGCATGGCGCGCATGCTGGCCAGGTGCTCGATCGGCTGGTGGGTCGGGCCGTCCTCGCCGACGCCGATGGAGTCGTGGGTCATCACGTGGACCACCCGCACGCCCATCAGCGCGCCCAGGCGGATCGCCGGGCGGCTGTAGTCCGAGAACACCATGAACGCCCCGCCGTAGGGGATGACGCCGCCGTGCAGGGCCATGCCGTTCATCGCCGCAGCCATGCCGAACTCGCGCACGCCGTAGTTCACGTAGCGGCCGGCATAGTCGGGGGTGTCGAAGATCGCGGTGTTCTTGACGAATGTGTTGTTCGAGCCGGTCAGGTCGGCCGAACCGCCGACCATTTCCGGGATCGCCGGGAACAGCGCGTCCAGCGCCGAGCCCGAATGCTGGCGGGTGGCGGCGGCCGGCTTGGCGCTCGCGGCTTCGGCGATGTGGGCGTCCAGGCGTTCGAAGGCGTCCGCCGGCAGCTCGCCCTTGATGGCGCGGGTGAACTCGGCGGCGTGGTTCGAGGCGGCCAGGCGCTTTTCCCAGCCCTTGCGGTCCTTGGCGCCGCGGCGACCGGCCGAACGCCAGGGCTTCACGACCTCGTCCGGGATCGCGAACGCCTCGGCCGACCAGCCCATCTTGGCGCGGGTGGCGGCGATCTCGGTCGCGCCCAGGGCCGCGCCGTGGGTCTTGTGGTGACCTTCCATGGTCGCCGCGCCCTTGCCGATCTTGGTCTTGCAGGCGATCAGCGAGGGACGGTTCTGCTTGGTGGCCCAGGCCAGCGCCCGGCGGATCTGGCCGTAGTCGTGCCCGTCGATCGACTTCACCGCCCAGCCGGCGGCCTTGAAGCGGGCGACCTGGTCGCCGGTCTCGGCCAGCGACACCGCGCCGTCGATGGTCACGTCGTTGTCGTCCCAGAGAACGGTCAGCTTGTTCAGCTTCAGGCGGCCGGCCAGGCTGATCGCCTCATGGCTGACGCCCTCCATCAGGCAGCCGTCGCCGCAGATCACCCAGGTGCGGTGGTCGACTAGGTCGGCGCCGAAGCGGGCGGCCAGGTGACGCTCGGCCATCGCCATGCCGACGCTGGTGGCCAGGCCCTGGCCCAGCGGGCCGGTCGTGGTCTCGACGCCCGGGGTGTGGCCGTATTCGGGATGGCCGGCGGTGTTGGAGCCCCACTGGCGGAAGTTCTTGATCTGCTCCAGCGTCATCGCCTTGAAGCCGGTCAGGTGCAGCAGCGAGTAGAGCAGCATCGAGCCGTGGCCGGCCGACAGCACGAAGCGGTCGCGGTCAGCCCAGTCGGGCGCGCTGGCGTCGAACTTGAGGAACTTGCTCCACAGCACCGTGGCGACGTCGGCCATGCCCATCGGCATGCCGGGGTGTCCCGAGGCCGCCTGCTCGACGGCGTCCATCGAGAGCACGCGAATGGCGTCGGCCATGGTTTGCAGCGGTGCGGGCATTATCTGTTCCGGTGAGTCTGGCGGGGAAGAGTGCGGGAATTTGCGCGCGCCCCTCGCACGCGAGGCTTGCAGGGTCAAGGAAACGTCACGCCACAGTCCGGCTTTCGGCGCAAGGCCGACGCAGTCTATAGATTAACGGACACAGTTTCGGAGCGCGGGAATATGCGGGAGCCGGCGGGCGAAAGCCCTCTCGAGCAGGCCGTGAAACGGCTGGACCGGGCGATCTCTCAACTCGAGCAACGCCTTGCGGGCGGGGCCGGGCAGGGGGGCGGGGACCTGTTCGACCAAGGCGGCGGCCGGCTGGTGGCCGAGCTTGAAAAGGCCAAGGTGCGCGAGCGCGAGCTGGAGGAAGCCGGCGCCGAAGCCTCTGCGGCCCTGGGTCGCGCCATCGCCGAGATCAAGGCGGCGCTGGCCGGCGAACCTGCGCAAGAGACCGAGGAGGCGTAGAGGCCATGGCTCAGGTCAACATCACCGTCAACGGCCGCCCCTATGCGGTCGGCTGCGAGGACGGCCAGGAACACCACCTGCTGGAGCTGGCCCGGCTGTTCGACCGCCAGGTGCGCCAGGTGTCCGAGGACATGGGCCAGCTGGGCGAGACGCGGCTGTTCCTGATGGGCGCCCTGCTGCTGGCCGACGAACTTTCCGACCTGCGAGGCCGTCTCTCGGTGGTGCAGGCCGAACTCGCCCGCTTCCAGTCCGACCAGGCCCGGGTGGAGACCCGCGCCGTCGGCGCCCTGGAAAACGCCGCCAAGCGCATCGAAAAGCTGGCGCAGGGATAGTGAGTGTCATCCCGGTTTGCGAAGCAAGACCGGGACCCATGAACACCTGATCTCTCGGGAGAGTCCCAACCCAGCCCATTCCGCAATACGGCGCGAATGGGTCCCGGTCCTCGGCTGGGCCGAAACCGGGATGACAGCTTTTGGCGGTCCGCCCCGCTTGTTCCCGACGCCCCGCCGCCCTACCTTGGGTCCCGGCGGGTCATGCTGTGGCTCTCGTCGAAGGCAATCTATCCCAGAGACCTTAATTTCTTCGAAGGGATCTGTCCCTGCCTGGTCCCGTGGGGCCAGGCACTACGGAGCCCACCTGGTTAGCCAGGTCCGAGGGGATAAAACCGACCTTCACGGCTCTCGCGGCGCCGCCACCCTTCGCGCTAAGCTCGCGCGGTGAACCTTCCTCCTGACAAAACGAAACTTCGAAGCGTGCTGCGCAAGCGCCGGCGGGCCCTCGATGCGGCGCGGCCGGACGCCGCCCAGGCCGCCGCCGCGGCCTTGCCGCTCGACGCGCTGCCGGCCTTCGAGTGGTTCGCCAGCTACCATGCGGTGGGCTCCGAGCTCGATCCGGCCCCGCTGGCCGCGCGGCTGGTCAACGCCGGCGGCCGCCTGGCCCTGCCGGTGACGATGGCGGCCGACGCGCCGCTGATCTTCCGGGCCTGGCGGGCGGGCGATGCGCCGCAGACCGACGCCTTCGGCGTGCCGACGCCGCCGCCCGAGGCGCCGCAGGTGACGCCGAGCCTGGTGATCTGCCCGCTGCTGGCCTTCGACAAGGCCGGCGGTCGTCTGGGCCAGGGCGGCGGGCACTACGACCGCACCCTGGCGGCGTTGCGGGCGCGTGGTCCGGTGTTCGTGCTGGGCCTGGCCTATGCCGGCCAGGAGGTCGAGGCCCTGGTCATGGAGCCGCACGACCAAAGGCTGGACGCCATCCTCACGGAAAACGGGTATACGGAGGTCCGAAAGGACTAATTCCGCATGCGCTTTGCTTTCTTCGGGGACGTGGTCGGCCGGGCCGGCCGCGAGGGCCTCGCCGATCACCTGCCGCACCTGCGCCGCGCGCTGGGGCTCGAGTTCGTGATCATCAACGCCGAGAACGCGGCGGCCGGCTTCGGGATCACCGAGAGCACCGCGCGCGAACTGTTCGACGCCGGCGCCGACTGCCTGACCCTGGGCAACCACTCCTGGGACCAGAAGGAAGCGCTGACCTACATCGTGCGCGAACCGCGGCTGATCCGGCCGCTGAACTATCCGGTGCTGGCCGACGCGCCGGGCCGCGGCGCCAATCTGTTCGAGACGCGGGAAGGCAAGCGGATCGTAGTGATCAACCTGCTCGGCCGGGTGCACATGGATTCGCTCGACGACCCGTTCGCCGCCGTCGACCGCGAGCTGGACAAGGCCCCGCTGGGCATGGTCGCCGACGCTGTGGTGGTCGACATGCACGCCGAGGCGACCAGCGAGAAGATGGCCATGGGCCACTTCTGCGACGGCCGCGCCAGCCTGGTGGTGGGCACCCACACCCACGTGCCGACCGCCGACTGCCAGATCCTGCCGGGCGGCACCGCCTACCAGACCGACGCCGGCGCCTGCGCCGACTATGACAGCGTCATCGGCAACCAGAAGGAAGAGCCGCTGCGCCGGTTCACCACCCGCATCTCCGGAGGCCGCTACAAGCCTGCCGAGGGACCGGCGACGGTCTGCGGCGTGTTCGTCGAGACCGACGACTCCAGCGGCCTTGCGCGGCGGGTCGAGCCGATCCGCATCGGCGGCCGGCTCAGCCAGCAGGTGCCGCAGGTGGACCTGGCGAGCGCCTAGCGCGCCAGGCGCGGGCGCAGGGCGTCGAGCGTCAGCTTGCCGTCCTGGTCGGCGTCGAGGATCTCCAAACGCCGGCGGGCGGCCTTGGCCCATTCCTCGCTGCTGACCCGCTGGTTGAGGTCGGCGTCGGCGCCGCGCACCGGCTGGGCCTCGTTGATCAGCGAGAACCGAGCCGCCCCGACCCGCGGCTCGCGCTTGTCGGTCCGGCGCACGAGCGGACGCTTGCCGGGCGGGCCGCCGGGACCGAGGTCCATACGGGTGATCTCGGGCGCGATCTTGGTCTCGTAGGCGCTGTTCTCCGGGCCGTCGACCTGGCCGTCGTCGTCGGCGTCCAGCACCTTGAAGAAGCGCATGGCGTCGTCGCGGAACTCGGCCAGTGTCAGCGTCCCGTCCTTGTCGGCGTCGGCCGCGGCGAACCAGTCGGCCAGGCCGTCCTGCCCGCGGAACGGCTCGCCCGACGGGCTGAGGAACAGGCGCACGTGCTCGCCGGGACCGGCCGGGCCTCCCTGCGGCGGACCCGGCTGGGCGAGAGCAGGCGTGGCGGCGAGCAGCGCGGCGGCGATGGCGATACGAAGCATGAGAAACCCTTGCGCGCCCGTCCCGGCGCCGGGCGGTCTAGCTGGACCGGCGGTGCGGCCAAAGCGGGGCGCGCTTGTAACCGGCCTGAAACTCAGGGGAGCTCAGGGGGTCTTGCGGTCGCGCGCGGCGACGCTGATCCCGCCGCTCCCCCAGTTCTCGTGCGGCACCTCATCGATCACCACGAAGGTCGAGGCCGGGTTCTTGTTCAGCACCTTGACCAGCAGGTCGGTCGTCCCGGCGATCAGTTCGGCCTTCTGTTCTTCGGTGGCGCCGGCGGTGATGCGGATGTTGACGTAGGGCATGGGGGCTCCTGGCGGGTTGCAGGCCAGACTTAGGCCCGGCCCGTGCGATTGCAAAGCTGCGCGCCCGGCCCCATCGTCAGTTGCGAAACGCCACGGAGCTTCCCGATGACCCGCTTTATCGCCCGCGTGATCTTCGCCGCGCTGGGCCTCGCGCTCGCCGCCTATCTGCTCAAGGGGGTGGGTTACGACAGCTTCGTCGACCTGCTGTTGGCGGCAGTGCTGCTGGGGGTGCTGAACGCTGTGGTGCGGCCGATCCTGTTCATCCTCACCCTGCCGCTGACCATCGTCACCCTGGGGCTGTTCCTGCTGGTGCTGAACGCGGCGATGATCGGGCTGGTGGCCTGGATGCTGCCCGGCTTCTGGGTGCACGGCTTCTGGTCCGGCGTCGCCGCGGCGATCATCACCGGCCTGGCCAGCTGGGCCGGCGGCGTGGTGATCGGGGACGCAAAGCGGTAGCGGCAAAGAAAAAGGGCGGAGCCTCGCGGCCCCGCCCTTCGTCATTTCGAAGCTAAGCTTGGACTTAGAAGTCCATGCCGCCCATGCCGCCCATGTCCGGCATGCCGCCGGCAGGAGCGTTCTTCTTCGGGGCTTCGACGATCGCCGCTTCCGTGGTGATCAGCAGGCCCGACACCGAGGCGGCGTCCTGCAGAGCGGTGCGGACGACCTTGGCCGGGTCGATGACGCCGTCGGCGACCAGGTCGACATACTGCTCGGTCTGAGCGTTGAAGCCGAAGGTCGGCGAGTTGTTCTCGAGGATCTTGCCCACGACGATCGAGCCTTCGACCCCGGCGTTCTCCGAGATCTGACGGATCGGCGCCTGCAGGGCGCGACGCACGATGGCGACGCCGGCGTCCTGATCGGCGTTGTCGCCCTTCAGGCCGTCGAGGACCTTGGAGGCCTTCAGCAGCGCCACGCCGCCGCCGGGCACGATGCCTTCTTCCACGGCCGCGCGGGTCGCGTTGAGGGCGTCGTCGACGCGGTCCTTCTTTTCCTTCACTTCGACTTCAGTCGCGCCGCCGACGCGGATGACCGCAACGCCGCCGGCCAGCTTGGCCAGACGCTCTTGCAGCTTTTCCTTGTCGTAGTCCGAGGTGGTCTCTTCGATCTGACGCTTGATCTGGCCGATGCGGCCTTCGATCGCGTCCTTCGCGCCGACGCCGTCCACGATGGTGGTGTCGTCCTTGGTGATCTGGACCTTCTTGGCGCGGCCGAGCATGTCGAGGGTGACGTTCTCGAGCTTGATGCCCAGGTCTTCGCTGATCAGCTCGCCGCCCGTCAGGATGGCGATGTCTTCCAGCATGGCCTTGCGGCGATCGCCGAAGCCCGGAGCCTTGACGGCCGCGACCTTCAGGCCGCCGCGCAGCTTGTTGACCACCAGGGTGGCCAGGGCTTCGCCTTCGACGTCTTCAGCGATGATCAGCAGCGGACGGCCCGACTGCACCACGGCTTCCAGCACCGGCAGCAGCGGCTGCAGCGAGGAGACCTTCTTTTCGAAGAGCAGGATCAGCGGCTCTTCCAGCTCGACTTCCATCTTGTCGGCGTTGGTGATGAAGTACGGCGACAGGTAGCCGCGGTCGAACTGCATCCCCTCGACGACGTCGAGTTCGGTTTCCAGGCTCTTGGCTTCTTCGACGGTGATGACGCCTTCGTTGCCGACCTTGGCCATGGCCTTGGCGATCATTTCACCGACTTCCAGGTCGCCGTTGGCCGAGATGGTGCCGACCTGAGCGATTTCCGAGTTGGTGGTGACCTTCTTGGAGGTCGACTTGATCTCCTCGATGACCTTGGCGACCGCCTTGTCGACGCCGCGCTTCAGGTCCATCGGGTTCATGCCGGCCGCGACCGACTTCAGGCCTTCGACGACGATGGCTTGCGCCAGGACGGTGGCGGTGGTGGTGCCGTCGCCGGCCTTGTCGTTGGTCTTCGAGGCGACTTCGCGGATCAGCTGGGCGCCGAGGTTCTCGAAGCGGTCAGCCAGTTCGATTTCCTTGGCGACCGAGACGCCGTCCTTGGTCGAGCGCGGGGCGCCGAACGACTTTTCGATGACGACGTTGCGGCCCTTGGGGCCGAGGGTCACCTTCACCGCGTTGGCGAGGGTGTTGACGCCGCGCAGCATGCGGTCACGAGCGTCGGAGGAGAAATAGACGTCTTTGGCGGCCATTTTTCTCGTCTTTCAATAGAAGTGGATGGGGAGGAAGGACGAAGGAGGGGTGGTTACTCGACCACGCCCAGGACGTCGCTTTCCTTCATGATCAGCAGGTCCTTGCCGTCGATCTTGACCTCGGTGCCCGACCACTTGCCGAACAGGATGCGGTCGCCGGCCTTCACGTCGAGCGGCTGAAGCTTGCCGTTGTCGTCACGGGCGCCAGGGCCGACGGCGACGACTTCGCCTTCCTGCGGCTTTTCCTTGGCGGTGTCGGGGATGATGATCCCGCCCTTGGTCTTTTCTTCTTCCTCGACGCGCTTCACGAGGACGCGGTCTCCCAGAGGACGAAACGCCATATCTTATGTCTCCGTTCGGGACGGTTGAATGCCTGTCGGTCAGCCTCCGGGTGCGGCCGTTAGCAGCCGCGACCCCTGAGTGCTAACGCAGGGCGGAGGTAGGGAACGCTCCGAAGGGAGTCAAGCACGGCGCACGACGGTTTTTGATTCCGCTTGGTTACCGGCACGCGCCGCAGATAGGGTCGGACCCGAGGGAACACCAGGAGAAGTAACACCACCATGCGCCGCATTTTCGCGCTCGCCGGCCTCTGCGCCTTGGCCGCCGCCACCACCGCCCAGGCCGAGGCCTGGACCCCCTACGCCAAGACCGCCAACGGGCTCGAATGGTCCTATGACGCCGATTATTCATACCGCGACACCCTGACGGGCCGCGTGGTCGTGATGCAGGCGGTCGGCAAGCCGGGCGCCGAACCGCGCATGGGGCCGTCCGGCCCTGGCAAGGCCGACGGGGTCGGCTTCGTCACCGCCGTCGACTGCAGCGGCAAGTCGATGATCAGCCTCGGCGGCTATTCGCCGAAGAAGCCGCTGGAGCTGTCGGCGACCTGGCGCACCGCCACCCCCGGCGCGGCCAAGAGCGCCGAGGACAAGGCGCTGGTCGAGGCGGTCTGCAAGAACACCTCGGGCCTGGCCGCGAAATAGCCGGCGAACCGGCGGGGCTGCTGACAGGTTTGCGTCAGTCCCGCCGCTAAGGCTGGCGGTTGACGATCGGAGGACACGCCATGCTCGACCACATCGGATTGACCGTCAGCGACTTCGCCCGGGCGCGGGCCTTCTACGACGCCGCGCTCGCGCCGTTGGGCGTGGCCATGGTGATGGAGGTGACGCCCGAGCAGACCGGCGGCTCCAGCCATCTCGGCTATGGTTCGGACGGCAGGCCCTATTTCTGGATCGGCGACGCCGGCGCGACGACCGGCGCCCTGCACGTCGCCTTCACCGCGCCCGACCGCGCCACGGTCGACGCCTTCTATGCGGCCGCCCTGGCCGCCGGCGGGCGCGACAACGGCGCGCCGGGCCTGCGCGAGCACTATCACCCGACCTATTACGGGGCCTTCGTGCTCGATCCCGACGGACACAACATCGAAGCCGTCTGCCACCAGGGCTGAGCGGCCCGCGAGAAAATGTCGGGATTGCGGCTGGCGATACCGACCGGTCGCTCCCATGTCACCATCATGAACCTGCTCCTCAAGCTTGCGCCTGCGCTGGTCATCCTGGGCTTGGCTGCGGCCCTGGTGCTGCTGAGCCTGCCCGCGCCGCTCTACGCCTGAGGCGGCGGCGCGGAGGCGCCGGCTTTCTCCGATCCGTGATTTCGGACTGAGCCCTTGCGCAGCAGGGGTTCTCGGCCTCGCGATGGCGCACGTCCAATGCTGGACGCTGTAAAATTAAAACGCTTGTTTGATTTTGCGGGAATATGGGCCAAAACTACCGCCAACCAAGATCGCAGCAGGAGAGACCCAGATGACCGAGGCCGCTAAGCAGGCCAGCTTCACGCTGAACGTGCAGGACGAACTGAACGACCTGCGCATGTCGGACAAGGCGCTGCCGCTCTACAATCAGGTCAAGCAATTCATCAAGGACGTGGTCCAGCCCATGTCCGAGGAATTCCATCGCCTCGGCGAGGGCAAGACCGACATCTGGAGCTACGCGCCCGGCCAGCTGGAAGTGCTGGAAGCGGCCAAGGACAAGGCCAAGGCCGCCGGCCTGTGGAACTTCTTCCTGCCGGACGCCCACACCGGTGAAGGCCTGTCGAACCTCGACTACGCCTACATCGCCGTCGAACTCGGCAAGAACCCGATGGCGTCGGAGACGATGAACTGCGCCGCCCCGGACACCGGCAACATGGAAGTGCTGGAGCGCGTCGGCACGCCGGAACAGAAGGAAAAGTGGCTGAAGCCGCTGCTGAACGGCGAGATCCGCTCGGCCTTCGCGATGACCGAGGTCAACGCCGCTTCGTCCGACGCCAAGAACATCAACACCCGCGCCACCCTGGTCGGCGACGAGTACGTGATCAACGGCGAGAAGCACTACATCTCGGGCGCCGGCGACCCGCGCTGCAAGATCATGATCACCATGGTCCAGACCAGCCCGGACGGCCCGCCCCACCTGCGCCAGTCGCAGATCCTGGTGCCGACCGACGCGCCCGGCGTGAAGATCCTCGGCCCGATGAACGTGTTCGGCGATCCGGACGCCCCGCACGGCCACATGCACATCGTGTTCGACAACGTGCGCGTGCCGGCCTCGAACATGCTGCTCGGTGAAGGCCGCGGCTTCGAGATCAGCCAGCTGCGCCTGGGCCCGGGCCGTATCCACCACTGCATGCGCGCCATCGGCCAGGCCGAGAAGGCCCTCGACCTGCTGGTCACCCGCGGTCTGACCCGCGAGGCGTTCGGCAAGCCGATCATCCAGCTGGGCGGCAACATCGAAATCGTCAGCCGCGCCCGCATCGAGATCGAGGCCATGCGCCTGATGGTGCTCAAGGCCGCCAAGGCCATGGACATCCTGCCGCGCGACGAAGCCCGGATCTGGATCCACATGGTCAAGGCCATGGTGCCCGAGCGGGTCTGCACGATCATCGACCAGGCGATCCAGATGCACGGCGCCCTGGGCGTCAGCCAAAAGACCCCGCTGGCCCGGATGTACACCTCGACCCGCACCCTGCGCCTGGCCGACGGCCCGGACGAGGTGCACCACATGGTCGTGGGCCGCAACGAGGTCCGCCAGTACCGCGAGATGCCGCACGATCCGTCGACCGCCGCGGTGTTCCGCAACTAGGCGTCGGCTGACACAGCTGCACAGGATCAGGCCCCGGCGCGTCCGGGGCCTTTTTCTTTGCCCGGCCGCCATCGACCGGCGCGGTCGGCCGGGCCTAGGCTCAGACCATGAGCTTTCGCATCAAACGGCTGAGCGCCGACGAAACCCTCCGCGCCGCCTCGGCCCTCGGGGCGGTGCTGAAGGACTGCGTGGACGGCGGGGCTTCGGTCTCGTTCATGGCGGGCCTGACCCTCGACGAGGCGACTGCGTTCTGGGCGCGCGCGGCCGCGGCCCAGGCCGGCGACGGCCGCGCGGTGCTGGCGGCTGAGGACGACGAGGGTCTGTTCGGCGTCGTGCAGGTGATCGCCGCCGGCATGCCCAACCAGCCGCACCGCGGCGACGTCGCCAAGATGCTCGTCCACCGACGCGGCCGGCGGCGCGGCGCGGCCGAGGCGCTGCTGGCCGCCGCCGAGGACGCGGGCCGCGGCCTCGGCCTGACGCTGCTGGTGCTCGACACGGTCACCGGCGGCGAGGCCGAGCGGCTCTACGCGCGGCTGGGCTGGGAGCGGGTCGGGGTCATCCCGAACTACGCGCTGACGCCCGACGGCGAACTCTGCAGCACCACATACTTCTACAAGCTCATCTGACAGCCACGCCTGTTCGGTGTAAGCAAGGTTCGCCCACAGCGAACCTCCGTCCGGCGCGACCGCCGGGAGCCGCAGCGAGGCGACCTCTTTCCCGCGCGCGCGTCGCGCAGCTGACCGGTGGAGCCGGGGCGCCTGTGTCCCCCGTCCGAGCCGCTCGCAACCTGGAGGACGACCCATGGGCCTGATCTCGGCTCTGTTCATAATCTGCCTGGCCTTCGTCACGGCGACCCTGTCGGGGGTGTTCGGCATGGCCGGCGGCCTGGTGCTGATGGGCGGGCTGGCGCTGGTGCTGCCGGTCTCCGCCGCATTCGTGACCCACGGCATCCTGCAGCTCGTCGCCAACGGCTGGCGCGCGGTGTTGCACCGCAAGTTCGTCCGCTGGGACATCGTCGGCTGGTACGCCCTGGCCTCGGCGATTGCCGGCGGCATCGTCGCGCTGATCTCGCTGGCGCCGTCCAAGCCGGTGCTCTACCTGCTGATGGGCCTGGTGCCGTTCCTGCTCTGGTTGCCGCAGCGCTGGATCAACCTCGACGCGGCGCGGCCGCCCCAGGCCTTCGCGTCGGGCCTGATGGTCACGGGCCTCAACCTCTCCGCCGGGGTCGCCGGCCCGCTGCTCGACATCTTCTTTGTGCGCACCAGCCTGACCCGGCACGCCATCGTCGCCACCAAGGCCGCGACCCAGGTGTTCGCCCACCTGGCCAAGATCCTGGTCTACGGGACGCCGCTGCTCACCAGTCGCGCCCAGGACCTGCCGCCCTGGTGGATGTTCGTGATCGCCATTCCGCTCTCGATGGCGGGTACGGCGGTCGGCGGCTGGATCCTCGGCCGCATCACCGATGTGGACTTCAAGCGCTGGACGAAGTGGATCGTGACCGGGATCGGGGTCCTCTATCTGATCCAGGCCGCTCAACTGTTCGTGCGAGGGGCCGGATGAAGATCGAACCCAGGGTGCTGGAAAACCCGTTCGTGCGGCTGGAGCCGATCGGCGAGCCGCACCGCGAGGGGCTGCGCGCGGCCTGCAACGCCGACCAGGACGTCTGGACCCGCCTCTATCCCTACTCCTGGGCCGGCGAGCACTTCGACCCGACCTGGGCCAAGCTGATCGACGACAACGCCAAGGGCGGCGCCCAGGGCTACGCGGTGATGGTCGGCGGCGAAGTGGTCGGGCTCACCACCTTCTACGGCGTCGACCCGGCCAATGCGGTGTTGGAGGTCGGCGGCACCTATTACCGGCCCGACGTGCGGGGCGGCGTGGTCAATCCGGCCGCCAAGCGGCTGATGATGGGGCACGCCTTCGACGGCGGCGCGCGGCGGGTGGTCTATCGCGTCGACGCCAGCAACGCCCGCTCGCGCGCGGCGGTGCTGAAGCTGGGGGCGGTGCAGGAAGGGATCCTGCGCCAGGACCGCGTCACCTGGACCGGCCGCATCCGCGACACGGTGATCTTCTCGATCCTCGCCGACGAGTGGCCGGCCGTGCGCCAGAGGCTGGACGAACGGCTGGCCGTATTCGCCTAGAGTGTCATCCCGGTCTTGCTTCGCAAACCGGCAATGACACGGCGCGGGGGCGACGCTCGTACGACGCCCCCCGCGATAGATCAGGCGCTCGCGGCGGTCTTCTCCGGAGCGGCCGGGAAGAACACCTTGGCGGCGTTCTCCGCGACCTCCTGGGCGGTGTAGGGCCGGCCCGGCGTGAAGCCGTCGGTCTGCAGCATCTTGATCTCGCGGACGCCGCGGGACGAGACGCCCAGCACCTTGCCGGTGTGGTCGGCGGCGAGGTCCGAGGCCATGTAGAGCACGCCGGGGGCGATGTTCTCCGGCAGGGCCATCGGATCGGGTTCCTTGTCGCGGAAGCCGGGGAGGTCCGAGGTCATGCGGGTGAAGGCGCCGGGGGCCAGGCCCATGACCCGGATGCCGTACTTGCGCCCCTCGATCGAGAGCACGCGCATGAAGCCGTAGATGCCGGCCTTGGCCGCGCCGTAGTTCGACTGGCCGAAGTTGCCGTAGAGGCCCGAGGTCGAGGAGGTCATGATGATAGTCCCGGGCTTGCCGTTGTCCTTCATCCATTTCCACACCGGCATGGTGCAGCAGTAGGTTCCCTTCAGGTGGACCTTCACGACCAGGTCCCAATCGGCCTCGGTGGTGTTGGCGAAGGTCTTGTCGCGCAGGATGCCGGCGTTGCAGACGAGGATGTCGACCTGGCCGAAATTATCCAGGGCGGTCTTCAGGATGTTCTCGCCGCCTTCGAGGGTCGAGACGTCGTCGGTGTTGGCCGCGGCCCGGCCGCCGGCGGCGATGATGTCGTCAACGACCTTCTGCGCCGCGCCCTTATCCGAACCGGAACCGTCGCGCGGCCCGCCCAGGTCGTTGACCACAACCGCGGCCCCTTCCTTGGCGAACAGCTTGGCGTAGGCCTCGCCCAAACCGTTGCCCGCGCCGGTGATGATGGCGACCTTGCCGTCCAGCAGGCCCATGTCGTTTCTCCCTAATGATCTAAGTTATGGGGCCATCTTCGGGGCGAGGTTTTCCGCTGGCAAGCCTTGACCGCTGGAGGCGGCCGGCTCCAATTGGCGTGCTGCGTGCCAATAGGGAGCGACTTCGATGATCCGCATGCTGGCCCAAAGGGCCGCGCTGACCGCCGCCCTGAGCGCCGCCGGCGCCGCCTTCGCCCACGAGCCGGCCCCGCGGATCGCTCCTTCGCTGGCCGCCCACACCGCCGAGTTCGCGCCGCCCAAGGTCTATGAACCGGCGCCGGGGATCTTTTCGGCGGTCGGCTATGGGATCGCCAATTCGATCATGGTGGTCGGCAAGACCGGGGTCGTCATCATCGACACCACCGACAGCCTCGATGAGGCCAAGAAGGTCTGGACCCAGTTCGAGCCGCACGCGGCCGGCAAGCCGATCGTCGGGGTGATCTACACCCACAACCACAACGACCACATCAACGGCGCCCGCGGATTTCCGGTGGCGGACGGCGCCAAGATCATCGCCCACGACACCCTGCTGCGCGAGGCGGCCAAGTGGAACGGCGTTGCGGCCCCCGCCATCGCCGCGCGGGCGGCGCGGATGTACGGGGTGTTCCTGCCCAAGGGCACGCCGGACGGCTTCGTCAGCGTCGGGATCGGGCCCTATCTCTCGGCCTTCAGCGGCGGCGGGGCGGGGGGCTTCATCCCGCCCAACACCGTGTTTGCGGACAAGCTGGAGATCACGCTGGGCGGTGAGCGGTTCGTGCTCGAACATGCCCCCGGCGAGACCGAGGACCAGATCCTGGTCTGGATGCCCGAGCGCAAGGTGCTGTTCCCCGGCGACAACATCTACAAGGCCTTCCCCAACCTCTACACGATCCGCGGCACCAGCTACCGCGACCCGGTGCAGTGGGCGGACTCCATCGACCGGATGCGCGAGCTGAAGGCCGAGGTGCTGGTCCCCTCGCACACCCGGCCGATCGTCGGGACGCAGGCCATCGCCGCCGAGCTGACCAACTACCGCGACGCCATCCGCTTCACCCACGACCAGACGGTCCGCTGGATGAACCAGGGCCTGACCCCGGACGAGATCGTCGAGAAGGTGAAGCTGCCGGCCCACCTGGCGGCCGACCCGTACCTCTACGAGCACTACGGCACGGTCGAATGGTCGGTGCGCTCGATTTTCGCCGGCTACATGGGCTGGTTCGGCGGCGACCCGGCCGCCCTATCGTTCGACGCGCCGGACGTGCGGGCCAAGGAAATTGTCGATCTGGCCGGCGGCGCGCCCCAGGCGCAGGCCGCGGCGCAGAAGGCGTTCGACGACGGGCGCTGGAAATGGGCGGCCGAGCTGGCCGGTCATGTCGGCCGGGCCGACGCGGGGCTGAAGCCGCAGGCCGACGCCCTGCAGGCCAAGGCGTTCCGTCAGCTCGGCTACGACAGTGTCTCGCCCAACGGCCGCAACTACTATCTGGAGCGCGCCGCCGAGCTCGAGAAGAAGGCCCCCGGCTGGGCCCAGATCATCAGCGCCCGCCAGAGCGGCTCGCAGGCCGCCGGCCTGCCGGCCGCCGCGGTGGTGGCGACCTTCCCCGTGCGGCTCAACGCCGAAAAGGCGGCGAATGCGCAGGCGGCCGTGGGGCTGAAGCTGATCGGCGACGGCGACTGGACCATCCGCGTGCGCCGCGGCGTGGCCGAGACGCCGCAGGGCGTGGCCGGCGACGTCCCGCTGGTGGTCGCCGCGACCAAGGCCGATTGGGTCGGGGCGCTGGCCTCGCCGGGCGCGATGCAGGCGGCGCTCACCTCCGGCAAGGTCAAGATCGAGAAGGGCGACCCGGCGGCGCTGGCCGCGTTCCTCGAGCTGTTCCGGGGTTAGCCCTTCTTCTTGCGGCGGGCGCGGAAGAAGCCGCGCAGCAGTTCGGCGCTTTCCTCGGCCAGCACCCCGCCGGTGACCTGCGGGCGCCAGTGGCAGGTCGGTTGCTCAAAAAATTTCGGGCCATGCACCACGGCGCCGCCCTTGGGGTCCTCGGCCCCGAACACGACGCGGCCGATCCGCGCATGGCTGATCGCTCCGGCGCACATGGCGCAGGGCTCGAGGGTCACGACGAGGGTCAGGTCGGTCAGCCGGTAGTTCCCGAGCTTCGCAGCCGCTTGCCTTAGGGCGACGATCTCGGCATGAGCGGTCGGATCGTGCGCGCCTATCGGGCCGTTGGCCCCGACGGCGACGATCTCGTCGGTCCTCGGATCGACGACGACGGCGCCTACGGGAGTTTCTCCGCGTGACGCGGCGTCTTGCGCCGCCGCGAGCGCGATGCGCATGGTGCGATGATCATGATCCACGACCCCCAACGAAACGACGAGACGGCCTCCGGTCAAGGTGAGCGCGTCGCAAAGGCGCTGGCTCGGGCAGGCGTAGCCTCCCGGCGAGACGTCGAAAAACTCATTGAAGAGGGCCGCGTGGCCCTGAACGGCGAGGTGCTGACCAGCCCGGCGGTGAACGTTCGGCCCGACGATATCCTCACGGTCGATGGCGAGGTGGTCGACGCCGCCGAGCCGACGCGGCTGTTCCGCTATCACAAGCCGATCGACCTCCTGACCACGCACAAGGACCCGCAGGGCCGCCCGACGGTGTTCGACGCTTTGCCGCCGGGCCTGCCGCGGCTGATCTCGATCGGGCGCCTGGACATCAACTCCGAAGGCCTGCTGTTGCTGACCAACGACGGCGAACTGGCCCGCGCGCTGGAACAGCCCTCCAGCGGCGTCGTCCGGGTCTACCGGGCGCGCGCCCGCGGCCGCGTGACCCAGGCCGATCTCGACAAGCTGGCCGACGGCGTGACCGTCGAGGGCGTCCGCTACGGTCCGCTGGAAGCCAAGATCGACAAGGCCAAGGACGGCCCGAGCGGCGCCAACGTCTGGATCACCGTCACCATCGCCGAAGGCAAGAACCGCGAAGTCCGCAAGGTGCTGAAGTCGGTGGGCCTGGAGGTCGGGCGGCTGATCCGCATGTCCTACGGCACGTTCGCGCTCGGCTCGCTGCCGGTCGGCCAGATCGAGGAGGTCGGCCCGCGGGTGATCCGCGAGCAGCTGGTCGAGTACATCGCGCCCGAGAACCTGCCGACCGGCGACCGCCCGTCGTTCAAGGCCCCGAAGGCCCCGCCCGGCGCCCATGCGGTACACGACGGCACTGGTCGTCGCGGCTCCTCGGCCCGTCCCGCGGCCGAGCCCAAGCCCAAGCCCGCCTACAAGGAAGGCTGGGCCCGTCCCAAGGTCGAGATCAAGGCCCCGGCCGTGAAGCGCCGCCGCGCCCCGCGCCCGGGCGAGGAGGTCGCGCCCGCCGTCCCGCTGGCGCCGCGTCGACGCTCGCCGCGCATTCCCGGCGACACCCCGGGCGGCATCCGCAGCTACGCGCCCGGTGATCCGCTGGCTCCGCCGCGGCCGCCGCCCCGCGCCGGCGGCCCCAAGCGCAAGCCGGGCGATGGCCCGCGCAAGGGCGCAACCCTGATCGAGCGCGGACCGCGTTCCAACGACGGCAAGCCGGCCAAGCCGCGCGGCCCGCGTCCGGAGGGCCGTGACGAGCGTCCCCGCGGCGACTGGGCGGGCCCGGCCC